>CACGAJ010000001.1 GCA_902570945.1 uncultured Synechococcaceae cyanobacterium
AAGTAAAAAATCTGAAGATGAGATAGCAAAAGGTTGTGGTTACATAGGTCCTAGCGGAAGAATCTTGAGAAAAAGTTTTTATAGGGCACTTATCGAAGCTAAGGGTTACAAAATAGGCAATGGTCGTCAAGGGAAAAATGGTAATAGAGCTTCAAGAGGTAGACAAACAGAATTCAAAACTAAAGTTCATGGCAATGGTAACCTATTAATTGGTCATGCCTACACCAAAAAGTTAGGTCTAGAACCTGGCCAGGAATTTAAAATCGATCTTAAAAAAGAGTCAAAAACAATTTATCTAATTCCATTAAATTAAAAATATATTTTACCAACCGTTTTCTTTAAGCCACTCCGAAGAAATATTATTTGAAGATAAATCTTGATTACTATTTTTATTAAATAAAAGTAATTTCTCTACATATTTAATTAGTGCATCTGCCTCAAGGTTTACTGTGTCACCGACATTTAATTTATTCAGATTTGTGTTATGCCAAGTATGAGGAATTATCGCAATAGTAAATATTTCTCCTTCCTGCTCATATTTTGCAATTGTAAGACTTATACCATTTACACAAATACTGCCTTTATTAACTATATATTTCGAAAAATTATTATTTTTCCACTTTATTGATAAGAGCCAAGATTTCTCCAATTTTTCTATATTCTCAACTGTTCCAAGGCCATCAACATGTCCACTGACTATATGCCCTCCTAAACGGTCAGACACCCTAAGAGCAGGCTCCAAATTGACTATCTGATTTAGGTTCGACTTTACTCCTAAAGTTGTTTTTTTTAATGTTTCCTCGCTAACATCAACAGTAAATTTATTTTGAAAAATCTCTTTAACTGTTAAACAAATTCCATCAACAGCTATGCTGTCACCGATTGCCATATCAAATAAGTTATCTAGAATTTCAATTTCTAAAATATTTTTTTCTTGTTTTAGTTTTCCAATTGATTGAATTATTCCTGTAAACATAGATTTAAGAAAAATATATTTGCAAAATTTTGTATTTACTTTAATTTACTTTAAATCATTTTCAACTATAAATAAATTAAAGAGTAAATAAAAAGAAATTGATTATACTTAGATGATTATTATTGATTCACAAAAAAGATCATTTGGTAGAGGGGAAAAAGTGAGCTTATTCACTTTAGGGACAATGCGAGCAACTGAAAGTCTCGAAAAAATGTATGGCATAATAAAAAATGCATATTATGTAGGAATTAACCACATAGAAACAGCACCTTCTTATGGTGATGCTGAATCACTTATTGGAAATTCAATAAAAAAACTTGAAATAGAAGAGAATATAAAAGAAAAAAGTTGGGTGATTACTACCAAAATTTTACCAAAGGGTGATTTTGAGTTATTAAAAAATAATTTTAAAAATTCTCTTAAAAATTTAAATCGCGAGAGAATTAATAATCTTGCAATTCATGGACTCAACTTAAAACAACATCTAGATTGGGTTTTATCTGGAGAGGGTAAGAAATTCATATCATGGATACTTGAAAAGGACCTAGTTGATCAAGTCGGTTTTAGTTCACACGGAAGTTATTCGCTAATTAAAGATGCCATTAACTGTGAAGTTTTTAGTTTTTGTAGTCTTCATTTGCATTATTTAGATCAATCTAAAATTACTTTGGCAGAGGAAGCTATAAAAAAAGGTATGGGAGTATTAGCAATATCCCCTGCTGATAAAGGCGGTAGATTATATTCCCCAAGCGATATTTTGCTGGAGGCCTCTAAGCCATTTCATCCATTAGAATTAGCATATAGATTTTTGTTGGCTAAGGGAATTACAACTTTGTCCTTGGGAGCCACAACCAAAAAAGATTTTGAGTTTGCTAATAAACTTAGAAATTCTTTCAACAAGCTCACAACACTCGAAAAAAGCGCCCTTAACAAAATTGAGGAAGTAGCTAAAGAAAGATTAGACTCAACAAAGTGTGAACAATGCAGATCTTGTCTACCATGCCCAAATGAAATACCTATTCCTGAAATACTCCGTTTAAGGAATATATCTATTGGTTACGGCCAACTAGAATTTTCAAAAGAAAGATACAATTTAATAGGAAGAGCTGACCACTGGTGGGAAGAAAAAAATTCCTCATTTTGCAAAGAGTGTAATGAATGTGTACCTAAATGTCCAAGTAAACTAGATATACCAAATCTATTAAAGCAAACCCATAACTTACTAATTGAAACTCCGACAAAAAGATTATGGGACTAAAGATTCATCCCAAGAATTCTTAAGATTAATCTTTTGTTCATTTGTTAAGACTGGGAAAGACCAACTATTATCCCAACATTTCTGAGAAGGGCCTGAGATGGATAACATTTCAGATTTGTATTTACTTTGTAAATAATCACTATTGAATGGTAGATACCAACCTTGATTTACCAATTTATCTACTACTGATTTATTTTCTAAGGATTTAATCCATTTAATTAATATTTCATTATTTAAATTTGATCGACTAAGGAGAAAATGCCACATCAAAGGAACTCCTTGGCTTGGGAAAACTAAAGAAAGCCTTTGATCTATTTTTAAATATTTTGAGCAGAGACTATAAGGAACTATGGCGACGCAGGCATCAGAATTAATTAACCAATTGAGCATATTTTTATCATCAAATAACATTGCTTGGCTTTTGAGTTTTTTTAAAGAATTAGAGGAATTAATTTTTTTAGCAATTGACAATATTATTCTGGGACTTTGTGGAAAAATAATTTTTCCCGTTAATTTTTTAGACAAAAGAAAATCCCAAGAAGTTTTTGCTGAATTTATAAGTTCTTTATTATTTTTAATAATAACTGTGTAAGGTACTACACCAATAGGAAATAATTTACTTCTTTGATTTTCATTAAAACTTCCTAAAAAACCTATCGATCTATTATCCAACTTTTCGATCAATCGATATTCATTTATTTTCTCAAATAGCGCAAAATCTATACTAGTAAGCCATCCATCATTTATTAAGGTAAAGTCAGAGTTGAAAATTGTGTTTCTATTTTTTTGTAGCTCGATACTTTCAAAATTAATTTTTACCTGTTTCCAATCTCTTGGAATCGTATCTTTAAAAGATTCTGGATAAAAAGAATTTTGTAATGCAATCTTCGCCTTGCTAGGTAGATTACTGCAGGAGTTTAATAGAAATAAAAGCGAAAGCTTACCAAAATCTAAAAATTCTCTTCTAGTTGCAAATTTTGATAACATTCAGCAATCCTTCTCTAAAGAAATTTGACCTAGGCCCTTCATCATTTCCAGATTTTGTTGACACAATGAAACTATTTCGTTATTTTTAAAACCGTTCAAGAAAGCAAGTAATGATATTCCACCAGCACCAACTCCTTCTTTTACATGACCTAATTCATAATCAATTAATTCTTTGTATATTGAGGTTTTAAAATTTAAAGGGCTTGATAAGCCTAATAAGTTAACATCATATTTCTCATTAATTAAATTTAATAAAACATTCAGAGAATTATCTTTTACAAGCCACCCTGTTGTTGCAATAAAAACATCCTCAAAAAATTCATCTTTATCTTTTACACTTAAGAATTCTAATACAAGCAAAATAACAGCTAACATTTGACTTCCACCAGACAATATGACAGGTTGGTTTGCTAATCTAGCGCCAATTAATAAACCCATTGAAAAAGCTTGGAAAGGATCTCCCACTGACGCAATAACATCAAAAGAGTCGAAATCAGTCTTGAGATTTGCATTTAAAAGTCCCTTCTCAACAACTTTTCTTCTCAATTCTCTTGGAGCTTTAAATAAACTACTCCCTACTAAATTAGACACCCGCAAACCAAAAGCTTCCATTACCGCCTGTGCAGTTGTGGTGCCCCCTGGTACAGATTCCGAAATTAAAACAGGTTGTTTTGATGATTTTCCTATAGCAAGACCTTTTTCATAGAGATTTAGGACTCTCTCCTTAGTCATAGATTTACCTGTAGAGAGACAATTTGATGGTCCCAAATCTTTTTCTTCCACAACCAAATGATTAAAGTGAGGCTTTACTCCTATTCCTAAAGGAACAATAACTGGAAAAATATTTATAAGTTTTGAACAAACATAACTTATTAAAGCCGGAGTTACTCCTGCATTCAGGAGAGGCAATTTATACTTATGATCTTTCGATGGTCCCATAAGCAAAAATTCGGCATCTGCGAGTGCTGTTAATCTTCTAGATTTTGCATTAATGCCTGCAGCAGAAATTCCTTGAATTTGAGAGGTATTAGTTGATGCAATTACTAGAAATATTTTAAAATTATTGAAATTTTCTTTTAGGATTTCTATTCTATTTAGTTGTATTACTTTATTGGATTTACAACCAAAAAAACCAATCTCAGATTCTGAAATGTACATTATTTTTTTATCAATGATTTAAATCAAGTAGATTATTTAATAATTTTGGTGGATCTGGGATAGTTAATTTAAATCTTGGGGAAAGAGAATAGGCAATAATATGTACCGTTAAAACATAAACAATTTCTTGAAAAATTATTAATAAAATCGCAACTAATTGGATGCTTAAAATTGAAGGAGAAAAAGGTAAATTAAATACTCCAATAAACTTTTCTATCAGACCATAACTTGCTCTAGTAATTAAAACCCAAAGATTATCTCCAACCAACGTAGATAATGCTATTACTCTAAGGAAAAAACCAATAGTTCCAATAATAACTCCCATAGTTAAGCTGATTCTCCAACTCTTTTCTTTAACCCAACACCAGCCCAGCCAAAAAGCTAATATCCCATAGGGAAATAAAAATAAGGTTCCTCTAACAGGACCCATAATTATGAATAGTAGTAGAAATTGTATGAGGAGTCCTTCCAGTGCATTTTTAGTACCTCTTCTCAATTGCAAAAAGATCATTGGGAGAGGTAAAATCAACCTTAATAAAGCGCCCCCTATTGGGAAATAATATAAGGCCACCCATAATAATGACGAGAGAGATGATAAATATGAGGTCTCTACAATATTTAATGCTTCAGTTTTTGTTGTTATTTTCATTTTTTTATTGAATTTCTTTAATTATTTTTTATTCATATTTTTATTGTTTGGATCTAAAATCCGTTCAATCTTTTCTATTTCAAAATTTACCTCAGAATTGATTAATATGGTATTTAATTCTTCAATAGGATCTTTTGGATCAACATCTTTTAAAATAAATATTATTTTGTAACTTTGAAGCTCGATTTTTCTGTTTTTTGAATGATTTTTAATCTCGTTATTGTTTAATTTTTCTGCCTCTTCTAAATGTGTATATTTTTTATTTTCTTTTGAGATAAATTCTTTATTTTCTAAATTATTTTTAGTATCCTCATCTTGGCTTTTTTTTTCTGAACTTTTTTGAGAATCCTCATCTTGGCTTGTTTTTTCTAAATCATCAAAACTACTTTCAAGAAAATTTCCAATTAGCCCTCCAGAGCATGATTGCAATAAAATCAAAAAAATTAATAAAAAAAATTCTTTTTTTTTAAAAATCATATTTTTTTCTCACTTTTCTTTTTCCTTGCAGTTTTTTTATTACTTAATTTTGTTTTTTTTAAAACAGATCCTTTTTTATCTTTGAGTTTTTCTTCTAAAAGAAATACAGCATCATCTATGGAGAATTTTTCTAAGTCAGTATCCTTATCAATCGAAACATTAGTTTTGCCACATTTTAAATAGACACCATATCTTCCATTTAATATTTGGATTTTTTCTTTAAATTCTTTTGGTTTTCCAAAGTCTTTAAGTACCTCTTGACCACCTCTACCCATTTTTGGCATCGCAAGAATTTCTAATGCTCGTTCTATATCAACTGTAAAAACATCATCCTCTTTCTTTAAGGATCTGTTTTCAGATTCATTTTCATTTTTAATCCATTTGATATAGGGACCAAATCTTCCTCTATCAGCCTCAACAACTCCTCCTTCAGGATGAACTCCTAACAATCTAGGCAAACTTAAAAGTATAAGAGCCTCATCTAGAGTTAGATCATCAGTTTTCAACTCTTTGGGTAATGAAGCTCTTCTTGGTTTAGCTTTATCTTGATCATTATTTCCCAATTGAACGTAAGGTCCATAAGGGCCAAATCTTAAAAAGACTTTTTCCCCAGTTTTTGGATCAGTTCCAAGATCCGATGGGCCACTTAAGATTTGATCAACTTGTTTTATGTCTAAATCTCCAGGAGTAATATCCATTGGAAGATTACCTTTAGCCTGAATTTCATTACCAGATTCATCAATTTTTGTACCCTCTAGCCAAGGTCCGTTAGAGCCTATTCTGACTACGCAAGGAAGGTCTTCGAAATCAACTTGTCTATAAGCTTTACCATCAATATCACCCTCTGTTTTCTGAACCTTTACCTCCAAACCATTTTTACCTTTATAGAAAGTTTCGAGGTATGGTAGCCACTCAAGATTGCCTGAAGATATTTCATCTAATGAAGATTCCATTTTTGCAGTAAAAGTAGTATCAACCAGATCAGGAAAATGTTCTTCTAATAAAGCAGTAACAGCAAAAGCTGTAAAAGTTGGAGCCAAAGTATTGGAAGATATATTCGCATAACCTCTATCAACTATGGTCCCAATAATGCTGGCATAGGTAGAAGGTCTTCCAATCCCTTCTTTTTCAAGAACTTTAACTAATGCGGCCTCTGTATATCTTGCAGGAGGTTTAGTTTCATGAAAAGTAGATTCCTTATTAGTAACTTCAAGACATGTTCCAGTTGTTAAGTTTGGGAGAATAATTTCTTGTTGTTCAAGGGATGAACTTGGGTCATCACTTCCCTCAACATAAGCTCTGAAGAACCCAGCGAAATCAATACTTTTCCCGCTTGATTTAAATAGTCCATTCCCTACGCTAATTTCAGCATTAATCATTGTTAACCTAGCTTCAGCCATTTGACTAGCTACAGTTCTTTTCCAAATTAAATCGTAAAGTGATAAGTCTCTACCAATTAGATTAGTTTCCTTTGGTGTTTTAAATATCTCACCAGCCGGCCTAATAGCTTCGTGTGCTTCTTGAGCATTTCTTGCAGTTGAATTAAATTGTCTTGGTGAGTTAGATAAATATTCTTTTCCATACATAGAACTGACACATTCTCTAGCAGCTCTTGTGGCTTGTTCGGAGAGATGAACTGAATCAGTTCTCATATATGTTATAAAACCTCTCTCATATAGCCCTTGTGCACATCTCATAGTTTCTCTAGCAGACAAACGAAGCTTCCTATTTGCTTCTTGTTGTAATGTACTTGTTGTAAATGGAGGAACTGGCTTACGAGTGGATGGCTTTTTTTCGATTTTTGAGACTAACCAATCCTCTGAGGAAAAAGTCTTCAATAAATCATTAACTTGTTCTTCTCCAATTATTAAAGATTTGTTTCCTTCTTTTAATTTACCGGTTTGCTCGTCGAAATCGGAGCCGTTAGAAATTCTTTGACCGTTTAAACTGAATAATTTAGTTTCGAAAGTAATATTATCTTTTACTAGGGAAGCTTTAATCCCCCAGTAACTAGCTTTTTTAAAGGATCTTCTTTCTCTCTCTCTCCTAACAAGAAGTCTTACAGAAACTGATTGAACACGACCAGCAGAAAGTCGGGGGGCTACCTTCTTCCAAAGTAAAGGAGATAATTCATATCCAAAAAGCCTGTCCAAGATTCTTCTTGTTTCTTGAGCCTGAACAAGTTCCATATCAATTTCTCTTGTTTGGTCTAAAGCTTTATTAATTGCCTTCTTAGTAATTTCATGAAAAACCATTCTCTTAGTTGGTATTTTTGGCTTAAGTATTTGCAGTAGATGCCAGCTAATACTCTCTCCCTCTCTATCTTCATCAGTTGCCAGTAATAGCTTTGTCGCGCCTTTCAATGCATCTTTCAACTCTTTGACAACCTTTTTCTTATCTTTTGGAACTATATAAAGTGGTTCAAAATCCTCTGTTGTATTAACTCCTATCCTTGACCATTTTTCCTTTTTTACTGCAGCAGGTATTTCAGCAGCTCCTTTTGGAAGATCTCTTACGTGTCCCATTGAAGCGAGAACTTCATAATTAGAGGGCAAAAACTTTCTTATAGTTTTTGCTTTGGTGGGACTTTCAACAATAACAAGTGTGTGATCCAAGGTTTATTTCAAAAATTGGTGTTTTTGTTCAGTTAGGGCATATTATGATTATTTGAAGCTTTTTCAAGTAATTTCTTCTGAAAATTTCAAAAATCATACCCACAAATTATAATCAAGTTAAGATTAACTCTTAGACCCTTACAATCAAACATCTAATTTAATCCAATTTAATAAAGTGCCCAACGAAATCTTTACAATTAATTTAAATGCTCAAGCCATTATTCCAGAGGCTTTTATTTTACTGGGTATTGTTGGAACACTTCTTGTAGATTTAGCTGGAGAAAAAACTGCATCAAAATGGGCACCAATAATTTGCTATTTATCAATTGGAAGCTCTCTTGTTAGTTTGGCATTGCAATGGAGTAATCCGGTAGAAAGCGCATTCCTTGGGTCCTTTAATTCAGATAATTTATCCATCGCATTTAGAGCAATAATATCTTTATCAACCTTAGTATCTTTACTTATAAGTTGGCGGTATACAGAACAAAGTGGTAGCCCCATTGGCGAGTTTGCTGCAATAGTTCTTTCAGCCACCCTTGGGGCAATGCTTTTGTGTGGATCTACTGACCTTATTAGTGTATTTATATCTCTGGAAACTTTATCTGTAGCAAGCTATTTACTTTCTGGTTACCTCAAGAGAGATCCAAGAAGTTCAGAAGCGGCCTTAAAATACCTTCTTGTTGGATCAGCTGCTGCTGCTGTTTATTTGTATGGATCCTCTTTTCTTTATGGATTAAGTGGTTCAACAAACTTAGCGACAATAGGCTTAGAGATTATCAATAAGCCATCCTTCATTACTTCACTAGCTCTTGTATTTGTCTTATCAACAGTTGCATTTAAAATTGCTGCTGTTCCCTTTCATCAATGGACTCCTGATGTATATGAAGGTTCACCTACGCCTGTAGTAGCTTTTTTATCTGTTGGTTCAAAAACAGCGGGCTTTGCATTCGCAATAAGAATATTAAGCACAACCTTCTCTTCTTTTGACGAGGAATGGAAACTTTTATTTACCATTTTGGCCATATTAAGCATGGCTCTAGGAAATGTTGTAGCTCTAGCTCAAACCTCAATGAAAAGGATGCTAGCTTACAGTTCTATTGGACAAGCCGGATTTGTAATGATTGGAATAGTATCTGGCACACAAGATGGTTTATCAGCAGCTGTTTTATATTTGGCTGCATATTTGTTTATGAATTTGGGTGCATTTTCTTGTGTAATACTTTTCTCACTAAGAACTGGTTCTGACAGAATTCTTGATTACTCAGGACTTTACCAAAAAGATCCCCTTATTACATTAGGCTTGAGCCTTTGTCTTCTATCTCTTGGAGGTTTACCTCCAATGTTAGGATTTTTTGGAAAGATATATTTGTTCTTTGCAGGTTGGGCAAATCATCAATATCTATTAGTTATAGTTGGATTAGTAACTTCAGTTATATCTATTTACTACTACATTTCAGTGATAAAAATGATGGTAGTTAAAGAACCACAGGAAGCTTCTGAAATAGTCAAATCATATCCTGAAATTAATTGGGAAATTGTAGGATTACCTCCCTTGAGAATTGCACTTTATACTTGTGTCGCAGTAACTGCTCTTGGAGGAATCCTGTCTAATCCTCTTTTTAAATTAGCTAATACAGCAGTTTCAGAAACTCCTTTTTTACAAGATGTTATTGCTATAACAAACAATATTTCTTAGAACAATTTTTTCAATAAATGCCTAAAAAAGTTGCAAGTTTAGAGAGAATAACTAAAACATACGGTAAAGATGATCTAACTGTTAAAGCCTTAGACAGCATAAACTTAGAAATTTATAAAGGTGACTATTTAGCTGTAATGGGAGCAAGTGGCTCAGGTAAAAGTACAGCAATGAATATCATTGGATGTCTAGATAGACCATCTGAAGGTGTTTATAAATTAAATGGTATCCCTGTTGAGAAATTATCTGATGATGAGCTAGCGGAGATACGTAACCAAAAATTAGGCTTCGTTTTTCAACAATTTCATCTTCTTTCAGACGCAACAGCACTTGAGAACGTAATTTTACCAATGATTTATGCTGGGATTAAGCCTGAGCAAAGATTAGTGCAAGGCAAGAATGCCTTAAAGAAAGTTGGCCTTTCTGAAAGAATGAATAATCGCCCTAACCAATTATCAGGAGGTCAACAACAAAGAGTGGCTATTGCTAGGGCAATTATCAATAACCCTTCAATATTATTAGCAGACGAACCCACTGGAGCACTAGATTCAAAAACAACTGAAGATGTACTAGATCTTTTTGACAAACTGCATGAATCTGGGATAACTATAGTTTTAGTTACGCACGAAGATGAAGTTGCAAATCGCGCAAAAAAAATAGCCAAATTTAAAGATGGAAGAATAGTTGAATTAAAAGTTAATTAAATTCAGAACCTTCTAATTACTTGTAGTTGAGTTTCATTTTCAATTCTTAAATTCCCATTCGAATCAATATCTTTAATTTTCCATGTATGAGGGCAAAAACCACTCGGTAAATTTTTTTTAGTGAGGAACTTATTTGCCGATTTGATCACATATTCTTTTTTGTTATTACATTCAACTGCATCATGAAAAGCTTTAAGAACTTTGGCTGTCCAATAATGTTGATTAATATTCTTAGTTTGAAGTACTTCTGATAATGAAATACCTTCTGATGGAGTGTAATTTAAAACATTCATGCCAAGACCTATTCTTACATAAATAATTTCCTTGCCTCTGGTTATGACCCTTGGTAAAAATCCAATCAACTTTTTTGAACCAAAGAAAATATCATTTGGCCATTTCAAACAAACATTTATATTTTCTTGTCTAAACATTTCACATATCTTAATTCCTAAAGACAAATTAAATATTTGACTTGTAAATTCTTTTGAAAATATTGGGTAAGCTGCACTTAACCAAATCCCTCCTTTTGGAGAAACCCAAGTTCTTAAGTTTTGGCCAAAACCGGACAACTGTTCTCTTGCTATTATCGCTACTGGTTGATTTCTCTTTATTTCAGAACATCTAAGCCAGTTTGTAAGCTCATTTTCAGTACTTTTGCATTTTATTTTGTACTGAATTCTCCAACTTGGATATTGACCCTGAATTTTTTTTAAATAAAAAACTGTCTTAGCTGAAGATCCAATAACTTTCACAAATTCTTTATTAAAACAACGAGCATCTTTTTGAAGATTAGATTAACTTTAGTCTTAATAAGTAAATTTTACAAATTGGACAAAAAGTATCTGCCAATAGTTAATAGAAGGAATCCACATCCATTAAAAAATTGTCTCGATAATTTCAAAAAATCATTTGGGGACTTGGATAAACTTACTAAAATAAATGAAAACTGGAAGGACTTAATCGGTTTGGAACTATTTCAAGAATGCAAACCATTAAATATTGAAAAAAAGATACTTACTATTGCTGTAAATCATCCTCAGTGGCGCCAAGCTTTAATCTACAACAAACATAAATTAAAAGAGAGAATACAGAAAATTGGAATAACTTTGAATGAAATAAAAGTAATACAAAATTATGAAATTAAAAATAAAAATACTAAAACTATTAATGCAAAGATAATTTGGGCAAAGCATCCAAGTAGAATCAATCAAAATAATATGTGCATTTGCACTCTCTGTAATTCCCCAACTCCTGCAGGCGAAATCAAAAGATGGGGAAAATGTTCTTTTTGTTGGAGAAAAATAAGTAACTAAATTCTTTATTTAGCTAAAATTAGTATTCCCATTTGTCCCCAAAAAATAGTTCTATATTCAGCTTTTTTAAATCCAACTTCCTTAGCAATTTTTATAAGCTCATTTTTCTTTGGAAAATTTCTAATACTTTTTTCAATATATGCGTACTCTGAACTTAAATTAAAAAGGCGAGAAATGGTAACAACAATAAGTCTCAAATATAATTTCTGAAAAATACTAGATAAAGAATTTTTTATTGAGTGATTAAAATCCAGAAACCCTGCCCTTCCTTTATCCTTCAAAAGATAAAAAACTTTTTTAATTCCTTCTTCAACATTATTCAAGTTTCTAAGTCCATAGGACATGCAAATCCCATCAAAATTTTTTGAATAATCGTTAATTTCTAAAACATCTTTAATTTCCCACTTGATAAATTTATTTTTTTTTAGATCTGATTTTTTCTTTGCAATATTTAGGATATCCTCGGCACTGTCAATCCCAGTAATCGAGCCACTTGGACTAACTCTCTCAGAAATTAAGAATGCTAAATCTCCAGTTCCACAGCATAAATCTGCCCAATCTTCACCATTTAAAGGTTCCAACAAATTAACTAATTTCCTTTTCCATAATCTGTGCAGTCCAAAACTTAACAGATTATTCAAAAAGTCATATTTATAAGAAATTTTATTAAATATATTTTTGACTTCGATAGTTTTTGTGAATATCATTTTTAAATTATAAAGTACTTTGTTTTGGGATAAATTTAATTTTTATTCATATGGTCTAATTGGAAGATTTTTTTCGAGGAGAAACGTTTTTATTTCTTTTAAAGTTAGTTTCTTATCATGAAGTAATGATGCTAAAAGTGCTGCTGATGCCCTGCCTTCTTTGAAAACATCATAGATATCTTCTAGAGAGCCTGCACCCCCTGAAGCAATTACTGGGATGTTAACAATATTGGTAACGGATTCTGTTAAATGTAAATCATATCCATTCTGAGTTCCATCACCATCCATTGAAGTTAGCAATATTTCTCCCGCTCCTAATTCCTCAACTTTCTTTGCCCATCTTAATACATCTATTCCAGTATTTTCTCGCCCTCCTTTTACATATACCTCCCATTCATCAACCTTATTAACTTTTCTTCTAGCATCGATTGCTATCACAATGCATTGAGTACCAAATTCGCTTGAACTTTTAGAAATTAATTCAGGATTTCTAACGGCTGAGGAATTCAAACTCACTTTATCCGCTCCCGCTCTTAAAAGATCATTAATAGAAGAAACAGAATCTATACCTCCACCCACTGTAAAAGGGATTTTGACTGATTTTGCTGTCCTAGAAACAAGGTCAACTAATGTATTCCTATTTTCCACACTTGCTCTAATATCTAAAAAAACTAATTCATCTGCGCCTTCATCAGAATACCTACAAGCTAATTCAACGGGATCCCCTGAGTCTCTCAAGTTAACAAAATTTACACCTTTAACCACTCTGCCATTGGCGACATCTAAACAAGGAATTAAACGAAGAGATACCATTTTAGTAAAAATTGACCAAATGCTGTTAATCTTGCATAATAGCTTCCATTTTACCTCTTATGGCTGAAACAAAATTATTACCCAAAATTGGTAGTAAAATTAAAATTAACATTAACAAAGTAAAAGATAGACTACCCGCAAAATTAATTGATCAAATATCCTCTAATCCTAAAGCCGTAATAACAGGCTATAAAATGACAGATGGCAGGAGTATTGGAATCACCGCAAAATTTCAGAATGGTGAGCAAAACTGGTTTTTCCCAGAAGAAATTGAGAAAGGTTAAAGAGTAAAGTGAATGATCCAAAACAACTTTTAGGAATTAAGGGTGCCTCTGAAACTTCAAGTATATGGAAACTTCGTATACAGTTAATGAAGCCAATTACGTGGATCCCTTTGATATGGGGTGTTATTTGTGGAGCGGCTGCAAGTGGAAATTTTGAATGGACATTTAGTAATGTTTTAGCTTCCTTAGCATGCATGTTAATGAGTGGGCCACTTCTGGCAGGTTATACACAAACCATAAATGATTTTTTTGATAAAGAAATTGACGCAATTAACGAACCGAATAGACCAATTCCTTCTGGAAAAATTTCAATTAAAGATGTAAAAATTCAAATCTGGGTATTACTTATTGCAGGCCTAATAGTTGCTTTTCTATTAGATTTATATGCTAAGCACAACTTTCCTTCTGTCTTACTTTTAGCATTAGGAGGATCTTTTGTTAGTTATATATATTCTGCTCCACCTCTTAAATTAAAACAAAATGGTTGGCTTGGAAATTATGCATTAGGCGCATCATATATAGCTTTACCTTGGTGGGCAGGACAAGCCTTGTTTGGGAAATTAACTATAGTAACGGCTTTACTAACACTTGCTTATAGCCTTTCTGGACTTGGTATTGCTGTTATTAATGATTTTAAAAGCGTCGAAGGAGACTCAAAGCTAGGCTTGAATTCTTTACCAGTAGTATTTGGAATTAAAAATGCAAGTAGAATAAGTGCAGGACTGATTGACATTTTTCAATTAGCAATGGTTGTAGTATTAGTCATTATTGGTCAACATTTAGCCTCTGTAATTTTGGTTTTACTGGTTATTCCGCAAATTACATTTCAAGACATGTGGTTACTAAGAGATCCTCTAAAGTTTGACGTCAAATATCAAGCAAGTGCACAACCATTTCTTATTACTGGTATGTTAGTAACAGCATTAGCAATAGGTCATAGTTTCTTAGTTGCTTAAATTGCGAAAGATAAAATTTAAATATTTTTTTCTAATAATCTCAATATTAATATTGTCTGGAATATCTTTTTATATTATTAACCTAATAATTACTACATTAAAATTTGATCAATCTAAAAATAAAACTTCAAAGTCTACCAAATATTCTTATGTAATAATTTCTTCCGACAATAAGGTACTTAGCAAATTGAGCCGCAAATTTGAAATAGATAATAGTAAACACAAAATTCCAATTCTTTTAAAAAACTCTTTTATATCTTCGGAGGATCGAAGATTTTATAAGCATAATGGAGTAGATTTAATAAGTATTTCACGAGCCCTTTTACAGAATATTAAGAATGGCTATGTTAAGGAGGGAGGAAGTACCATAACTCAACAAGTTGCTAGATTAATTTTTTTAAATAATGATTTAAGTTTTCAAAGAAAAATTAAAGAAATATTTATATCTCTCACACTTGAATTTAAATATGACAAAATACAAATTCTAAAATTATATCTAAATAATATTTATTTAGGATCAGGAGCATATGGTGTTAACGAGGCTGCTCAGGTTTATTTTGGGAAACTTATTGATGAATTGACCTTATCAGAGATAGCATTAATTACAGGATTAGCTCCGGCACCCTCAATTTATTCACCCTATCAAAATAAAGAACTAGCTATTAAAAGTAGAAATAAAGTTCTTGAATCAATGTATCTTGACGGATATATATCTCTTGAAGAAAAGAATAAAGCTATTCAAGAAGAAATAATTTTAAATTATCAAACAACCGATAAATTTTTAGATGATCAATTACTGATAAATTTTATTATTGAGGAAACAGATAAAAGAATTGAGAATAAAAATAATCATAAGTTTTTAAGAATTAAAACTTCTATTAATAAAGATTGGCAAGAAACTGCCCAAAAAATTTCAAGATATGTAGGGCCTAAAGAAATTGAAGTTGCATTGGTATCAATCGAATCAAACACAGGACTAATTAGAACTATGGTAACTAGCAAAAATCCATCATTAAATGAATTTAATAGAGTAACTTCATCTATAAGACCTCTTGGTTCTATTTTTAAAATAATTCCTTATGCGGCGGCATTAATAGAAGGAACTAAATTAAGTGACGAATTTGAAGACTTACCAAAATGCTGGGAAAATTATTGCCCAAAAAATTTCTCAGAAGAATATCGAGGTAAAATATCTTTGATTGAAGCATTTAAAAGTTCATCCAATATTGTTCCAATATCAATAACAAAAAAAATTGGCTTGAAAAATATTATTGATTTAGCTAATGCATTTGGTCTGGGTTATAAGCAAAAGTTTGAGGAATTTCCATCATTAGCCATTGGCTCATATGGGGATAATCTTTTAAATATTACAAATGCATATTCTGCAATTAACAATAAAGGGGAAATTCATCACCCCAGCATTTTAGAAAAAATAGAATCCTACAATAATCAACCTATTTGGGAAAACAAATTTATTACCAAGAAAATATTAGATTTAAAAATTACTAAAAAAATAAATAAACTTCTAGAAGAATCAGTAAAAGACGGCACTTCTAAGGCGGCCTTTATAGAAGGGAAAAAAATTTATGGGAAAACAGGAACATCTGATGGAAATAAAGATCTCTGGTTTATTGGTTCCATTGATAACCTTACAACAGGGATCTGGATAGGTTACGACGATAACAAGGCATCTGAATTATCTAGTGGAAATGCAGCTTATTTATGGAAGAAGTTTATATCTGAAATTTATAAAATTCCAATTAAAAAATAAATTATATTTTTAAGATTTATAAGAAATTACTGCAGAATAAAATCCATCACCAGGATAATCTAAGCTAGGTAAAATTTGCTTTTGGCTAACCAATTTTAAAGTTTTATTTTTTTCAATAACTCGTTCAATTAATAGATTATTTTCATCGGGACAAATAGTACAAGTTGAATAAACTAAAGTGCCATCTTTTTTCAAAAGAGGGAAAATACTCTCCAAAAGTTTTTCCTGTAATAAAGTTAAAGATTTTATTTTTTCTTTACTTAAAGACCATCTAGAATCTGGATTCCTGGAAAGAGTTCCAATGCCTGAACAGGGCGCATCTAATAAAATTTTATCAAAATAAGATATAAACTTAGGATTTAATTCAAGCAAACTCGTAGCATCAGCCTTAAAGGTATTAACAGATTTCAAATTTAACCTTTCTAAATTTGATTGCAATATTTTCAATCTTTTTGCTGATCTATCTACGGCAATGATTTCAGCACTATCATTTGTTAATTCTGCAAGGTGGGTTGACTTACTTCCTGGAGCTGCACAAGCATCTAAAATCTTTTCACCTTCTTTTGGATTTAAGAGAGGTGCTATCCACTGAGAAGATCTATCTTGAATTGTCCAAAGTCCATCACTATATCCTGGTAAATTTTTTATAGATCTTGGATTAGATTTTAAAGTAATTCCATTATGTAAATCATTAATAATTTCAGCATCAATATTATTTTCATGAAGTAATTTCAAAAAGTTATCTAAATTAGTTTTTAATTGGTTAATTCTCAAATCAATTGACGGTTTTTTATTAAATGCCTTAATGATATTTTCACCCTCGCTATTGCCGACCCATTTATAAAGATCCTTTACTAGCCATAATGGAAATGATTCAAGGTATGAAATTCTTTCTTTTCTATCAGAAGATAATTCCGGAAAGATTTTTTGTTCTAATTTTCTTGATGCATTTCTCAATATCGCATTTACAGTTCCCGCTAAACCATTTAAATCTGTTTTTTTAGCTACTTCTACAGTGGTTGAAATAGCAGCAGGAAATGGGATTTTATCCATTTTCAATATTTGATACAAACCTATATGTAGAAGCCATCTTAACTTTGGAGGCTGCTTTTTATGAGTAATTTTTGATGTATGATCCATCCAAAGATCAAGAAATTTTCTATACCTTATGCATCCAAAAGATAATTCCGTAATAAAAGCTATATCAAGAGGATTAAATTGATAATTTTTTAAAACCTTTTCAAGAGCATGATCAGAAAAATCACCAGAACTAACTTTTAATAAAACTTCCCAAGCTGCCTTTCTTTGTAAATATCCTATGCTCAAAATATAATTAATTTTTTAAACATAACTTTAATATACAAAAAATTCAAAAATTTAAACTACTTTTTCAATTGCAGAATTAAACCAAATAAAACCTAAGATAGAAATAAGTGAAAGATTAAATCCTAAAAAAAGAAAGATATTCAAAGAATGGATTCTTTCCCGAAAAAATATTTTTTTTTCTTTTTGATACTTCATTATTAAAATATAAACTTATTCAGGATTTCAAACGGCAACCAATATTGATAGATCCTGCATCAAGCATTCTGCCTAATTTAATTGCTATGGATTCCTCCAACCTAGTGAAATTAGATTGATGAGTAGTTATCCAATCTAATTCAGAAAAAGTGATGATCCCTGTAGAATTACTTTTTAAAAAAAGTGTTCCAATTTCCATTAGATAAATCTAATTTTTTCTAAGTTAACATCCCTACTTAATATTTCTTCATAACATAATATTCTTTTAATTTTTCAAAGAAAACTGTAGGTTGTTACTCTTAATTTATTGAATATCTTTTAAAAATTTATCGGCCGTTTTTAAGTGATTATTTAATTTTTCCTCTGACATTTTATCGAGATTTCTCGTTAACATTGCCAGACGATATTGCTTTCTAAAAAAGCTTTCATTATCTTTAATAAATTTCCAAAATAAGCCATCCCATATTTCACACCACGGGCCAGTTTTAAAATTAGACATTTTTTTTACATAATTAGAGCTTGATATATATGGCTTTGTTGAAAAGATACCACCATCACTAAACTGACTCATTCCGTAAACATTTGGGACCATAACCCAATCATAGGAATCAATAAACATTTCCATAAACCATTTATAAACTTGGTTGGGGTGAATTCTACATAGAAGCATAAAGTTGCCAACAATCATTAGCCTCTCAATATGATGACAATAACCAAATTTAATAATATTTTTTATAACAACGTCTACCGGTTCAATTCCTGTATTTCCTTGATAAAAAGATCTTGGAATTGGCTTATCTTCAAAATTCCAAAAATTACTATTTCGCATCTTTGTTCCGTACTTTTTATAGACGAGGCAAATAAATTCTCTCCATCCAATAATTTGACGAATAAAACCCTCTAAAGAGTTAATAGGAACATTATTTTTTTTTGCAAAAAGTAATGCTTTATTTACTACTACATCAGGGGTTAATAAGCCGCTATTTAAAAGAGGAGAAAGTAAACTGTGCCATAAAAAAGAATTTTCTTTAGAAATAGCATCCTCATAATCTCCAAATAAGGAAAATCTATGTTTAAAAAAATCATTTAACCATTCATCTGCCTCTTCAAAATTAATTGGATATAAAAAGTTATTACTTTCTCCAATAAACTCAATATCAAAATTGGCTAATGACCTTTCTGCATTAACTACAAATTTATTTTTTTGTAATTTAGGTGTATCAGGTATATTTATTTTTTTTGGTAATTTTTTTCTGTTCATTTCGTCGAAACTCCACTTACCGCCTTCAGGTGTATCATCAGGATTAACTAATATCTTTTGGCTCTTTCTTTGATTCTCATAAAATCTCCCCATAAGAGGTTTTTTTGTATTAGATGCAAACAACTCTTTTAAATCTTCACTGCTCATAAACATAGGAGAAGGCAAAATATTTAAAGCTAAATTATTACTTTCAACAAAATTATTAATCCTCTTCATTATTAAATAATCATGAGGGTCAATGAGATTTATTTTGTGATATTTATCTTTAATAAATTCCGATAAGTAATCAACTGTAGAAAAATTATTCTTGTTTTCTATATATAAAACTTTAAAGCCAGATATTTCTAAATAATTTTTATAAGCGAGCATAGATGCTCTATGAAAAACTAACTTGTTTTTATGATTAGTTAATTTGTGAAATTTATCATTTCCAAAAAATAATGAGTCTTCCAGAATCAAAATTTCACAATTTATTTTTAAGATTGGGCTTTCTCTAAAAAGTTGATTCGGGAAAATAATTGATACTTGTTTCATCTTTGCGACTTCCTATTACTGCATCTTTTTGAACAGTAGATTACATCATCCCAACAGTTTTTCCATTTTTTACGCCACTCGAATGGCCTATTGCAAACAGGACAAGTTTTAGTAGAAAGATTTTTCAAAATTTATAATTTTCTTTTATGAGTAGATTTAAATCTAGTTGAATCTTTAAGCGCCATATGTTTTGTATTTCTTCCCGAAACTCTCTTTCTCCAGACTTTGAAGGATTTGGGTTTAAGATTTTGACGCATAATTTTTATCGCATCTTCCTCTTTTAAACCAAATTGATACTCGATAGCATCAAAGGGTGTTCTATCTTCCCAACACATTTCTATTATTCTGTCTATGTCGATACTTTCCATCTTTATTGTTCACATTGAGAGGTACAAAATTTTTCAATATCGGATCTACCTGTAATTTGAAGTCTATATTTTGCCCAATATCTGTATACCAGTCTTAGTATTGGGGATAAGAACTTAATCTTCAAGGGATAATAAACCCAACCTAAACCAA
The DNA here is from genome assembly GCA_902570945.1 of uncultured Synechococcaceae cyanobacterium. GTDB lineage: Bacteria > Cyanobacteriota > Cyanobacteriia > PCC-6307 > Cyanobiaceae > Prochlorococcus_A. The sequence goes on from CACGAJ010000001.1 coordinate 20,200, forward strand.
CTAATTCATAAGAATATGCAAGTACATCTAGTCCCCTAATAATTTCACCATTTTCCATAATCCCATGTAGGTTTGACATAGCTTCTGAATATGAGATGTCATTGAAAAGACTTTGATCATAATCCTTACTATTAATATCTATAAATGCAATTTGATTTAAGATATCTCTTTTTTTTAGAAAATTTGTTTCTCTCAAACAAAGTGGACAACCACCATCGAATAAAAAAGTTAATTTATTTTTCATATTTTTCTTCAAATATAGAAATTAAATAACTTTTTTGTGGGAAAAAAAATTTTTTTTAGAGTACAAGCTTTATAAAGCCTTAATAATTAAAAGTTCTAATTTAGGAAAATTATATTATCTTATTAATTAATAAGCCATTGATAAAGGGATACATCAATGGTTTAAAAATATTAATGATTAATCATCTAATAGATGAACTCCTTCGCCTACATCAGGAGCGAATTTACAATATTTTTCAAAAACGATTCCTACTCCTCTCATTTTTTCTCCTAATTCATCGTTAAATTTATTCCATTCTTCAGATTTTCGCTCAGGTAATTCCCATCCCTGTTTCTCTACCATGCTTGTGATTATTGTATAATCCCATTCTATGTATGCCATTGGGTTAATTCAAACTACCAAAATATTATAAACCAAGAGATTTAATAGGTAATCTATATTTTTTGAATATAATTTAGAAGTGTGAAATAATTATAAATGTATATTTTGCCGAGAAGATTTGAACGAATCAAAAGCGTTTTAGATTGCAGAATGAAAAACTTGACTGTTTTAGTTGAGGATGTCAATAAACCACATAATCTATCCGCTATATTAAGGTCCTGTGATGCAGCAGGAGTTTTCGAAGCAAATTTTATTAGCAAAAGTAATGCAGTTAAGACTTTTAATAGTACTGCTCAAGGAAGTCAAAAATGGGTCAAACTAAATAATCATGAAAACACTATTACGGCAATATCTGATTTAAAGAATAAGGGTTTTAAATTATATGGAACGACTCTTAATAGTGAATCAGAAGATTATAGAAATTTTGATTATTCTCAAAATACATGTTTTGTTCTAGGAGCAGAAAAATGGGGATTAAGTAGTGAACTTATATCAATGGTTGATCAATCAATTTTCATACCTATGAGAGGTATGGTTCAATCCCTTAATGTCTCAGTTGCTGCATCGATATTATTATTTGAAGCTATTCGCCAGAGAAAAAATAAAGGTATGTTGCCCACTAATGGAGAAGGTTTAAATTTAGATGAATATCAAAAGTCCCTTTTTGAATGGTGTTACCCAGAATTAGCTGCGTTGTACAAAAAATCAGCTAAAGAATATCCAAAGTTGAATGACCAAGGAGAATTTGCTTCTATTACAGATAACTAAATTTATTCAGTCTTTTGACTATCAAAAATTTCTTCAAGATCCTCTCCTATAAAAGAGAAACCTAAAACCAAAAAAAACATTGCCAAACCGGGGAATAAGGCAGTCCACCATATACCGGTAGGTAATGCAGCAAGAGCAAGATTTAAATCACTTCCCCACTCTGGGACATCTGCAGGAACACCAAGACCTAAAAATCCTAAACTTCCTAATACTAAAACTGCATCAGCAGCATTTAAGGTAAGCAGAATAGGCAATGGTGTTATTACATTTGGGAGAATATATTTAAAAATAATTGTTTTAACATCAGCTCCTGAAACTTGGGCTGCCTCCACGTAAGTTTCGGATTTAACCAAAATTGTCTGATTTCTGATTAATCTAAAATATTGAGGCGAGTAAACAATACACAATGCCAAAGCTGCGTTAAGGATACCCTTACCCAATACAAAAGCCACAACAACTGAAAGCAAAATTACAGGTATTGAAAAAATAGTATCCATTATTAGTGATAAGCATTTATCAAAAAACCCCCCAAAATAACCACTTAATAATCCTAATGGCAAACCTAAACTTAATGAAAAAAGAATAGCTAAGAAAACAACTTCTATCGCTAAAGATGATCCTTGTAAAGTTCTTAAGCAAACATCTCTTCCTAATCTATCTGTGCCACAGAAATGATTGAGCGAAGGAGGGGCAAAGATCTCATTGCTTAACATTGAAAATGAATAACCAAAAAAACTATTAGCCTCTAAAAATTTCATTATTAAAACAACAAGAAGATAAAAAAGAACGATTAGGAATCCAGCTTTTCTAATATTTGCTCCGACACGATTGAATGAGTTAATATCCAAAATTTTTTTTAAAGATATGACTGAAATATACCCAATTCTAAAAAAAAAAAATAGCTATTAATTTTAAATTCTAAAAAATTACTGGTTTAATTTTAGGACTGCCATAAAAGCTTCTTGAGGGACTTCAACTTTACCCATTGCCTTCATCCTCTTTTTACCTTTGGCTTGTTTCTTCAAAAGTTTCTTTTTCCTAGAAATATCTCCTCCATAACATTTAGATAAAACATCTTTTCGTAAAGCACTTATACTTTCACTTGCAATAATCCTGCTCCCGATTGATGCTTGAATAGGTATTTTAAATTGTTGTTTTGGAATAAGTTCTTTTAATTTCTCTACTAAACTTCTGCCAATACCATAAGCCTTATCTTTATGAACAATCGAAGTTAATGGATCTGCTCTTTCTGAATTTATTAGAACATCTAATCTAACAAGGTCATTCTTTCTATAGCCAATCAAGTGATATTCCATTGATGCATAACCCTGGGTCCTACTTTTCATTTGATCAAAGAAATCTGTAACGACTTCTGCTAGTGGAATTTCATAAATTAAAGTAACTCTATCTGTTGTTATATATTTCATATCTATGAATACTCCCCTTCTTTCCTGACATAAACCCATTAATGTTCCATTAAATTCATTGGGTGCATAAATTTCCATTTTCACATAAGGCTCTTCTATGGATTCTCTAAGTTGTGGATCGGGAATTGTAGAAGGATTATCGATAAAGATATGTTCTTGCTGATTTAAATTAACCTTATAGATAACTGATGGTGCAGTCACGATTAGATCTAAATCATATTCTCTTTCTAATCTTTCTTGAACAATCTCCATATGAAGAAGTCCCAGGAATCCGCACCTAAATCCGAAGCCCATCGCGCTACTGGTTTCGGGCTCGTATTTTAAAGCTGCATCAGATAATTGTAATTTTTCAAGGGATACTCTTAAATCTGGGAATTGATCAGCATCAGTAGGGAATAAGCCACAAAAAACCATAGGATTTGCTGTTTTATAACCAGGCAAAGGATTATTTGCAGGTGAATTTAAAAGAGTAATAGTATCTCCCACTCTCGCATCAGCAACTGATTTTATAGATGCAGCTAAATAACCAACTTCTCCTGCATGTAATTCATCAACTTGCTGCTGATCAGGGGCCATTATTCCTATCTCATCCAGTTCATAATTTTTTTTACTAGCCATTAATAATATCTTTTCTCTCTTATTAAGAGACCCTGATATCACCCTGAAATAAACAATTACTCCTCGGTAGGGATCATAATAAGAATCAAAAATGAGTGCCTTTGTGGGTAGTTTAATTTCATCTTTAGGAGGAGGTACTCTTCTTACGATTGCTTCCAAAATATCTTTAATACCAACTCCAGTTTTTGCTGAACAATTTATTGCATTAGATGTATCTAGTCCAATAATTTCCTCTATTTCTTGCTTTATTTTTTCAGCATCAGCACCTGGTAAATCAACTTTATTTAAAACTGGAATTATTTCAAGATTATTTTCTAGGGCAAGATAAACATTAGCTAAGGTTTGAGCTTCTACTCCTTGACTTGCATCAACAACTAGTAAAGCTCCTTCACAAGCTTGAAGAGATCTACTAACCTCATAAGAGAAATCAACATGCCCTGGTGTATCAATTAAGTTTAAAACATATTCTTGAGAATCTTCAGCTTTATATTTCATCCTAGCAGCCTGTAACTTGATAGTAATTCCTCTTTCTCTTTCAAGATCCATACTGTCCAAAAATTGTTCTTGCATATCCCTTTGCTTTACAGTACCAGTATCTTGGAGCAACCTATCTGCAAGGGTAGATTTACCATGGTCAATATGAGCTATTATGCAGAAATTCCTAATTTTTGAAACCGATATATCAGTCATATAGAAAGAAAAATTCTCCTCTTATTACATCTTGATTAATACTAGCTAATTAGAATTATGGATGGAAACCAAAAATGGAATTATTTCTTTTTTTGATGTCTTTTATTAAGGCACTTTTATTTTTAGAGTCCGATAGTTCTGGATAAATTAAGTCATTTATTTTTTTCTGAAGATTATGCTTATCGTTTAAAAATAAAACAGATTTTTCTAGAACCTCAACCATAATTGAGACGGCAGTACTTGCACCGGGAGATGCTCCTAACAAAGCAGATAATGATCCATCAGATGAATTCACAATCTCTGTTCCAAATTTCAAAGAACCACCACCTTCAGTTTTTTTAATTATTTGGACTCTTTGACCAGCATTCTTTAAATACCAATCAGAGGGATTAGCTGATGGCATCATATTCTTTAAACTTTCAACTCTTGAGTTGTGGTTATTTAATGATTGTGATATTAGGTAATTAATTAAATCGTTGTTCTTGAAACCAACGTCTAACATAGAAAAAATATTATTCTTTTTAATTGAACTAAATAAGTCAAAGTATGAGCCTTGCTTTAAAAATTTTGTTGTAAATCCAGCAAAAGGTCCATATAAAAGAAGTTTTTTATTATCAATCCACCTGGTATCTAAATGAGGCACAGACATTGGTGGAGAACCAATATCAGCCTTGCCATAAACTTTTGAGTTATGTTTTTCTGTTAAATCTTTTTCCTCGCAAATAAGCCATTTCCCACTCACAGGAAATCCACCATAACTTTTTGCTTCTGGAATTTTCGATTTTTGCAAATAATTAATTGTTTTTCCACCAGCACCAAGAAAAACATAACCAGTTCTAATTGAAGTTTTTCTACCTTCAGAACTAATTTCTAGTTCCCATTTCTTATTATCAATTTTCTTTAAATCTAATAATTCTGTTTTGTACCTGATTTCAACATTATTGTCTAAAGCAACTAATGACAAATACTCTTTTGTGAGGGCCTCAAAATTAATATCTGTTCCTCTACCTATTCTGGTAGCAGCAATTTTAGTAAATGGATTCCTATCTTTTGTTATTAGAGGAGCCCATGATGAGATTTCATCAAAAGATGTAGAAAATTCCATATCAATAAATTCAGGATTTTCAGTCATTCTCTGAAATCTTTTTTTTAAAAAAGAAATATTATCCTGACCAGACACAAAGCTAATATGAGGAATAAATTTTAGAAACTTTTTGATATCAATTTTCCCTGCTTCATACAATGAGGCCCACAAAGACATGGATGTTTCAAAAGAACGATTTATTGAGAGCGCTTTATCTATTTTTATATTTCCTTTTTTATCTAAAGGGGTATAGTTTAATTCACAATTAGCAGCATGTCCTGTACCTGCATTATTAAAAGCCCCAGTACTTTCACTTCCTGGAGCATTTAATTTTTCTATAATAAGAACTCTTAAATTTGGTAAAATTTCTGAAATTAAGAGTGCTAAAGTACTGCTCATTATCCCTGCTCCTACTAAGACTGCATCAAAGTAGCTATTGTCATTAGTGGGATTTTCAGATGAAGTCACAACAGAAAATTATCTTTTTTGCAATTAATCAGATTTCTCTCTAGGCTTATTATAAAGTTAATCCAAAATTATGAGTACTGAAACACTCTCGCTGACAAACGAAAATGTAGAAAAAGTCCTCGACGAGCTAAGACCTTTTTTAATATCTGATGGAGGTAATGTAGAGATTGCAGAAATAGATGGTCCAGTTGTCAAAGTCAGACTTCAAGGGGCATGCGGTAGTTGTCCAAGTAGTACTATGACTCTAAAAATGGGTATTGAAAGAAAGTTAAAAGAAATGATTCCTGAAATAAGCGAAGTTGTTCAGGTTTTATAACAATTTTTTAATTGAAATATATACTACTTAGTTTTTAATTCCTTCAACAAAGATGATTCCATGTCAAGGCAATCAATCGGAAGTCCTTGCCCAATGGCGATTAAAAGGGGTGCAAGAATTCCTAGAGTGAAAACTAAATTTGATTGGCTTACATCATATTTACTCAAGGTAAAAGTTATCAGATAAATAATTAAAAAATACGCATGTAGGGAAAAAAATTCTTTTGGCCTTAGGACTGGCCACCTTAAAGTATTTCCCAAGAAATATAAAAAACCTGTCATAAAAAAATAGTTAAATGAAGATTAAACCAAATATAAACATAATCCTTTTTAGGGACTATTTATAAAAAAATTTACCTAAGATAATAATTAAAAAAACATTAAAACTTCGTTTCTATTTGTAAAAGCTAGACATACCTAGGAAATTAAGCTTATAATAATTTTGTAGCAATAGCTACTTTTTCGTTCACCCTCCTTGGAGGGCGCAGTTCGAGTCATACCATGGAACGGGGGATGGCCGTGTTGTCACATCGAATCATGACTACTTTAACTTACAGAGGTAAAAACTACGTTCAAAACAAAGAAGTTGCTAAAAAGCAACTTGTTGAACTTACCTATAGAAGAAACGTATACACCAACAGAATGGATGACGCTTCTTCAAGTAATGAAAAAGCAGAATTAAATTACAGAGGTGTAAATTACACTAAATAATTTAATTAAACAAATTAAAAGCCCCTTTTTCAGGGGCTTTTTTTTTAGCTATATTTATTGAGAGTCCTTTAATAAATATGTCTGAAAGTTGTTGTAATAAAAATACTTCGAATAAAGCATCTAATCAATTCGATCATAAAGATGCGATTCAAGAAAGATATGGTTCAGCCGCACTTGTAAAAGAAAGTTGTCTTTGTACACCAGTTGGGTTTAATCCCGTTTTACTTAAAGCAATTCCTCAAGAGGTTATAGAAAGAGACTATGGATGTGGTGATCCAACAAAATATGTTCAAAAAAATGATATAGTCTTAGACCTTGGAAGTGGTAGTGGCAAAAATGCTTTTATTTGTGCCCAAATTGTTGGGAAAAAAGGGAAAGTTATTGGAGTTGATCAGAATCCTGACATGCTTTTTTTATCAAGATCAGCCTCTAAACAAGTTGCAAAAAATATAGGTTTTAACAATACCGAATTTCTTGCAGGATCAATTGAAAAACTTGATGAATTAGATAAAGATTTAAATCCATTAATCGCCGACAAATCTGTTGATATTATTTTAAGTAATTGCGTTTTAAACTTGGTAAGTCCAGAATCCAGAAATAACCTTCTAAGAAATATAAAAAGAGTTTTAAATGATAATGGAAGAGTTGCAATTAGCGATATTGTCTCTAACAAAAAAGTTCCTTTAAGGTTGCAAAATGATCATGATCTTTGGACAGGATGTATTAGTGGAGCATGGTATGAACCAGACTTTATAAGTGATTTTAAAGAACTAGGATTTAAAAATTTAGAATTTGCAGAAAGGAGTGCTGAACCTTGGAAAGTAATTGAGGATATTGAATTTAGAACAGTAACTTTAGTTGGCAATATTTAAAAAATTCAACAGTTTAAAAAGATAATTTAAATTTCCATGAGAAATAATTTAAGAGATCAAATACCAGCATTAAAAAATAAGTATTATTTCAACTATGGAGGTCAAGGACCATTACCAAAATCTTCCTTAGATGCGATTATTAAAACTTGGGAAATTATCCAAGATTTAGGACCATTTACTAATAATATGTGGCCTTTTATTTACGAAGAAATATTGACCACAAAAAGAATCATTGCACAAAAATTAGGTGTAAATTCAAAGAATATAGCTTTAACAGAGAATATCTCTTCCGGTATGATTTTGCCCTTTTGGGGAATAAAAGTAGAAGAGGGAGAAGAGCTTTTAATAAGTGACTGTGAACATCCTGGAGTAGTAGCTGCAAGTAGAGAATTTTGCAGAAGAAATAAATTAATATTCAAAATTTTGCCAATCCAAACAATTAAAAATCTAAACGACGAAAATATAATTTTAGAGGTTTTGAAAAATCTAAATAGTAAAACTAAGATACTAATTATTTCTCATATTTTATGGAACTATGGATATAAAATTCCTTTAAAACAAATTTCTATCGAATTAAAAAATAATCGAGAAAATTCTTATCTACTTGTTGATGGTGCTCAAACCTTTGGGCACATAAAAATTGAAGAAGAAGTTTTTTATTCTGATTTATACTCAATAACTTCCCATAAGTGGGCATGTGGACCAGAAGGACTTGGAGCCATTTATGTCTCAGATAGATTTATTCATGAAACAGATCCAACAATAATTGGTTGGAAATCTTTAAAAAAAGAACAAGGCATTTATGAGCCTTCAGATAATCTTTTTCATGATGATGCAAGGAAGTTTGAAGTAGCTACCTCTTGTATTCCTTTACTTGCAGGGCTGCGTAATTCTTTAGATCTTTTAGATAAAGACTGCTCTGAAAAAGAAAAAAGCGAACATATCAAAAGATTAAGTAATAAACTTTGGGATGAATTAAATCAATTAAAAGAACTCGAATTAGTTTTAGAAAAAAAATACTTAAATGGGATAGTTAGTTTTAATATTGAAAATATCAAAGATAAGTATAAATTTGTGAAGGGACTTGGAGAAAAAAAAATTTGGATTAGAGTTTTAGAAGATCCAAAATGGTTTAGAGCATGCATACATCAAATGACAACAGAAGCTGAGCTGGATTTACTTTCTAAAGGAATAAAAAAAATATTGACTTAAAGATCTACTGATAGAAAGATAAAATTTATTTTACCAAGGTATCTCAGAACTGTCCCATGCAATAAATTTTCCAGTAGATGCTGGAGTTTGATTTTTAATAATATTGATTAAAAATTGGGATGATTTTTCTTTACTAAATAATTTATTCTCTGGAACAAATTTATGAAAAGGTCTTGATAAATCAGTATTTACTGTTCCTGGATGAAGCAATGTAATAGTAGCCTTTGGAAAACGTCTAGACCACTCAATACTTAAAGATTTAAAAAACTGATTTTGGGCAGATTTTGCAGCTCTATATGAATACCATCCTCCAGTTTGATTATCTCCAATACTTCCTACTCTTGCACTTATACTTGCAAAATTAAAATCAAAATCTTTTGGTATAAATTCTTCAATAGTTTTAGCTAATAAAATAGGAGAAAAGGCATTTATTGAAAAACTTTCCATCATATTTTTTTTATCAAGATGTTGTAATCTTTTTTCTGGTTGAAGAGAATCACTATGAAGTCTACCTGTAGCATTAACAACTAGCCTTAATTTTGAAGGATGATTTGATATTTTATTTTTTAACTGCAAAAGGGATTGAGAATCTTCTATATCTAATTCCCAAAAAGAATTAAATTCACTTTTTCTTCCACATAAAACAACATCTAAGCCTTTTTCACTTACACTCAAATCTTTAGCTATTTGCGTTCCAATTCCACCTGCGCCTACAACTAAGGCTAAGCCTTTCATTTTTTTAAAAATAACTCCATATTATTCTAAGAAACTTTTCTTGTGACTTGCGTAAAGATCTTTCTTATTTGATTAGGAAATTTTATTGAGATTTACTTTTTTCTTTTAATAATTTATGAGCTATTTTTCTATCATCAAAATTAATAACTTTTCCATTTAGGATTTGGTAGTCTTCATGTCCTTTTCCTGCAATTAAAACAATATCTTCTTTATTGGCAAATTTAATAGATTCATTTATTGCTTTAAATCTATCAATCTCAATTGTTATTTTTTCTCTTTTTTTTATACCCATCAAAATATCATTTACTATCTTTTGGGGTTCTTCTGATCTTGGATTATCTGAAGTTATAAAAAGTTGATCAGAAAACTCTTCAGCTATTGATCCCATTAAAGGCCTTTTACTACGATCTCGATCTCCGCCACAGCCAAAAACAGTTATGAGTTTCCCTTTACAAAGTTTTTTAATTGATTGCAAAACTTTTTTTAGTCCATCAGGTGTGTGGGCATAATCAACAATTACTGTTGGAAGTGATTTTAAAACTACATCATTATCAATTTGTATTTTCTCCATTCTCCCAGGAGCACCAGGGAAAGATTGTATTAACTTTGATAGATCTTTTAAAGAAAAATTAAGTTTATACAAAATTGTTATTGCTTGAATCGCATTCATTAAATTAAATTCACCCACAAGTGGAACAAAAAGTTGAATTTTTTCCCTAGGTGTATGAAAAATACAGGTGGAACCACTTTCAGTAAATTTTTTATCTGTTACGAAAAAAAAATCATCATTGTCAAATTCACTTTCAGTAATCTTTGTAGAGACTAATGAAGAATTTTTTTCAAGATCAGATGATAATTTAGATATCCAATGGTCATCATGATTTAATACACAAATTCCATCTTTTTCTTTTAGGTAAGGTGGGAAAAATAATTTTCTTTTTGTTTGAAAATAAGATTCCATATTTGAGTGATAATCAAGATGATCTTGAGTTAAATTAGTAAAAATAGCCGCCTCGAATTCGCATCCTGATATCCTGTTTTGGGCAATAGAATGAGAACTTACCTCTAATATCGCGAATTCAGATTCTGCCTCAACAGCAGCATTTAATTTCTTTTGCAGTTTATCGGCGAAATCTGTTGTATGAGAAGCCACTTCTGAGAAGCCAGGCCATCTATTAAACAAGGTCCCAAATAATGCAGTCTTTTTCCCTAATTTTTTTAAAAGATATTCCAATAAAAAAGTAATTGTAGTTTTCCCATTTGTACCAGTAACACCAATAAGTTTAAGTTTTCTTGAAGGCTTATTCCAAAACTCAGCGACAATTTGACCAAAAATATAATCTAAATTATCCTCAATAACTAAAATCCTTTCTCGATCAATAGATCCAATTTTCTCTTTTGCAACAGACCCAATAATGGCAGCCTCCGCGCCATTTTCAATTGCCTCAATACAAAATTTTCCTCCATCAACATTTAAACCAGGCATACCTAAAAATAAAGTTCCTTTTTTTGCCTCTTTAGAGTTAAAAGAAATATTATTGATTTCATTATCTATTAACTCTAAAGAAGGAATAATTCCTACCATATCTAAAAGTTTGTGTAATTTTATAGATCTCATATAAAAAAATTATTTCTCCAGAATGGTACTAATATTTTTTTGAAACCAATTCTTTAATTGATCATCTTTTAATCTTGGAGAAATGCGAGGCAATTCAATAATCTCCTCGGACCTAATTCTTTTAATAGCGATAACAGGAACTTCATAATCATATTTTTTATATTTATCTTTATATAAATCGACCCTATCAATATCAATTTCTTTAAGCTCCTCTAGATTAGGGAATAACTCATTAAGATTTATTTTTGCCAGTTTGTTTTTTAATGAATCACAAAGGCAACATCCCTGCCTAACAAAAATAAATATTTTCATTTATTTAGTCAGGCACAGGGTCACATCCACAGGGAGTTAAAGGATGACATCTGCTTAATCTTCTTAAAGTTAACCACCCTCCTTTCCAAGGACCATGTCTAGTAATTGCCTCATATCCATAAGAGCTGCAACTTGGAATAAATCTGCATCTTGGTCCAAAAAAAGGAGAAAACCACTTTTGATAAAACGAAATCATAAAAAGAAGTATAGAAGTAATTGATTTATTAATAGTTTTGAACACTTTAATGATGTAAAATAATATTTCAAGTAGTAATTAGTTTAATTGAATTTAATCAATTATCCAATTTATTGCAATTTTCTATTTAATTTAAAACTATGTCAAGATACCGCGGCCCCAGATTAAGGGTTACGCGTCGCTTGGGAGAACTACCAGGTCTCACCAGGAAAGCTTCAAAGAAGTCCAATCCTCCAGGTCAGCACGGCCAAGCCCGTCGCAAGCGATCAGAATATGCAATTCGTCTAGAAGAAAAGCAGAAACTTAGGTTTAATTATGGAGTTTCTGAAAAACAACTAGTACGTTATGTAAAAAAAGCTAGAGCTCAAGAAGGATCTACAGGAACTAACCTACTAAGACTTTTAGAAAACAGACTTGATAATGTTTGTTTTAGATTAGGTTTTGGAGGTACCATTCCAGGATCAAGACAATTAGTAAATCATGGCCATGTAACCGTTAATGGAAAGGTTCTTGATATTGCTGGTTATCAATGCAAATCAGGCGATGTAATCGGAATTAAAGAAAACAAAGCAAGCAAAAAACTTGTAGAAGGTAATATAGAATTCCCTGGTTTAGCAAATGTCCCACCTCATCTTGATTTAGACAAACCTAAATTAACGGGGAAAATAAATGGAAAATGTGATAGAGAGTGGGTGGCTCTTGAAATAAACGAACTACTAGTTGTTGAATACTATTCAAGAAAAGTTTAATACTACTTTTCTTTAGATTATTAAATCTCTCATTTTTAAAAGAGAGATTTAATTTAATTCTTATTTTTAAAAATAATGGGAAATAAGGAAAATAATATAAAAAAGCCAGGTTTTAAGACCTTATCTATTCACCATGGGGAAACATTTGCAGAAGAAACCGGATGCGTTATGCCTCCTATTTTTTCTACATCAACTTTCAAACATGGAAATAAAGATAATTTCGACTACACCAGATCAGGCAATCCGAACTTTAGAATTCTAGAAAATATCCTTAAATCAATAGAAGATACTAAATATTGTACAGTTTTTGGATCTGGAATTAGTGCGGTAACTGCAATCTCATCAACACTAAAATCAGGGGACAAGATACTCTGCGAGTCAAATCTCTATGGTTGTACAGTGAGGATGTTCGAAAAAGTTTTCAAGAAATTTGGACTAGAAGTTTTATACACAGATTTTACAAACGAAAATAATATCAAAAAGATTTCAAACTTTGAGCCAACCTTGATATGGCTAGAAAGTCCAACTAATCCACTTTTGAAGGTACTTGATATTAAGGCGATTTGTGATGAAGCGAATAAGCTACAAATCCCAGTAGTTGTGGACAACACCTTTTCTACGGCACTTATTCAAAAACCATTGGACCTTGGTGCAACACTATCACTGGTAAGCACAACAAAATTCATTAATGGACATAGTGATGCACTTGGTGGAGCAGTACTGACAAATAATGAGGTATGGAATAGTAAGATGCTTTTCTCTCAAAAAGCTCTAGGGCTTCAACCATCTCCTTTTGATAGTTGGCTCATTACGAGAGGAGTAAAAACTCTTCCATTAAGAATCGAACAACAAACGCAAAGTGCAAAATTAATTTCTGAAGAATTAGAGAATCATAAAATAATTAGTAAATTAATTTATCCTTTTAATCAAAAACATCCACAATTTAATTTAGCAAAATCGCAAATGAGATCTGGAGGTTCGATGATCACCCTAAAATTAAATCTTAAGAAAGAGGATACTTTTAAATTTTGCAAATCTCTCAAATATTTCTCGCTAGCAGAAAGCCTTGGAGGAGTTGAAAGTTTAATTTGTCACCCCGCAACAATGACTCATGCTTCTGTTGATGATGAAACAAAAAATATTTTAGGGATAGATGATGCTCTTGTCAGATTATCGATTGGATGTGAAGAAACAAACGATTTAATCTCAGACATATTATTTGCTTTAAATAAATTCTGAAAATTGAGAGATTTACTTAAAAACCCTATATGGAAAAATTTAGAGTTGGGATATTCTATTCCTGATAGTATTCATGCTGTTTCTGTAGCATTACCAACTTGGAATGATGTAATAAATTACGAGGAAAAAAATCAAGAATGCATGAATTTATTGAAGTCCATTTACCCAAGATTTGGTCTAAACCCCATAGTGAAAAGATTATGCGAAAAAATAAAAAAGGAAAATTACTACAACAATAAAAGTATCTGGCCATATCCGAATGAAAGCATAGCTTTTAAAGCAAAAAAATACATTGACATAAATACTTCTGAAGAATTCTCATTAATTGAAAAAAGAGATAATTTAGCTTTCTTAATAACTGAAAAAGAAGGAAGTATTTATGCAAAATCTTTTTGGCAACATACTGGTCTAGGTATATCTTCAAGGACTGCTGCAATAGAACTAGGTCTTGAAGACTGCCCTCCAAAATCTTATGTAAATGAATGTTCTCAAAGAGTAAAAAATAGAATTTCTAAATCTACAAAAATTAACTCTAATGATATTCACTTAACTTCATCTGGAATGTCTGCATTGCATACATCATTAGAAATTATATATAAATTATTTCCAGCTAAACCAACACTCCAAATTGGTTTTCCATATGTAGATGTACTTAAATTACCAATGAATATCTTTCATGGAGCGAAGTTAATTACAGAAGAAAATTGCGAGGATATTGAATTAGAAATCAAAAGAATAAATCCATCAGCATTAATTATTGAACTACCGAGTAATCCAATGCTCAAATGTGTAAACATTAAAAAAATCTCAAAAATTGCAAAAAAGTTAAATATTCCCTTAATTGTTGATGATACAATCGGTTCAAATTTAAATATAAATTCCTTAGAACATTCAGATATAGTTTTTACTTCACTTACAAAAATTTTTTCAGGTAGTGGTGATATTCTTGCCGGATCATTAATACTAAATCCAAAAAGCAAATGGATTGATCAATTTAGAAATGCATTGAACGAGATTAATCTTCCAACACTTTCTGATGGAGATACAGTTTATCTAGAGAAAGTAAGTAGAGATGTAAATCAAAGAGTTTTTGAACAAAATAAAGCATGTTTAGAATTAAAAAAACGATTAGAGACCCATAGCGAGATTAAAAATATTTTCCATCCTGAAAATTGTCCAAATTTTAATTCTTTACTCACTTCTGATGGAGGATACGGCTGCTTATTATCGTTTGAATTAAATGGAGGATTGAACAAAGCTAAAAAATTTTACGATTCTCTACAAGTATCTAAAGGACCTAGTTTAGGTACAAAATTTACTCTAGTTTGTCCTTATGTTTTACTAGCTCATTATGACGAGTTGGATTGGGCTGAAAGTTTTGGTATACCCACGCACCTTATTAGAGTATCAGTTGGATTAGAAGACCAAGATCAATTATGGAAAAGCTTTTCTGAAGCACTCAATAATTTCTAAATTCTTAGTATTTACCGTATAGAAACTTATATACTCTTTTTCTGAATATGTAGTTAATATTAATATATATTTTCTCAATATATAAATGGCAAAAATTTATGAGGACAACAGTTTTGCTATTGGAAACACTCCATTAGTAAAATTAAAATCAGTTACTAAAAACGCAAAAGCTACAGTACTTGCAAAAATTGAAGGTAGAAACCCCGCTTATAGTGTCAAATGTAGGATTGGCGCAAACATGATCTGGGATGCAGAGAAAAGTGGGAAGCTTACAAAAGACAAAACTATTGTTGAGCCAACTTCTGGAAATACAGGAATTGCTCTAGCTTTTACTGCTTCAGCAAGAGGTTATAAACTCATCCTTACAATGCCAGAATCTATGTCAATTGAGAGAAGAAGGGTTATGGCAGTGTTGGGTGCTGAAATTGTTTTAACAGAAGCATCTAAAGGTATGCCTGGAGCAATAGCTAAGGCTAAAGAAATTGCCGAAAGTAATCCATCTCAATATTTCATGCCAGGTCAATTTGATAACCCAGCAAACCCTGAAATTCATTTCAAAACTACTGGACCAGAAATCTGGGATGATTGTGATGGTGAAATTGATGTCCTAGTTGCAGGCGTTGGAACTGGCGGCACAATTACAGGAGTTTCAAGATACATTAAGCAAGAGAAGGGAAAGAATATCACTTCTGTAGCTGTAGAACCATCACACAGTCCTGTTATTACACAGACAATTAATGGAGAAGAGGTTAAATCTGGACCACATAAAATTCAAGGAATTGGAGCAGGATTTATTCCTAAGAACCTTGACTTATCAATTGTTGATAAGGTTGAACAAGTAACAAATGACGAATCAATCGAGATGGCTCTTAGATTAGCTAAAGAGGAAGGCCTATTAGTAGGAATATCTTGTGGAGCTGCTGCTGCTGCTGCTGTTAGATTAGCTGAGCAAGATGAATATGCGGGGAAAACAATTGTAGTTGTTCTACCTGATTTGGCAGAGAGATATTTATCATCAATTATGTTTAATGAAGTTCCAAGCGGAATCATTCAAGAACCAGTCAAAGCTTAAATCTATCTTTTCTCCAGTAATGAATCTGGTGAAATATACATCGCATCGCCATAAGAGAAAAATCTAAATTTTTCTCTTATGGCTTTTTTATACAAATCTAATAATCTTTCTCTACCAATCATTGCACTTACTAATAGTAAAAGTGAACTTTTAGGAAGATGAAAATTAGTTAATAATCCATCAACTACCTTAAATTTATAACCTGGCTTAATTACTAAATCCACGTACTTCGCTATTGGAATAAAGTCATTAATTTGGTGAGAATAACAACTTTCAAGAGCTCTTACGCTAGTTGTCCCAATAGCAATTATTCTTCTATCTGTTTTCTTTATTTTTTTTATTTCATCAACTACTTCCTTCTTAACACTTACCCATTCTTTATGAAGTTTTAAGTCACTTAAATCTTCTTGATCAATTGGTTTGAATGTTCCATAACCCACGTGCAAAGTGATCGGTAAGATTATTACTCCTTTTTTTTTTAGATTGGAAATAAGACTTTTGCTTAAGTGTAAACCAGCTGTTGGCGCGGCAACTGCCCCTGGATTAGTTGCATACTCTGTTTGATAACTGTTCTCATGAAAAGATTCTTCTTCGGAATTTTTTATATAAGGAGGGAGAGGGATTTCCCCGTATTTATCAAGAAGGTCATTCATTGCATTGAGACCGGTTATATTTTCAGGAAATTTAATAAATCTTCCTCCAGTTTCTTCATCAATCCCATCAACCATCAAATTAATATCTTGTGCAGAAAGAGATTTTAATTTTAATTTTCTATTTATTTTTAACTTTTTCGCTGGCTTTGCCAAACATAACCAAACACATTCATGGGATCTTTCTAAGACTAATAATTCGACTAACGTCCTATTTTCTAATTCAACCTTTAACCTTGCCTTCATTACTTTAGTATTATTTACAACCACAAGATCGCCTTCTCTAAATTCATCTAAAAGATTCTTGGTAAATTTATTAGTTAAGCAGTCTTCTTCTAAAACACTATTTCTAACTATCATCAATCTTGATTCATGCCTAATTGCAGAAGGTTTACTAGCAATTAATGAAGGATCAAGTAAATAATCATAAGCTTCAAGCTTATAATCTCTTTCTTCATTATTAATTGGAGAAATCAATTAAATTTAGGAGACAAGAGTCTCTGGCTCATTTTCAATTAGGGAAGCCAAGTCTTTTAAGAATGAAGCACCATCAGCTCCATATATCACTCTATGATCAGCTGTTAGATTTACTTGCATTATTTTTTTAACAGATATTGAACCATCACTATTAGCAACTACAGTTGGTTTCGATGATGCTATGGCTAAAATAGCACCTGTACCTGGAGGAAGAATTGCGTCAAATCTATCAACTCCAAACATACCAAGGTTAGATAAAGTGAACGTTCCAGTTGAGTATTCATCAGGTTCTAATTGTTTTGATCTTGATCTTTTTACGAGATCTTTCCATTCCCTAGACAATTCAAATAAATCAGTATTGCATGGTTCTTTTAAAACTGGAGTTATTAGTCCACCATCTTCCATCGCGACAGCAACAGCAATATTTATATCTTCTGGATAAGAAATTCCATTTTCTGAAAAACTTGAGTTAACTTGAGGATGTTTCTTTAGTGTCTTTGCAACTGCCTTTACTAGTAAAGCCGTCATAGTCACTCCGTTCTGTTTTACTTTTTTGTAGAAATTATCTAATTTATCTGTGTTGATAGAGTATCCCACCCTAAAACATGGAACATCTAAACTAGATTCCATATTTTTATTTACCGCTTTTTGAAGAGTATTAAATTGAACTGTTTCTCCGGGATTACCAAAACTATTTCCTGAAGTTTCTGGTTTACTTTCAACTCCCAAATTTACACCAGGAATACTTGCAGTAGAGCCACCTTCACCTATCCATGGTATAGATACGGGTTGGCCATTAGCTTTTAAAATATCATCTGCTTGAATCCTTCCGTGAGGTCCTGATCCATGAACCTTTGCTAAATCAACACCCATTTGAGAGGCAAGTTTTTTGGCTCTTGGAGATGCAATCACCCTCGAAGAAACATTACTTGTAGCAGCATTAATTTGATCACTATTAAAAGATGGAGCTGCCTTTTCACTCTTTGATACGACTTCTTTTTCTTGTTTTTCAACAATTTGATTTTGGGCCACTGGTTTTTCTTCAGTTTTATTGCTTACCAATTCAAGTTGATCCGCACTAGAAACTTCGGGTTGATGATTTCCTTTATTTTGTTCTTGAACAGAAGCTATCTCATCCTCATTTTCGACAATGAGACCAATAGTTTCTCCAACAGGTGCAGTGCTGCCGGCAGGCATTAAAACTGCTGCAAGAAATCCATCTTGAAAAGATTCAACATCCATATCTGCCTTGTCAGATTCAACAACCAAGACAGATTCGCCTCTTTCAACCTTATCTCCCGGATTTTTCAACCATTCCACAATCTTGCCCTCCGTCATAGTAGAACTTAAGGCAGGCATGAATATTTCGTGAGACATAAGAAAATTGTTATTGCATAAGTTTCAAGGGATTTTTACCAAACTTTCAAAAGTTTTTATGATTAAGAACCCTTTTAACTCTTGCTTTAATTATACGAAATCATGTTCACAGTGGGAACTCTTAAAACTTAAGAAAGTAATAATTTAGATTGATTAGAATTTAAAACTTTTCGCAATTAAGATTTACTTATTTTTATCAAAAATACAAAATCTTTTCTTCAATTATTATCTATAGATTGAATAACTCCATCTTTAACAGTTATCGAGACTTGCATTTTTTCAATAAGATTGTCTCCCAAAGTGACATCACAGAAACTATCCACTTGCCCTTGATCAACAATTTCGTCCATTTTTAATTCGCGAACTTGACTCTGTTGTTGAAGTAGATTTCTTTTTTGTTCTTCAATTTCATTTCGTTTTGTTGCGACTTGTTGTTGCACCTGACTAACCTGTTCTTGAACCCTTGGATCTAGAGGATTAATCGATTGGGATCTAATATTATTTACTATTTGCTGCCCCTCCTGCTCAAGTTGAGATAATTGATGGTCAATGTTTGAAATTGCTTTACTTAATTCTTTTTCAGCATCTTCCTTCCAAGTTGGTGTAACTACAGCTTTAATAGCTATTGAGCGTTTTATAGATATTGAGTTTTTAGTTTCCATAAAAAATTAAATTGCCTTTTCAATATAGATAGAACAAATCAAATTTTCTTACTAAATTTGTTTTCATACATATTTTCTATTTGTAATGAATACTTTTTTTCTATTTCTTTTCTTTTTTGTTTAAGAGTTTGTGTTAACAACCCATTTTCTAAAGTAAAAGCATCAACAAAATAACAATCTAATATTTGTTCTTCTGATCTTGCTCCTAATCGACTTTTAAGCAAATTATTAATTTGTGATTTAAAAAATGTCCCAATATTCTTATTCAGGTTTAATTTTGAAAGGTCTTCTTCCAAAAACTTGTTTTTAACCATTTCAATATTAGGCACTACAAGGGCTGTTAAACATTTCTTATCTTGTCCTACTAGTTGAATCTGATTAATAAATTCAGAACTAAGGATTTCGGTCTCTAGCGGATTCGGTTCTATATTTTCACCACTTGATAGCACTATTGTATCCTTGGCTCTTCCTGTTATAAAAAGAGAACCATTTGGTATTAGGAAACCTAAATCACCCGTATCAAACCAACCATCATTGGTTAAAACATCTTTTGTAGCTAATTCATTATTAAGATAACCTTTCATAACTTGTGGTCCCTTAACAAGAATTTTTCCGACTTCTCTGAACTTCACAATCTTTTTTTTATCATCATTCACAATTTTGATTTCTGTAAATGCTAAAGGCTGACCAGATGAACCTCTAACATTTAATTCTCTTCTCCTACAAGTTAATACTGGGCTAGTTTCTGTTAGTCCATATCCCACCAAAACATCAACACCTAAAGATTCAAAAAAAAGATCTACATGTTCTGGCAATGCACCCCCGCCGTTAATAGGAAATTTTAATTTCTCTCCACATAGTTGTCTAAGAATATTCGGCCATAAAAAAATAGTAGACAATTTATGTAGAGGGTATCTGCAAATGACAGTAACCAGTAAGGGGATTTTTGAATTAAGCGTTATTTGATTGATATCTAAATTTCTTATCTTTCTTAGATTTCTTTTGAAAACTGAACTATTACTTATCAAAAACTTAATAAGTTTTTGCTTCTTAGAAGGCATTTTTTTCAACGCCTGAAAAAAACCATCATGTATTGCCTCCCATAGTCTTGGCACAGTAGCCATTACAACAGGTTTTATTTGTGTAATATCATCTTTCAGAAATTTTGGAATTGTATAGTACTGAGAACAACCACATGAAAAAAAGAAGTATTCAGCACTCCTCTCATAAGAATGCCAGATAGGTAACACGCTTAATACTGAAGTTCCAGGTTCTGGATCAGCGATATAGGCTAAATTAATTATTTGATGTAAAAAATTTGCATGAGTCAAGGGTACACCTTTGGGTTTTCCTGTTGTACCTGAGGTGTAAAGGATAGTAGCAACATCATCAATTTTTGGATTAAATTTTTCAATAAAATTATTTCTGGAATTTTCTTTTTCTTTTGAACTTATAAATTGATTCCAACTTATTAAACTTTCAAATTGTTCATCTTCTAAATTAATTATAAATTTTAGTCTTTTTTTTAATTCTTCTTTGTTGTTTAACTTTAGCCAAATTTCCTTAGATTGAACTATTAGTCCTACTGAATTAGAGTGCTCAATAATATAGTCTAATTCTACTGAGGGAGAATTAATACCTCTCACTGCATTTATAGCTCCTAAACGCATTAAGCCTTGATCTACCACTAGCCATCTTGGAGAATTTTCAGATATTACAGTAACTACATCCCCTTTTACTAAGCCATAATTTTTAAACGATAAAGAGACTTTTGTTATTAAATCAGCTAGCTCAGAATAAGAGAATTTTTCTTTGTATTTTCCTCTTAAATCGCAAACAGCTAGAGTATCCCCACATTTAAATTTTAAATTTTCCCAAATTTGATCTATATGATTAAGTTTCTCAATAAAATATCTATCTTTAACAAATTTATCCTTATTGGAAAGATGTTTGGCTGAAGGCCAATACGCTAAATCACCCATATTAAATTGATTTTAAAATTTTAATTTCTATTTTGATACAAAATCAAAATTAAATTCTTCCTGAATGATTTTTTTAACAATTCTCTTGACTTCTTGAATATTTAAATTTTTATTGTAATCAATCATATTTGCCATAAGACAATTTTCTATACCGCAAGGAATGATTTTATTAAAGTTTTCTAATTCGCAGTCAATATTGATTGAAAATCCATTTATTGTAATCCATCTTTTACATCCAATTCCAATTGAAGCAATTTTCTTATTTCCTATCCAAACACCAGTGAACCCCTCTTTTGAATGACAATCTATATTAAAAGTTCCAAGAATTTTTATAATAATTTCTTCAATTTTTCTTAAATACCAATTTAAATCTTTATTAAAATTTTTTAAATCTAACACCAAGTAAGTCACTAATTGTCCTGGCATATGACAAGTAACCTCACCACCTCTATCAATTTTAAAAACATCATAATTATCATCATTCAAAGAAAATAATAAATTATCGTAATTAGATCCTCTACCCAACGTATAACAGAGTTGATGCTCACCTATCCAAATAAAATCTGGGTTAGAGTTATCTACAATCAATGCCTCCTGATATTCTTTTTGTAATTTATAAACATCATTGAAAAAAGAAATATTATCAGGTTGTTTAATTATTGCTGTTCTATTAACCATATTTAAGTAGATTTAGAAAGTAAGTAAATATTTTTAGATTTGTTATGAAAATTTTAATCCATGGGAAAAATCTTGAGCTCACAGGAGCATTAAAAGAATATACTGAGGCAAAGATAGAAAAAGCAACACATCACTATAAGGATATCGTTAAAGAAGCCGACATACACCTTTCAATAGAAAAAAATCCAAGAGTCTCCTTCCAGACTGCAGAAGTCACTATTTTTGCAAATGGTACTGTAATTAGAGCTGAAGAAAAAACTGAAAATCTATATTCAAGCATTGATTTAGTTTCAAATAAACTCTGTAGAAAATTACGTAAATACAAAGAAAGAAACAACAAAACAATCTATAATAATCAATTTAAAAATAAAGAATCTTTCCCAATTGAAAATAAAGAAGCAAGATTTTTAGATGAAGCTTTACTTAAAAAAGGGATGGGAGCAAGTCTTCCTGAGCCATCTATAAAAAATAAATACTTTGAAATGAATCCAATTTCATCAGAAGAAGCAAGAAAACAATTAGATCTTATTGATCATGATTTTTATGTTTTTCGAAATAAAAAAAATAATGAACTTCAAGTTATATACAAGAGGAATCATGGAGGATATGGACTGATACAATCCAAATAACTTTTAAATGCCCAATATTGAATATGAATTAAACGAAAAAATTCATGCAATTATTATTAACCCGTATTTAACTTGGAAAGATTTCTGCGCGAATTGCGATTTAATAAAGAAATATAATATCAAGAATATTTCTACTTCACTTAATTATTTAGATGATTTTAAAAACCGTTTGGGCAATTACAGTGCAAACATAAACGCACTCATTTCGTACCCCTTAGCAGATTTACCAGTAACATTCATTGAAGAATTAGTTAATTTTGCAAAAGATAAAGGAGCAAAAGGAATTGAATACATCCCAAACTTTAACAATTTATCCAAAAGAAACTTAGAAACTTTCGCTGCTGAAATTGAGCAAGTGAAGTTTTCTGGATTACCAGTTACAATAATCATAAATAAATCAAAACTTCAAAAAGAAGTTTTGCACAATGCGATAGAAATATCTTTGGAATTAGGAATAAAAAATTTTCAATTTGGGGACGGGTTTGGGCCCCCTATTACATTAAATGATGTAGCGGAAATATTAAAAATAACGGGCTCCCAAAATCAAATCAAAGTTGTAGGTGGTATAAAAAAACTGACACAAGTTATTGATTTGCTTGATAATGGAATTAGTTTTGTAGGAACTTCTAATTTTTGTGAGATTTTTCAAGAAGTAAAGGTTATTTAAATGTCTGGTTCTGGTGAGTGCAGACTAGAAGGTCTCTGCATTAAAGCTTCTCCATTAGGCGAGAATGATAGATTAATAACTATTCTTACTGATGAGCAAGGGATAGTTCGATTGGCCGTACCTGGTGCTAGACGTCCAAAAAGTAGTCTTGCTGCAGCTACTCCATTAACATATTTAAGTATGCAGATTTTTGGGAAAAGAAATCTTAAATCTGTACGTCAAATTAAAATATTAAAAAGCTATTCTGGTCTAGGGAAAAATATTGCATGTCTTGCAGCCGCGCAAGCAATAACTGAATTAACTTTTTTATTAGTAGGTAATAATGACAAGCAACAAAACTATTTATCTTGTGTTCTTGCACATCTAGATAGGATTTATTTGTATGAAGAATCCAAAAAAGAGGATATTAAAATGCTCTCAATGAGTATTCAATCTTTAATCCATCTATTAGCCATTGGAGGTATAAATTTACCGATTCATCATTGCTTTAAAACGGGAGAAACTATTATTCCACCTTTAGGAAATTGGGAATGGAGTTGTTATTATTTGCCAAGTGAAGGGTTTTCATTAATAGAAGATCCTCAAAGCAATCTAAAAATAAATGCATCTGAAGTTGCTTTATTGCAGAGACTTCTGTTCCCCGAATTACCTATTAAATCTAATGGCGAGTTATTGGGGCCGAAAAAAGTTTGGCTTAAAATATTATTTATTATAGAAACTTGGATCGCTACTCAATTAGAGAAAGATCTATCTTCACTAAAAATGTTGAGAGAAATATATAGTTAGCATTTTCATAAACAATTAATAAATTTTAAAATTATGATCTTTGGGGCTCTGACTGTTAATTTATTAATAGCTAATTCAACTAATGTGGTTCATATTGCCTGGTTGGGTAAAAAATCCCCTTTTTGCGGAAATGTTACTTATGGTAATTCAACCACTAAAGAATTGAAGGCAAGAGGTCATAAAATTAGTTTTATTCATTTCGATAATCCCTCTAGTTTAAATTCAACAAACCCATTATTTTTAGCAAATGATCCTGAGGTAAGTCTCCCATATCTAATTAAGTCCCAAGTTTATACAATTCCCTCTCCAAGAGCAGAAAAAGAACTAAGACTATCATTGGAAAGATTAAAACCTGATATAGTTCACGCAAGTTTAACTTTATCTCCTTTAGACTTTAGACTTCCAGAGCTTTGTAATGAAATAAATGTCCCTCTTATAGGAACGTTTCATCCAGCATTTGATGCTAATAACAGAAATTTAACTGCAAGCACTCAACAACTAACATATCAACTATATGCTCCCTCTCTAGCTAAATTCGATAAGATAATCGTCTTTTCAGAACCTCAAAAAAATGTTCTTGAGAAATTAGGAGTACCTAAAGAAAAACAAATAATTATCCCAAACGGAGTTGATGAAAAAATTTGGAAACCTTTACTTGAAAGAAATAAAAAATATGATGAGGTAAAAAACAAACTAGGAGATCAAAGAATATTTTTGTATATGGGAAGGATTTCAAATGAAAAAAATATCGAAGCACTTTTACGTTCTTGGCGCCAAACAAAAAACAAAAATTGCAAATTAGTTATTGTTGGAGATGGACCAATGAAGCCAACACTTGAGAATAGTTTTTCTAACGTTAGTAAAGAGAAACTAATTTGGTGGGGTGCCGAATTAGATTTAGAAACTAGGGTAGCGATAATGCAAATATCAGAAGTATTTTTCTTACCAAGCTTAGTAGAAGGTTTATCGATATCCCTTTTAGAGGCAATGTCTACTGGCAACGCATGTATAGCCACAGATGCTGGCGCTGATGGTGAGGTTTTAGATAATGGTGCAGGAATAGTAATTTCAACTGATAATGTGGCTTCACAACTAAAAACTATAATTCCAATTCTGGTAGAACATCCTTCATTTATTAAAGATCTTGGGGAAAAAGCTAGAGATCGAGTAATTGAGAGATATACAATTTCAAAAAATATAAATTCACTTGAGAAAGTTTATATGGATTTTAAAGATAATTTCATAAATTAACGAAACTCTTTACTTCGATTACTAGCAGAAACTATTGATTCAATTAATGCTGATCTTATACTCTTTTTTTCTAATACTCTTAAAGCAGAAATAGTTGTCCCTCCTGGAGAAGTTACCAAATTTTTAAGCTCAGAAGTAGTTATTTTATTCTCTTTTATTAAACTTATAGTTCCCAGTATCATCTCCATAACAAGTTCTTCCGACAGTATCTTTGTTAATCCACCGCTTAACCCTCCATCACTTAATGCCTCTATAATTAAAGCAATAATCGCGGGGCCTGATGAAGTTAATGCCAAAAAAATATCAAGTTGATCTTCAGAAAATTCGTATAACTTACTAGTATTTTCAAATAATTTTTTTGTAACTTGTTTCTGATCGTTTGTAATTTCTTCACCCCAAGCAATACCTGTTAAACCCTTTCCAACAGTTATTGGAATATTTGTAACAACTCTCACGCATTTATGATTAGGAAATTTTTGAGTAAGTTTATTTATTGAGACTCCCGCGAGAATTGAAACTAATAAATTTTCCTTTAATTTTAAATTATTTGCTTCACTTATATCTTTAAGATGTTGTGGCTTTACCGAGAGAAGTTTTACTTGACAATCCCAAATTATTTTTGATTCTTTAGAACCAGATTTGTAGACATTTACATTATATTTAAAATTTTCTTTTATATTTTCTAAACTTTTTTGTGAATTTACAACACAATAAACATTTTCAGGCTGAATTAATTTTTTATCTAATAGAGGAGTTATTATAGCTTTTGCAATATTTCCAAACCCAATAATCGCAATCTTTTCAGTCACAGATTAATCATGAAAATGCACTTAATTTAGAATTACCCCATGCTGGTTCTGGCGCAGTATTATTTTCCAAACTATATTGTGGAGGAGTCTTTTTAGACAAATTAGAAGGAGAAGCTTCTTCTGGGAAAGAACTAGTTACATTTACACAGCTTGGAGCAAAAAGAAAAATACTTTCACCTACTCTCTCTTGATGCCCATCCATTGCGTAAGTCCCCCCAGCAATAAAATCAACAGCTCTTTGAGCCTGATCAGGATCCATCATAGTTAAATTAAGAATTACAGTTTTTCTCTCTCTTAAGGCTTGTATAGCTTGCGGCATCTCATCGAAACATCTCGGTTCCATTAAGCTTACTTCTGAGGAAGAATTTGAGATCCCAGGCATTCCAACAACTTTTGATGATCTGTTGTTATTCATAAAATCGAATGGATTTGAATTTGCAAGAACATTTGCATTTCTTTGTTTTTGTTTGAAATCATTAATATCATTTAAATCATCTTCTGATTCATAATCCATCTCATCAAAATCATCATCGAGATACTCATCACCTGCAACAACTGCTTTTAATCTTGAAATAAGTGACACCTTTTTAATCCTCTTGAAATTGATTACTAAGGTTTAAGAACCTTAATTGAGGTATTCATTTTTAAATGAATAAACTACCTATACCTAGATAACGTTACTTGTACTTTACTGCAAGTTTATAGATGAGATTTTATAAAAAATAAATAATTAGGATCTATCTCCAAAAATTAATGATCCTAATCTTAACCAAGTTGATCCAGCGTCAATAGCTTCCTCCCAATCGCCTGACATTCCCATTGAACAGTCTGGAAGTTTGAATGAATCAGCAAGAGAACGACATTTTTTAAACAATTCAAAATTTTGTTTGGAGTTAAGCCCTCTGGGATTAATAGTCATTAATCCCGTTAATTTGATATTTTTCAATTCTTGAATTTCTCTCCATTTCAACATTAAGAGTTCAGGCTTAAAACCTCCTTTAGTAGGGTCATCACTCAACTTAACCTGTAACATTATTGATGGATTTTTCTTCTCTTCAAATGCAATATTAGAAATTTTTTGCAACTTTTCAAAAGAATCCACAGAATGAATAAATTTAAAATTTTGCACTATCTTTCTTATTTTATTACTTTGTAATTTTCCAATAAAATGCCATTCTATCTGTTTAAGATCTTTTAGAATCAATTGCTTTTCAAAAGCCTCTTGAAATTTACTCTCACCAAAATGATTCTGACCTATATTTTGAATAGTCTTGATTTCTTGACTTTGAAATCCTTTACTTACTGCAAGAATATTTACATTTGATGGGATTATATTTTTTATTTTTAAATAATTCGAGGGGTTCACATCTTATAAGAAGGTTTGTGTAAATAAATTCTCCCATTTAGAAAGTTCTTCAGAACCTTTTCTTCTAGCTTTTTGTAGGTTTAATTCGGCCTGATTACGGGCATCTAAATAGGGGATAACTTCAAAAAAAACTTCTCTTTGTCGTATTTCTACCAAAAAAAACATTTTTTGTGCATATAAAGTCGCATAAATATCTCTTCCATCACTTCCAGGAGAGACTTGGTACAACATGCCAAATGTTGGATGGTTTAAATAACGCTCAGAACTCAAACTTAAATATTGTGTTATTTATAATGCACCATACAGTTTTCTTAGAAAAATTGCTATGCAAATAAAACATATCGATAATGTATTAACAATTACATTGAGAGATTTTGAAGGAGTAGGAGTTCGAAATCTATTTATATTTATAATAATTTCTCTTTTTGAGAGCAATGATTCTGCTCCTTGATCAATTCTCAGAAATATATTTTGAAATAATCTTTCCAGTAAGACTAATAAAACATTGAAGGATTTCTTTAATCCTAAATTTCGAAAATTTATTGATCTAACTGATACTGATTTAATTAAATTTTGAAATTCTTCTTGCACTAGAGGGATAAAACGTAATGCAATTAATAACTGAAAAAGCCACTTACTAATTGGTAAACCAATCTTTCTCAAAGGATACATAAACCAACTTAATCCCCATATAATTTCTTCTTGCAATGTGGTCAAAAGCATCAAATTAACACTATGAATAACGGTAAATATCAAAGTGGAGGTTTTAATTCCTAGTTCAAAGGCTTTTCTTGATAAGTTATAGGGACCAAAATTTATAAACCATATCTTATGGGCAGGAATTTGCAAAATATTCCATTCTTTATAACTTTCCAGTACTACTTGCAATTCGTTGGGATTTCTTAAGTAGCCATCAAGAGATTGAACATCAGAAGAGGCAAATATTGAAATACATCCAATTAATAGCGATAAACATGAGAGAAAAAATAATGATCGCCACCATACTCTAGATGGCAATAAACTTAAAAAAGTAATTAATACTAAAGAACCAACTAAACTCAATCTCCAAATTGGGCCAGCCCAAATTGGAGAGATTAAAAATATCATTACAATGATTATTTTTAATCTGCTATCTATAATTCTCAGCCAACTTTTATTGCCATAAACGTATTGTCCAACAGAAAATTTGGTTAGAAAATTCATTAATCTTTTTGAATTAACTCAATATTTTCCCTTTCGACTTCTTTATTTAATGCTCTTTGCTGCTTCCCTCTCCAAAGTAAAATGAGAGGAGTACCTTCAAACCCTAAATTTACTCTAATTTGTTTTTCAATATATCTTCGATAAGTAATTCCGAATAATTTAGGGTCATTTACAAAAAGAGTAAAAGTTGGAGGTTTATTTTTTACTTGAGTACCGTAATAAAGCCTACCTTGCTTACCGCTTCTTTTCGTTGGAGGACTTTTCCAACTAATTGATTCTTTGAGCACTTCATTAACCACAGATGTGGTAACTCTTCTTCTGTGTTGACTTACAGCATTAAGAGCATGCTCAAAAATATTTTCAACTCTTTGACCAGTTAGGGCAGATATAAAAATCATTTTTGACCAGTGTAAAAAATAAAGTTTAGATCTAAGTTCTTTTTCTACTTGATAAATTGTTGAACTATTTTTTTCTACAAGATCCCATTTATTAACAACTATTATACAAGCTCTGCCTTGTTCTTCTATGCGCCCAGCCAGCTTCTGGTCTTGATCAGTTACTCCATCTATAGCATCTATAACTAAAACACAAACATCACTTCTATCTATAGATTTAAAAGCCCTATTAATACCAAAGAATTCAGTGCCATATTTAACATTTTTCTTTCTTCTAATCCCTGCAGTATCAATAATTTTCCAATGATTATCACCTTTTTTAATAAGCGTATCTATTGAATCAGTTGTCGTACCACTAATATCACTAACTATTGCTCTTTTTTCTCCGCAGATTGAATTTAACAAACTAGATTTACCAACATTAGGCCTACCAATAATTGACATCATTATCTTTTCTTCGTCATCCTGAATGATATTTTCAGGAAGTTGGCCAATAACGAGATCCAAAAGATCTCCAGTACCTGAACCATGAATAGCCGAAACAGGGTTGGGTTCGCCCAATCCTAATTTCCAGAACTCTGAAGCCAAGGATATTCCAAGAGTAGTCGATTCACATTTATTAACAGCAACAATTGTTTTACAGCTTGAGTTTCTTAACCATTTTGCTATTGATAAATCACCATCAGTAACGCCTTGATTCCCATCTACCACCAGTAACGCGAGTGAAGCCTCTTCTAGAGCCAAGAAAACTTGTGTCCTTATCTCAGGGAGAAATTCACTATCATCATCAAAAACTAAACCTCCAGTATCAACTATTTGAAATTCCTTACCTCCCCATGAAGCATTTTGATAAGTTCTATCTCTCGTAACACCAGGCTTATCAAATACTATTGCATCATTACTTTGGCAAAGACGATTAACTAAGGTAGATTTCCCAACGTTA
This sequence comes from uncultured Synechococcaceae cyanobacterium, assembly GCA_902570945.1. Taxonomy (GTDB): domain Bacteria; phylum Cyanobacteriota; class Cyanobacteriia; order PCC-6307; family Cyanobiaceae; genus Prochlorococcus_A. Next base: position 50,259 of record CACGAJ010000001.1, read on the forward strand.
GGTCTTCCGATAATTGCTATTGTAGGAAGAATCAATTCTTCTCTCCAAAGAAAGTAGTATCCATTACAACTATACCTTTAATAGAATCATTTACCTTTCTCAAAAAAACTTATTTAATTTCTGGATCGCCAAAATGTCCTTTAACTGGATTAACAGGGGGTGAACTAAGACTTGGCATTAATCCATTATCTTTTGAGAAACAATCATTTTCAATCGCCCAATAAATTAACCAATTTACTGCAGTCGCTCTTCTAGTTCTTCTTGGATAGAGTTCATTTATCTTATAACCTTTAAAATTGAGAAAATTTTTCAATCCCTGTTTATATTCTTTTGGAATTGATCGAGTCAAATGTATTGAGGCTGGTCGCTCTGAAATGATTTGAGGAGCTTTTTCAAATTTTTCTGACCAATAAGAAGGAGTTAATGCGCTAAAGGTCCAATTATTAATAGAGAGTTCTTTAGTATAAAAAAGTCTTTCCCAAACTAATTCACAAACAAATACGTCACTAACTTTATCTTCAAGAACAAGAAACAATAGATCCTTACATATTGGCCATGCAAATTGATTTTCAACTAATTTTTCTTTTTTATACATTACTCGAACCTTATCAAAATCAAAGAAAAATAAGGCATAAATTCCTTTTTATATTGTGATGCATATTGAATAATTTGATCAGGCATCCCAACACTTAAAGCTATTAATGTTGTATTGATGATATCCTCTTTTTTTAAAATTTCCCTGACTAATTTCCATCTTTTGCCAACTTTCATAATGGCCAATACCGTTTTATTTACCTTACTTTCCCTAATTAGGGTTATTAATTCAGATTCTGAAGAAGGGCATTCTTTGATGATCAATGTCTCCCCTTTTTTTACCAAATCAAAATCATTCAAAGCAGCTGCTGCTGAAATAGAGGAAATACCAGGTATTGTTTTGGTAATAATTTCAGCATGATTATTTTTTATTAACCTCAAAATATTAGAAGAACTTGCAAATAGTGAAGTATCTCCAAGACAAAGTAAAACAACTGATTCGCCATTTTGTATAAATTTCACAATTTTTTCTACAGCATTAGACCATATTTCATCTGGATCAAAATCCTTCCTTGCCATTGGAAAGATAATAGGGATATTTTTTTTAAATTTGGTGTATTTCTTGACTATTTCCGCAGCGAAACTCTTTTTATTATCATCTGATATTGGGAAAACTATAACTTTCGCTTTTTTTATTGCATCCACAGCAGCAATTGTTAAAAGCGATGGATCTCCTGGGCCTACACCAACTATGGTAAATGTTGGTAAATCAGTTTTATATCGATTAAGTAAACTTAAGAACTTGTTTATTATCATTTTGTTTTTTTAACTTTAGCTATGTACCCGTGGCAATACAAAAGTTTCGGCTAGTATTGATGACTCAATTTCAGACAATTCCTCTAACCTTTTGAAAGTTTGATTTTTAGAGAATTTAGTTTGCGCTAGTTTCCAGTAAACTCCAAAATGTCTTGCCTCACTCTCAAGCAGAGACTCATAAAGGGATTTAAACGATTTATCTTCAGAATTCAGCGCGAGCAAGCTCAATCTTTCATGACTTCTTGCTTCAATAAGTCCTGCTATTAAGAAACTATCAAGCATTCTATTGGGCTCTTCTTTTCTTATATTCCTGGACAATTCAGCTCCATATGGAGGCGGTTTTAAGGACTCAAGAGAATGTCCAAGATCCTTTAAAAAATAAAGAATTTTCTCAAAATGCTCTAATTCCTCTCTCGCTATTGGACTTAGAACTTCTGCCAAATTTGGTTCTGATGGATATCTAAACATTAATTGAATAGCTACTCCTGCTGCTTTTCTTTCACAATGAGCATGGTCATTAAGAATATCAATTGGATTAGATAATGCGAGTTTGATCCACTTATCTGAGGTAAATGACGATAAATATTTAATATGAGAAGTGGGCCTTTTAAAATCGATTAGCATTTAATCCTTACTAATTAAATATCCAATGATTCCTTCAAGAGCTAAGGAATAACTTGATATGCCAAATCCACTAATAATTCCTATAGCTTTATCTGTAAGAAAAGATTCTTTACGAAAATCTTCTCTACTAAAAATATTTGAAATATGTAACTCTACAAAAGGAATTTTTGATCCAATTAAAGCATCACGAATAGAAATCGAGGTATGAGTAAAAGCGCCAGCATTTATAAGAATACCTTGGATACTTTTTACAGACTCATGAATTTTATCTACTATTTCTCCCTCGTGATTACTTTGAAAACATTCAAGATTAATACTTTTTTCTTTAGCAATTTTAATTAAATCTTTTTCTACATCACTCAATGTTTTATTACCATATATTTCCGGTTCTCTAGTGCCCAAAAGATTTAGATTTGGACCATTTATCAATAAAATATTCATCATCAATAAAGTCTTTTCTTTACAAATGCTATCTAGAAAGAAACAAAAAAACCAAAACAATTTCACACAAAGTGTCCATTAACTGATAAGTTCAAATAGTGGGGGTCGGTGCCCGAGTGGTTAAAGGGGGCGGACTGTAAATCCGCTGGCTCTGCCTACGTTGGTTCAAATCCAACCCGGCCCACTTTAAAATTGCCCTTGTAGCTCAGCGGTAGAGCACTCCCTTGGTAAGGGAGAGGTCTCGGGTTCAAGTCCCGACGAGGGCATACCCAAAAGCTACTCTACCGAAAAGGTTTTAAGAGAATCAATTATAAGTTTATAATTATTAGATATGTCTAGATATATCAGGAATATATGCAATCCACTCTAATTTCTGCTCTAATAGATTCGTCAATCTAAATTTTAAAGTCTCAGATAAAGCTAAATATTTTATAAATGACTTCCCTTCAAAAACAAATAGTCTTTGATGAACCTAATAAACCTCAAAAAAATGATATTTTCTATTGGACAAAGAAGGATATCAATATTTCCTCCCATATTCTTGATAAATATGCGAAAGATAACGATTTTGTTTTAGACCCTTTTATGGGCAGCGGCTCAAATCTTTATGGATCTGTCTTATCGAAGAACTCAATAAAATTTATTGGAGCTGAAATAAATGAAATGCCATTTAAAAACTTACTAATCAATATAGGTTTAAATAGAGATAAATTAGTTTCTCTAAAAGAAAAAATTAAAATTTTCGAAGAAAAATACAAATATTTGTACACTTACTTGATTGATGGAATAAAAGGGGAAGTAATTCTTCAAAAAGCACATGTAAATATAATTAATTCAAAAATTTATCCAAAAGAATTTTTCGTGCTTATTAAAAATAGCAATCATATTTTAAAAATAAGCAAAGATGAAAATTCACAATATTTTGATGAGTTCTCAAAAATTTATGCACAAAAGAACTATAAAGAAATTGATTTATCTAAGTTAGAAAATTATAATCTCATTGAGAATAGTAGAATTGCTATCAATAAAGATTTAAGAATTTCTGACCTATTTAGTCCCGTAAACTATTTCATATTAATTAGTTTCAAAAATTTTTGTAAAAACAATAATGAGTTAAAATTTTTGTTGTCCCAAGTCTTGCAGCTATGCAAATTTACGGACAAAAAATCACAATCTCAATTTATTTTTTGGTTTCCAAAAAAATATGCTGTAGACAGAAATATTATTCAAACTTTCAAAAAAAAGCTCTTATCAATAGAAAAAAAAGTATTTTCGAATGAGGCTTCATTAGATAATTTAATTTGTTCAAGATTCGATGAACTTGAAACTACTAAAAACTCATTATTTCTTATCAATAAACCGTTTCAGTCAGTAAATAATAAGGAGATCCCTGACCAAAGTATAGATTTAGTTTTTACAGATCCTCCCTATTTTGATCAAATACCTTTTTCTGAGTATCTAGAGCTTTGGAAATTTTTTCTAAACTATAAAAATAATCTTTCAAAAGAAGTAGTTCAATCAAATAGAAAAGAAAAAAGCATGAACAGGGATAAATATTTAAATAATTTATATTTAGTATTCAAAAACGTATCTAAAAAACTTAAAGAAAAAAAATATGCTCTTATCTATTTTAAGGATACTAATTTTGTAAATCTGCAGGATTTTATTTTTACTCTCAGTAAATGTAATTTATATTTTAAGGACATAATTCATGTCCCAAGAAATATCAAAACATATAAGCAAAATAATTCTTCTGAATCAACCTTAACAGGTGAAAGTATATTTATATTTCAAAAATTAGTTTCACAAAAAAATTTATTTTCAATAAATATTAATCAAGAAAATAATGAGAATTACATTAATAATTTTATTGAAAGTTATTTAGTCAAAAATGATAGACCAAGCCTAAGTCAAATATTGGATGATGGTTTACTGAAGATTTTGATCAAAAAAGATGCTCTAAAAAAAATTAAAAATATAAATCAACTTAAGAAAATAATTAAAAAAGAATTTTTCATTGATAAAAATAATCACATATCCAAATGATCGAAATAAATAAAATATTTCTCGACGATTGCATTAGTAAAATGAAAAGATTTCCAGATAATTCATTTGATCATTGCATTACAGACCCTCCATATAATATTTCTGGTTACGATAATAAAAAGGAGATTGGATGGTACAAATCAAATGATTTATGGAAAGGAGATAAGAAATTTAAAAAAATTGAGGAGAAATGGGACAAATTCAATGATAAAGATTATTTAGATTTTTCCATAGAATGGATTAGTGAAATAAAACGTTTGGTCAAAGAGAATGGAAATATTATGATATTTGGAACTTATCACAACATATACAAAATCGGTTTTTTATTAGAAGAATTAGACCTTAAGATAAATAATTCAATTATTTGGTACAAGAGAAATGCTTTTCCAAATATTACCCAAAGATTATTTTGTGAGAGCACTGAACAAATAGTTTGGGCAGTTAATAATTCTCGAAAAAAAGCAAAAAATTGGGTTTTCAACTACAAACAACTTAAAGAAATGACAATAAATAAAAAACAAATGAGAAACATGTGGGATATACCTATGACTAAATTATCTGAAAAAAAATACGGTAAGCACCCGTCACAGAAACCTGAAGAAGTTATTGAAAGACTTATTCTTGGTTGCACGAATAAGAATGATCTAATTATTGATCCTTTTTCAGGGAGTGGTACAATCCCTTACGTAGCTAAATTGCATAAAAGGAGATTCATTGGGATAGAGAATAATGAAACCTATCACAAGCAATCTCTTTTGAGAATTAATGAATTAGGTAACTAAAATAATTTGCTAGATTGAAGATACTTTAAATCTCCCTTTGATAAAGATATTTGTTTTCTTCGAATTTCTTTATTTTGAATTTTTAATTTATTCATCTTATTTTTTAACTTTTCTTTTATGAAAGGGACTGCAATTTGTGGCTTAACACTAAATATTGCTTTAACCAAAAAATTTTCTTTATCTACTACAGCAAGAATTATTGCTGCGTCATTATAATATTTATCTAATACTTCATTTGATATATCTTGAAAATTCCAAGAAAAACTTTTGCTAACTTTGTATTCATAACTATTACCAAATTCATCATAAGCATCATGGGCCCCTTGTCTTCCACCCTGCTCAGAATTAACTTTATGACCAAGTTGATAAGCTATAAATATTTCCCAAAATTTATTACTAGTAAGTGAATTTTTTACTCCAGTTAGCTTTTCTAATGCTGCTGTGATATCAAATATTTCTTTGAGATACATCTGATATTTTTGTAGATAATTATTTTTGACAAATATTTTCTCGCTACTTACTAAAAATCTTTTTATTTGATTTTCAGAGATATTTATCATTTTCCTATTATTTTTTATACTTTTTGTTGCCTCAACTAGATAATTCCCTACATCTATTCCTTCAATTTGATAGTACCAATCAAATATAGGAGGATAATTCTCATCATTGATATGTGCAAATATTAAACGGTATTCATTATCAATAAGTCCTTTAATAGTATTTTCACTGTAGTCATTAAAAGTCCAGCTATGATTTGAACTTAGTTTCTTAAAATGTTTATATTCATATTTAATATTGTTATTATCGATAGCATCTCTGGAACCAGAGTGCCCTGGAATTAAATTATGGGATAAACCATTAGCGATTATGATCTCATAAACCTTACTATTACTCCAAAGATCATTAACACCTTGCTCCTTATAAAACGTTGTTTGTAAACTTTTCATCCTTTCAATTAAGATATTCAATTTATTTGATAAATTTTCCATCTCTATTAAAGAAATTTATAAAGGCACATATTAAGCATGATATCTGCTCTAATTTTCGCTCTAATCCGTTTATATTTAGTAATAATTAGTATAAAAAGCAGTCGTGGCAGGCGATTTCAAAAGAGAGCAATTCTCTTAGTAAGGGGGAGGTCTCGGGTTCAAGTCCCAACGAGGTCACTTGAGCATTTGATTAATATCACAGGGATCTCGTAGATCAGAATTTTAACTAGAATTCAAATATATTTAACATAATTTGTCTTTAGTAATGCCACTATCGTCATACCGGATGCACAAAATATATATTGCAGCAACCATGAATTATGGTCTTGGTTCTGATGATCCAGAGGAGTTAGCCTACTACAACAAAATCAGAAAAGAGATGGATGATATGAAAAAAGACTCAGTAAAAAAAGGGATACCCCTAAATTGGGATACCCCAGACAGAATGGATAAATGAACCTGAATACTTTTTTATTAATTGAGGGAGTCTGATGCTTATTAGTCAACCTTTGCTGATGATTCTTAAAGGCAAATAGAAGATTACCTAAGTCATCACTTAACCGCAAAAGTCACTCCCATAACAGCTGTGATATCTTTCTTGATAGTTGAAGTGTCATAAGAACCCCAGCTGCTTACCTTCGTGGAATTCGGAACAGTTATCTGAAAAACTCCAGTATTAACTGTCTTAACACCACCCACTACAGATCCTGTCTGAAGAGCAATCGCCTCAGCTCTGATTCTCGCATCTTTTGCAGCCTTAGCGAGCATATCAACTCTTTTATCAGCCAGCTTCGAATAGGTAAATTCAGGAGAGCTTGGGCTAACAAGAACACCATCACCAAGTAGTTCAGTTATCTTGCTGTGGGTCTTTTGAATACGATGAACATCATTACTTAGAATTTCAATACTCTGATAGGTGATCCATTCGGTTCTTATGATTTCATTTGTCTTGGGATTCTTGGTTTCATATTCACTTATACTTGCCGGTCCAAGATAAACTTCGTGTTTAATGCCATCTTCAATTCCATTTGCTTTAAGGAAATCCGTAGTCTTTTTCATTGAATCCTTATGCTTATTAAATGAGTCGATCTGAGAATTTCCAGCAGCTCTAACCTGAACGGACCATTTAGCAATATCACTCTCAAAACTTTCGGTACTTGCACCGGTAACAGTGATGGTATTCTCAACCATCCTGAACCCTCTCACAAGGACTGTAGAGGCACCTATAAATCCTCCGAAAGATAAGACAGCCATTGCGAAAACAAGTGGTGGGGTGCGGCGTATAACACCCAGAGAATCACCTGGCAGCGACCTGAGTCTCTTAATAATTTTCATTGTCTATCAGTATGTGTGTAGGAGCTTTTTAACAGCTGAACCAAAAGAAAAATTATTAGAAAATCCCTGACTTTTTTAACTTCAGTTCTGTCTGGCCATTAAGGGAAACATCTTAATTGGATGTGCCAATTTTGGAGTCGGTTACTAATATTGCCAAATGAAATAATGTTGCGCAAGAAGTATTTTTGTATTATCCACTCAATCAAATCTCAACCATCTTAACCACATTCAAGTTTAATTGTTGATCCTTTATCCGTATATGGGAGTACCTCAAACCGTACATATTTATTAAACGGTTGACTTGTCTGACTAGTTAGAACATATAGGTAGTCGTCATGAGCAAATGTCTACCAGATCAAAACTCAAAGAAGATCATAAATCTGAGATTAAAGAAAGATCAGAAGAAGAACTTCTTGAAGAAGAAATCAGGAATCAACAAACATTGGAAAGCTTTGTTGAATCTGATAAAAACTGGAGCTGATTAAATCTTATTTATTAGGAGAAATTTATGAACTTGAAAAGATCACCGTTCTCAATTTTGAATAAAGAGAGAAGAGAAATTGATTATATCAAGGGTGTTTACAAGAGAAAAATTCAAGCAGAAATTGAATCTTATAAAGATTCAGAGGATGAAGAAAAGAGAGATACTATTCAAGCACAAGATGTATTGATGCTTGATAGGATTTCAATTTAATTAATCTTTCTTTTTTTTCTTTTTTTTATCTTTTTTTTTCTTCTTTACCTTCTCATAAACCTCATCAGCCTTTTGTTCAATACTGTCCAGCTTATTTGAGAGTTTTTTTATAGTTTCCGCTTTTCCATCTTTAACTACATTATCTTTTACCTCAATAATCTTAACTGGCTCTTCTTTAACTACAGTATCTTTTGCCTCTTCAGTTTTAATTCCAAACTTACCTTTAATAAAATTGGCTATAAAAATAAGAACAGGTACATGGGCTAGACCACCTATTACTATTCTTGTTTCTGAATAAGCCATTGAATAGTTGAATAATCTGAGATATTTAAACATAAATTTAAATTTTAAATTCGTTTTATTAAGCCAAAAAACATTAATAATCATTTCATGATTCGTAGATCAAAAATCTTGCTATTAATTAAGTAGAGACTTTTCTAATTAAATGCCATTAGACGTATTTCTAATGAACATGTGTGTTGTAGTTATAGCTTTGCTTATCAGAAGAGAAATCAAACTTAAGAAGGCGAGATAAATTATGAAAACACAAATTTTTAAAGAGCATTACATTCCAAATATCCATGCTATTACTCTTTTACTAATGCTTCTTATATGCCTGTGGTTACCGCTTGCACTCAGATTCTTATTAATAATTTAGTCGAAATAATTAATTAATACTCTTATCCTTAAACTCTGCTATATCCAAATTTTGTTTTAAAGACCATATATGGAACTCCTGTTGCATTCATGGCTTCAATTACTTTATCTCCCACAGTTCCGTAAAATTCAACAGAAAGATCAGTTCCCAGTTCAGCATGAGCCTCAAGATAAACACCTAGTGCTGGATTAGCTAAATGAGCTAGTAAAGCATCATCATTTTTATAAACTTCTGACCATACGAAACGAAGTGGATCATTAGGATCTTGATCAAAAGTATGATGGAGCATTCCAGGTTCATTAGCTTCAACAGCTTTATCTGTCTTATCTGCAATTTCTAAGTATTCTGCAACCTTATCTTCCTTAACCTTAAGTTTTGCAAGAAGCATAAATGGAGTTTCTGATCCAAAACTAGACATAAAAAAAAGACTCTTGCGAGCCTGGATGATGGGGATTCCCATCATGACAAATTAATTAGAAACTAACAACTCCATCAATAGTTAATTTTCATTACTTACAAACACCATATGTAGTGCTAGGATTTTAAAAAAGGCTGGGTGATGGGGATTATCCCGCTTTTTAACTGGGGCGAAGCTAACGCCCTTTTTTTATGGATATAACTTTCTAATAGCTTCTTGTTGTTCTTGTTTTTTTATTTCTTCAGCATCATAAACAGGACAAGTATTCTGATTAAGTGATGAGTAAAAAGCACTCTTTTTAAAACGTTTGAATATAAGAGGTAATAATAACCTTTTCATTTTTTATTTACTAAATTGCTCGAACATACTTAAATATTGCAGAGGAAATACACTGGTTAAATTCTCTATTCTCTCTTCATCCAGTACAACACCATCCGGTAATTTCTTTATTAAATTTGGAATTGCTTTTTTTGTCTCTTCTCTACAGAAGTTAATTCTATAAGTGGCTTCTTTTTTAATATTATTTTTAATTAGTCCATCTTTTTCAAGCATAGATTTTAAATCAAGATTATTTCCTTTCAGAAGAGCAATTAAAACATTATCTGCAATTTTTAAAGCTTCGCCAGTTTCTTTATCTTTATTTATCTCAAATATCCATGTACACGCTCCTATCCCTAGTGCTCTTGCAATACACTCATCATTTCCAATTTCAGCACAGGGTAATCTAAAAGACTCTTCAATTTTTTTCAGATCATATCCATTCTCACCTTCTGGAAAGCCAGCTTGAGCGTAAAAAGGAAATAAAAATAATATTGTGGCAAGAATTAAGCGTTTCATTTATCTTTTTTTACTTCAGGGAAGCAATCTGGAAAGATATCCAGTACTTTCCCAACAGCATTCCTTTGATCTTCTTGTGTGGTTTGTTTATTTCCATGAGCACGTTCGTGGAGGTTTAGAGCAAATCCCAACATATCTATTTTTTGTTTCATATTTATGTGGTTTCGATCTACTGCATAGCAGACAGATAGAACTTGACCAAGAAGTATTTTATTAGCTTCAATATCATTCACTTCAGATGAAACTTTTTCATTGGCATTAAGAGCATTAGGTAATGCCAATGCAGCCAGCAGTGGAAGTAGAAGGCGTTTCAAAATTATTCAGAAATCCAGCGGTTAATTATTGTCCCTTCATAAATATGACCGGAAGCCTCAACTATTGGTTTAGTTTCTGGGCTAACAAAGATGTCGTAACAAGTATTTACTGGTCCCTGAAACATAACGGTTGCTCTTTTGGGGTCTTCCAATGATTTGCCAATATAAAAGGTTTTTACTCCCATCTCTTTAAACATGGCCTGTTGTTCAGGAGCATTCATATGTGCCTCATACTCCTCAAAAGTATTGCTTAATTTGAAATCTAAAACAGTTGTTTCAATTGACATAAAAAAAGGAGCTAATTGCCCCTTATTCTAGATCGACTGTCAATCAATAAAATTATCCCATTCCAGCTAAAGCATAGGAAAAAAATAGACTAAAAAAGATTTCCCTGAATCTCTTTATTATCACTTACAGGATTACAAACCAACTTTGAATATTGCTCGGAATAAGCACAATTTTTACAGGATAAATTTGGTTCCGGGATCTGGTCATTATTCATCAAAGAAACCATCGCATCTATTTCTTCTTCGATCCAATCAATATTCCAATCATATGGAACTAAATATTCGTCAAAATTCATTCTTTTATTAAATTCCTCTTCATCTCTTTTTGCATTGCAAACTAAAAAATAAGATGTTTTGTGAACATCAAATCCCATTCCTTTTAGAAGATAGGCATAGAAATCCATTTGGATTTTATACCCCTCATGATATGGATCATCAAGATAATCTTTTTTATCTACTCTCCCAAGTTTTGCTTGGGACTTGTAATCAACAACTATTAATTGCTTAGTAATTTTATGCTGCCAAATATCATCAACCCCTCCAGTCAAGATGATGTTTGTATCCTTATGACGAAGCATCAATCCTTTGTGAAGAGAGTTACGCCAATCATCTATCTCAGGATGATCAAAAGGAACTAGATGACTTAAATCATTGTCGATAAATAATCTATGTGGAATTTGTCTTTCTCGGCAATAATCAAATTCTTTTTTTAAGAGCAAATCAGTAGTTTCATTTAAAGTCCATCCAGGTGTTCCTGGTGGATCTAAACCTTTTACTCTGTCCAAATAAAAACATCTTTTGCAGGTTAAAAAATTGGAAAACCTTCCTCTACTTATTTTGAAATCATCTTTCTGATTTGGCGAATAAGACGAAGATGCTCTCGTCCTTAATCCAGTAGCTTTTACGGGTTCTTTTTTACTATTTCTTTTAAGATCTATCATGATTATTTAATTCAGAAAGAATCTTTCTTATTTATAGATTATCTATATAAGAAACTATTATCAAAATCCTTCTGTCTTATCCCAGCCATTAAGAATTATATCGGCCCCAGGTCCAGAACTTTTCTTTCCAGAGATCTAGCTCTCGTTTTATAACCAAACCTCCTCTGTTTTCCTCCATCCCTGCGAGATTAACCTTTCATAAATTTCTCTAGCTAAATCTATATCTACAGAAACTGTTGTGGTCATTAAAGGAGGTTCTTGCCCAAACACCCCCACTATTTTTCCAGTATCTACAAACATATATTCAAAAACTCCATCTATACTCTTATCATTTTTTGTAAACCTTTTTACTTCGGTTCTTTTTGAGTTAATCAACCAATGAGATTTAGCCATTATTTAATTAAACAGTAAAAAGATTTCCCTGAATATCTTCATGATTATCCTTTACCCGATCACACACCGACTTGGCATATTGCTAGGTTTAGGAGCAGTTTTACAAGATAAATTTTGTTTAAAAATAGCTATTGGAAAAGTATCTTCAGGTTTGTAAATCTCTAACTTATAACTATCAGTTAAATACATATCATCTTCATTGCGTGATAGATCACCTTTGACATTCAACGCACCAGTAAAAGCTACTACCTCATCGTAAATGTAATTTTTTATTTGATAAGTCTGTTCTCCCATCAAAAAAAATAAAAAAGATAGTTTATCTCTCTATGCTAGATCGACTATCAGTATATACAATCTAAATCAGAATCCAGATATTGCTTCATAGAAATCAGCGTCTGGCAGTATTTCCTTCAAGGGTTCAATCTCCTTTGCAGGGCCTTGGACCTGCACAGTAATATCTGACACTTCAAAAAGCTTGGGAATCATATGTCCCATATTTTTGAGATGAAATAAAGCGGCAGCACCATCTTTATATGCCTCTCTTACATAAGCCTTATCTGACCCGCATGTAGTGATATTAAAAAAAAGGCAGTTAGGCTCATTAGCTTTTGTCAGTACCAAAATTTCTTCTAAAAGAGCTATGCACTGGTCCATCTTCCCATCCTTGATTGTGAAGTGAGGATGGATAGAAACCATGGTTGTATCGAGAGACATGAATTTATGGATATTTCTACTATCTTTTTAGCAACTAATATTTATGAACAAGTTAAAAATATGGATTATCAAAAATTAAGAATTTTAATTTGGTATCACATGTACCGTTTATTCGCTTTTTGGAAGCTATGAATTGGATATGAGTTATTTTGCTGAACCAAACCATATTGAATATGATGCATGGTTCGATGAAAACATCGACCCAATGGATCTTGTGAATTACTCAGATGAAAAGGAGTTCAGTGATTCGGTACACTTTAAGTTCCATAAGATGTCCACTAGAAATTTAACGATTGGATCTTCTGATAATTTTCACTGGTAAGTAAAAGATTTTTAACTCCATAAATATTTATGAATCTTACGCAGAATATGTTCCATCACTTTCTCTTCTTGCCTTAGCTAATACAATTTCATCTACAACTTTTTCAATCATGTAAGCACTTTTTTTACCAAAGCATCTTTCTTTTTTAATACTCTCAAAATCATTTGGAATTAAATCATTAAGTTCACAACAGTCGCATTTAATATCAATTTTCTTACCTCTGAAAACCTCTAAAGCTCTAGAAAAAATCCATTGCTGAACTGAAATACTTTCCCAACTATCAAAATTCGACCATTCATCAAAATCCCTATTAAGAATGCCTTTTAATCCATCAACCTGATTTACATATACTAAGTATGAATCTTTTCTTGGTTCATCATTAATACCAATTGTTTTGACATAATTTTGATTCATTAAATATAGATTGATTGAGTAACCTTATAAATCTAGAGGATAATTTCAAAAATATAAACAAAAAAATGTCTCAAATAAGATCATTAATTGCTTTATCCAATCTAGAAGTATGATTTGTATTTCTAAGTAATTCAAAATCCTTAAAATCAAAGCCCGGGCCAACACAACAACTCATTAAAGTAAATTCGCCTGTACTTTTTGCAGCTTGCCAATATCCAGATGGGATCATTTCTACTGGATTATTGGAATCTAAAATTAAATTTCTTATTAACTTATTATCATTATCTAGGCACCATAAATTCAGAGGATCGCCCCTTAAATAAATCCAAATTTCATCAGCATTTTTTACTCTGTGCCAAGCACTTTTTGCATCTCTCTCCAAAAGATAATAAATTCCCGTAATAAAGTTTCTACTTTTGCCATCTTCCCTTATTAGAGAATTCTCACTCCTTACAATCTCTCTAAACCATCCACCCTCAGGATGAGGAGATAAATTGAATTGTTTAATTATTTCTATGATTTTTTTATTAGGATTCACATCACCAGAATATCTTTTAAATTTCTCTTATACTTAAAAATTAACTGAAAATAAATCAAAATAAAATATATTTTCTAAAAAATTAAGCGCAAATAACTGACAAATCTACAAAATTTTTATTTTCATCTGCTAGTTCAGTAATGATTCTATTGAGCCATTCAGAGGTAGTTTCACAATAGCCTACATTTAAAATAGTTTTTTGCTTTGCTGTTTCTTCTTTTTTCATAGTTAGAGTATTTTTATATAAATTAGTCTTTAATTAAATCTATGTGAATAAGTCTTAATTACTATCTATTTTAAAAAGTTGTATTTAATACATATTTAAGAACTACTGGTAAACAAATAAAATTAAATCGTTGACAAGAAAATGTATACAAGTAAGAGTAGAAAAAATTTATTATTTAACCTATGAATAACATCAAGATTGAGGAATTGATGAAAGTAAGGTTCGATGGTATTGCTAATAGAATTGGGCAATTAAGCAAAAGGGAAAGTGAGTCTTTATTACTTGAGCATCTTGAGTGGTTAGAGGGAGGATGGGAGACAGAAGAAATCTTATTTTTAAAAAAGCCCTATAGAAAATGGTGGTTCTAACTCCACTTCTATAAATAATTAATGATGACCTAAGGGACCAGGACCAGATCCTATTTTGTAAGAATTTTCTAAAGATTTCTCAACAAATAATTTCGCTTTTTGTATGGAATCAATCAGATCAAAACCTAGAGCCTTGTAACCACAAATAGCAGCACTCAAAGTACAGCCGCTTCCATGGGTATTTTCTGTATTTATAAAATTATTAAAGAGCCACTCTTTTCTACCATTTATGTCAAGGAAAAAATCCTTCCCTTTCATATCTATTAAACCTCCACCTTTTATAAGTACCGCTTTAGCTCCAAGACCAATAATATTTCTTGCGGAATTTTCGATATCTTCTTCACTCCTTATTTCTAAACCAGAAAGTAGATTTGCTTCATAAATATTTGGAGTTACCAAATCTGCAATTGGTAATAAAAGTTTTTTATAAGCATTAATCGCAGAATCTTCAAGTAATTTAGAACCAGTTCTCGTAACCATTACTGGGTCAATAATTTTGGTTATTGTATAAGTATTTAATTTTGAAGCAGTATCATTAATTATACTTTCATTTAATAACATTCCTGTTTTTAAGGCATCAATACCAAAATCAGCGAATAAAGTATCTAACTGACTTAATAAAGTATTCTTCTCTACTGGTTCAACGCATGTAACCTCTAAACTGTTTTGTGCAGTGATACATGTAATAACAGAACATCCATGTACTTTAAGGGCCATAAAAGTTCTCAAATCAGCCTGTATACCTGCTCCACCCCCGGAGTCACTACCCCCTATTGAAAGTGCAATTTTTGAATACATGATTTATTAATTCGTCTTTGAAAGTACTATAAATTAATTCTAATTAAAATTAGAAGTCTGAATATGCATTAAAAAAATCCAACTCTAATTCCATTGCTGTTTTGTATAAATATTTTGCTTGATTAATATCATATGTTTCGTTATTGGTCTCAATAAGATTTTCGAGTGAATTTGCTAAATTTTCAAAGCTCTCATCAGAGTAAGTAATTATCCATTCTTTATATTTAATGTCAAAATCCTCCTTATACAAACTTTTTCCTATCCAAGAATAAAGTCGCATACATGGAGTCATTGCAAACATTATTTCAACGGAGCTAAGTCTCTTGGAAGTATCATCAAGGAAATCTGTATAATTTTTTGTAGCTTTTTTTATATAGTTATTAGACAAATCAATATCCCATTCTTTTGCATAAGTTTCATGAAGTATTAACTCCTCTGAAACGCCCATTAAAAGTTCACTCAACTTTCTTATTGAGTACTTATCTTTTGATTTAGAAACTGCAAGACCATATGCCTTAGCAAAAGTCTCTAAAAAGAAATAATCTTGAGCTAAATACTCTTGAAATATGTTTTTAGGGAGGCTTCCATTCTTTAACCCTTGAACAAATTTTGTATTTAAACTTAGTAAAGCGATCTCATAATTATCCTCCCAAAGTTTTTTTGTTATTTTCATTTTTTTGATTTTTAGTTATTCTAAAATTTTTTATATTTTTTACCTACAAACTTAATCTTAGTTTTCTAGGATTAAAACAAAAAATTATGAAAGAAATAAATATCTTATGGTTTAAGAAAGATTTAAGAATTTTTGATAACGAAGCTCTCTGTGAGGCTATAAAAGATAATGATATTTTACCTATTTATATTATTGAGTTAGATATTTGGAGCCAAAATACTCATTCAGATAGACAATGGCAATTTTGCAAAGAAAGTTTAATAGATTTAAGAAATGCACTTGCTGAGATTGGACAACCATTAATTATTAGGACTGGCAATGTTATTAATATTTTTGATAAAATTAGTACAAAATTTAAAATCAAAGGTATATATAGCCATCTAGAAACCGGAGATTGGCTTACTTATAAAAGAGATCAAAAAGTAAGAGAATGGGCTTTAAGCAAAAATATTATTTGGAAGGAATTTCTACAATTTTCAGTTTTTAGAGGAAATTTAGATAGGAATAATTGGTCTAAAAAGTGGCAAGAAAATTCCGAAAAAAACTTACTTAAAGCTCCATTAAGAATTAATTCTATTAACTTTAATATTGGAGAAATACCCTCAGACGAAATTTTTACCCATAAAAAAGAAACTTGTCCTGGAAGAATGCAAGGTGGAAGAAAGAAAGGTTTAGAGAGAATGCAATACTTCTTTAGTAATAAATTAGATTCTTATTCAAAAGATATATCTAGCCCAGAAAAATCATTTGATAGTTGTACAAGACTATCCCCATACATTTGTTGGGGATGCATTTCATTAAAAGAAATTTATCAAAAGGCAAATATATCAAAAAACAATAATTCCAGGATGTTAAAAAGCAGATTAACTTGGCATTGTCATTTTATTCAGAAACTTGAAAGTGAACCAGAACTAGAGTTTAGGGAATACCATCCTTTTTTTAAAAATATTAGAGAAAAAAATAATGAATTACTTTATTCATGGAGTTCAGGGAATACAGGCTTTCCTTTTATAGATGCATGTATGCGTTCATTAAATTTCAATGGATGGATTAACTTCAGGATGAGAGCGATGTTAATGTCTTTTGCTAGCTATAATTTATGGCTACCATGGCAAGATTCAGGTTCTGAATTAGCAAATAAATTTATAGATTATGAGCCTGGAATACATTGGACCCAATGCCAAATGCAATCTGGAACTACTTCTATAAATACCAATAGAATTTATAATCCTATTAAGCAGGGAAAAGATCATGATCCTCAAGGAAAATTCATAAAAAAATGGATACCAGAATTAAAGGATGTACCACTTAATTTCATTCATGAACCATGGCTATTATCTAGATTTAATCAAGAAGAATATGAAAAAATTAATTACATAAGACCAATAATTGACATCCCAAATAGCACTAAAACTGCAAAGAAGAAAATCCAGGAAATCACTAAAAAGGATGGATATTGGGATATCTCAAAAGAAATTTATTTAAAGCATGGCTCTAGAAAAAGGCTTAGAAAAAATATAAATAATAAAAAAACTGTTTCTAAGGCAAAAGAAAAACAATACGAACTTAAATTAGATTTCTAAATTTTATTGTCAGAAATTTCTAGATTCCTTTTAGCGCTTAGGAAAGTTTTTTAAATTTTGAAATTAAATATATAAATCCACGATGAACTAATGCAAGCTTTAATGTATTTATTAGATTTTATTAATTATGTCTGAAAGATTTGAATGGGACGATACCAATAGTTCAGGTATATGGTGGAGTACTAATGTAAGTATTAGAGACGAGTGCATTTTGCTCAAAGAAGATACTAAATGCGAAGATTCTGATATCGTCGAACTTCTTAGGAGTATTGCACAAAATATTGAAGATAATGGCCTTTAATTTTTAAAGGAATATTCTATCTTTTAGAGATTTTGAATTGCTTTTACAGCTTTTATTAATTCGATACTTATACCTTTTTCACTCATTGAATGACCAGCATCATCAACAATAATTAATTCAGAATTCTTTAATTTTTTATTTAGATCCCAAGCACTCCTAACAGGACACACAACGTCATACCTACCCTGAATTATTTTTGTTGGAATCGATTCTATTGTTTTTATATTTTTCAAAATAAAATCATCCTCTAAGAAAATATTATTAATAAAATAATGACATTCGATTCTTGCAAATGCATCTGAAAAAGAATTAACTTCAGACTTATCAAAATCAAATTTTTTATTTATTAAATGACTTGTTGACAGTTCCCATTTTGTCCAAGCTCCTGCTGCTTTTGATCTAAGATTCGCATCTGAAGATGTTAGATATTTATAAAAAGACCTTATTAAATCATTTCTTTCTTCTTTTGGTATTACAGAAATATATTCTTCAAATTCATCGGGGAATATCTCACTTGCACCATATTGATAGAACCATAACAATTCAAACTTTCTACATAAAAATATTCCTCGCAAAGTTAAGCTTATAACTCTTGAGGGATTTTTAATCGCATATATAAGTGAAAGTGTTGAGCCCCAAGATCCACCAAACAAATGCCAAGTATCTATTTTTAAAAGAATCCTTAATTTCTCAATATCATCAACTAAATGATTGGTGGTATTTTCTTTTAATTCGGAGAAAGGAGTTGAAGAACCGCAACCTCTTTGGTCAAATTGAATAATATCAAATTTATCTGGATCAAAGTATCTTCTATATCTTGGTTGACTTCCTCCTCCTGGACCTCCATGAATAACAAGAATTTTTTTGCCATTTGGATTACCAGATCTTTCCCAATAAATAGTATGAATATCACTTACTTGTAAAAAACCCTTTTCACGTACTTTAATTGTCGGAAACAAGACTTGATCTTTCATTTTGAAATATTTTTAATCACTTTATTAATTCATATTATCCAAAAAGAAGTCTAATTTAGAATAAATTTATTAAACAAAAAAAAGGACTGCTTGTACAGTCCTTTTTAATATTTAATTTCCTTCTCATAGGATTTAAAATTACATATTTTAAAGTCTATTTACTCATAAACCTAGAATACGTGAATTCGGGGATTTCACTCGATAATTTCAGTCCCTATTTTCGCTAGTAATTATAAAGCGAAGTCTTATCAGACTAATTGATTGAACTTTAATTTTCGAATAATCCCATTCTCAGGAATACGCTTCCTATATTTTGGAATTTGCTAAATTTCAGGCGGACTATCAATCATTTAGATTGCCTCCGAACTCAACATTTATAAATTACTCCTTTTTATATTTTCAGTAAATCCGTAAATATGCTGATTTACTTTTTTCTTATTTTGTAAGAGGATTTTAATGATCCTTTGTTTTTTATAGATAAATATAAAAATTTAAGTCTATAATTCCTTAGTTATTCAGATTCATAGAGCAAAATAGATGCAATTATTCTTTTATCACTATCAGAAAGTTTATAATCTTCTAATTTCCACTGAACAAATTTTACACACTCATAAATAGAGGGATTCTTATCCCGGCACTTGCGCCACTCTCTAATCCAATCTGCCAAGGCAAAAGTTATTTTTGTAGTAAGCATATTTACCAATCAGGGTAATTTAAATCTCCGCCAATAGGTTCTTCATAAAATTCCCCCTCTTTTATACCTTTATCATATTTTTCAATTATCTTTTTATAAGAAGCTATTAAGGGATTTAAATCTCCTATATATAGGGGTTCTATTGTAATTGTTATAATAATTTTAATTATTTATTCTTTTATATAAGAATTTACTCAAAACATTATTAATATGCATTATGGATTTCATCAAAAAGAACAAGATCTTAACACTAATGGCTTTAATTGCAGTTTTATCATTTGCATTAGAAAAAGTAGGCATAATACACCCTTAAATTAATTAAGTTTATTTGTAAATACTTCCTAATGAAATAAGTAAACCGATACTATTACTGCAAAAATAAGAAATGGAGATAATAATGTAAAAACTAAAGTTGAAAGATTAATCAGCATAAATTTTAAATAAATACACAAATTTAATAAACATCACTTTTAAGCATTTGCAATAAGTAAAATTTAAATTATTACGATATAAAAAAATTTGAATAAAGAAAGATATAAAGAAGAATATGAAGAGGGCTCAGACTTACTATGGCCTAGTGATAAAGAAGATAAAATAACTCGGCAATTTTATAAAGATTTATCTAATCTTTCAAAAAACATAAACTATAGTAAAAAGAAAAACCTAAAACTTTTTGAACAAGTAGTTAGAATAATAAAAGGCAAGGGCTGGGGTTAATTAATATTCAAACTAAAATGAAAAATTTAATTATATTAATTAAAAGTTTTTTTCTTTTAAGACCAAGATTTTTATCCACTATATTTTTTATTCCAATTCTATATGGCATTGGCTGGGCTTTATCTCAGCCACTTTTATTGTTTAATTTTGAAAAAGAAAATTTATCTTTAATTGGAACTATTTTTACTTTCTTACTGTTTCTCTCTTTAATCCCATATTGGTTTTATATCAGATGGAATATTTCAAGAACATGGTTACTTATTGGGATAACTAAAAACAAATTATTAAAAAACATTTTCCATTTTTGTCAAGGCATTTTGTTTTCTTTAGTTTTAATAATTCTAATTCTGGTACCACTATTGCAAAAAAATTATATTTCTTGGATAGGTGAATTCTCTCCAATAATATTGTTAAATTCTATTTTACTG
Organism: uncultured Synechococcaceae cyanobacterium; assembly: GCA_902570945.1. GTDB lineage: Bacteria > Cyanobacteriota > Cyanobacteriia > PCC-6307 > Cyanobiaceae > Prochlorococcus_A. The sequence goes on from CACGAJ010000001.1 coordinate 71,118, forward strand.
GGATTAGGTGTTGGATTAGCAGAGGAAATAATTTTTAGAGGCTGGTTAATAGAAGAATTAAAATTTGAATATGGTACAAAAATATCAATAGTTTCACAAGCTATAGTTTTTAGCTTTGTTCATGATTTATCAAATGAGATCTTTTGGAATACATTAGTATTACGTTTAGGATTTATTTTACTTGGGATATTTCTATCATTAGTAAGAATTAGAGATAAAGGTTCTTTATGGAATTCCATAGGCATTCATGGAGGACTCGTGGGTATTTGGTTTTTTATAAATAACGGATTAATAGAATTCAAAGAAAATACACCTTCTTTTTTAGCAGGGCCTTTTACAAAAAATATTCCAAACCCAATTGGAAGCATTAGTGCAATTTTAATATTACTTTTTTTATGTATTTTTTATGCCCTAAAATCAAAAAAGATTTTTCCTACACGTTTGAATTAGATATAAATACCGATTGATTTTTGATTATTAATTGTCAGATTAATATAAAGCTTAATAATTATATGAACTTTGAGGCAGGGATAAGATTTATTGTCTTTTTAGTACTTTTTGGCGGTACAAACTATCTAATGATGTTGAAAAGATATGAAAACGAAATTAGAAAAAGAAAATTTTTACAACAAAAAAAAATTTCCAAGCTATATCCAAAAGGTTCATTTATTTTCTGAAATTAAAAAAAAGTTTTTGTAGAATTTCCTCACCATTTTTTATTAGTTTTTTGCCAACCTTCATTTAACAATTTTTGCCATAATAATCTCGCTTCTTCAGTAACAATTTTTTTTCTAGTTTTCATTAATGGAGGATTTTCTCCATAAATTCCCATAATAATTCCTTCTTCAATAAACATATAATCAATAGATTTATCAGAATTATCTCTATCTTTGTAGAAACGCATCACCCCTACAAAATTAGAGTCAATTAACCAGAAATCATTAGTTGAATTCAATAAACCAAAATAAAATTAAATCTATCACAGGCTTTGATTGCAATCTGCGAGGAAAATATTTATTTAGTTTATTCATATTTGATATATTTTTTCTTTTTGTCTACTTTTTTTCAATTCGCCGCGTTTTTTCTTAACCTCAACTCTTTTCTTTTGTGATGCTTTAGTAGGTTGTGTAGATTTTCTTAATTTAAATGATTTGTTTAAAGCATTTCTTATGATTGAACTAGCTTTCATTAAAGCTAGCTGCCTATTTAATAATTGATTTCTGTGTTCTTGAACCGCTAAACGCAAGCTATTATTTACTAATTTGTTTTTCAAGTTTCTTTTAAGAATTTCTTTCTGATAATCATTTAATACTTTGGAATCTTCTAAATCAAAAATAATCTCTACTCTGCTTTCAATTTTATTTACATTTTGCCCTCCAGGACCGGAGGATCTGGAAAATCGCCACTTAATTTCGTTGGATGGGATTACTAATGTTTTAGTAATTTTTAAATCCATTTTTAGTTCTTTTTAATTTAAATTTTTAGAATCATCTCCTTCTTACTTTAAAACATACCTTAAAATTCGATCGGTAAATACTGGGCGGTTATGTTAGGTAAACCGAAATTCGGTGTATTAGCCGTATCAATATCTTCGGTATTTATCCTTTCATATTACAAAGAATTATCAGATATTTAATTTGTACTAATTCAAAGTTCACTTATGTATTCAATGTTTGATATTCTTTTTGAAACACCTTCATATCGCCCTGTATATGTTATTTCCGATAGTGAAATGAAGGAGTTAAAGAAAAACCAACATCAAGAAGAGCTTGATGAAATTACAACACAGAAAGTAAGACTTGAAGATGCTTTTAAAGCTCAACTAAAACATCTTGAAGAGAGAGAAAAAGAAGTAAAAAAACAACTTAAAGTACTCTCAGCCTCAAAAGATAAATAATTTATTTTTAGAGAAATTACTTTTTTCAAAGACGGTTAAAAACCGTCTTTTTTAATTCTTCTAGTTTTAAGGTATCTATTAAATCCACAGATTTTAAAAATATTTTCCATAATTAAAAAATGAATAACAATAAAGAAAAAATAAGAATGTTTTTACCCTTTAGTTGGGTAATTTGTGCAGCAATATCTTTTGCTTATATAAATTCACATTTAATAAATACATAACATAAATGTCTTATCCCTCAAGAGACGAAATACTTGCATCTTCAAAAGGGTGGGTAGCATCTTTTTTAAATTTTCTTCCTGGTTTAGGATCGGGTTACTTATATCAAAGAAGATGGAAACCCTATTTTTTTACCATCACTGCTAGTACTGCATGGTTCACATTAGGTTTTTTTTTACAAGGTGATTCAGAACCCTCTCAAAGTGAACAAATAATTGGAATTTCTGGTCTTTTTTTCATTTCAATAGTTACAGTTATAGAAGCCAACTTGGCTTTCAAAAAAGCAAGTAATAAAACAAAAGCTAAAAAAGAGAAAATAATTTCCTCTGAAAAAAAAGGATGGTTTAAATAATTCAAAAAATTAGATCTAAAAAAATATTTAATTATTTCTCAGTTTCTTAATTTAAATAAATTATTACCATAAATGAATTTTAAGTTAATTAAAAAAATTTTTTTTAGTTATAAAAAAATAAAATTTCTTTTTCTTTAAGACCTTCCCATCCCGAATCTATTAATAATTGATTCAATGTTTCTTTATCAAAATGCTTAGAACCCGTTTTGACGCATCTATTTCTCATTGATTTTTTAACACCACTCCTTTGTCTTCTATTCTCCTCATCCATAATTCTATTGTATAGATCTAGCATTTTTTGAGGGATTGGAGTACCGTCAAGATCCACTCCATTTTGAATAGCAAGATCAACAGCCTGCATTCCCATTTTCTTCATATAGTTAAAAAAGCTGAAATTATAATAAAACAAAACTTATTAATCTAAAATTCTTTGAATAATAATTTATTGATTTTGAATTTCTTTAAGTACTCTAATAGCCTCTTTAATGTGTTCAGGACCATTCAATAAATCTCTAAAAATATGCCTAACTATCCCTTTTCGATCAATAACGTAAGTTACCCTACCATCCATAAAACCTAATACTTTAGGAACTTTAAAAGTTTTCCTCAGAGAGTCATTCTTATCACAAAGTAATGGATATTGTAGTTTATTTTTATTTGCAAATGCCAAATGACTAGAGGTACTTCCATTACTTATTCCCCAAACTTGCGCACCTAATACTTTAAATAAGTCATATTTATCTCTAAATCCGCAAACTTCTATAGTGCATCCTGGGGTATCATCTTTTGGATAAAAAAACAAAACAAGAGGATTTTTTAATCCCTTATTTGATCTTTTAATTCCATTTTGATCCAGTAAAGAAAATTCTGGAATTTTATCTCCGATCTGCACAATAATTATTATAAAGTTCCATATTAGAGGTTAAAATGTTTTTTTTGTGGCATTCAAAGTAAATAACCAATATTAAAATCAGTTTTTTTGTTTTAAAAGATACTAAATTATTATTGAAATAAACTAGGGTGTGTTTATTAATTCAATATTATGGAATTAATAATTTACATTATTTTATTTATTATTCTTTTTTTGGGAGTTATTTTCAATTTAAAAATAACTAATTTTAAAAAACTTAAAGAAATACAAAACAAAGCTAAAGATTATTCAAAAAAGAACAATTAAATATGAATGAATAAGATTAAAATTCAATTTTTTCATTTGGAGTAAATACTGAGCAATATTTTCTTACTAATTCCTTTGACTGATTGGAAGTAGATTTCATTAATTTTAATTTTTCTATAGCCTCATCGGCATTAATCTCACCTAGTCGATATCTTGCACAAGTATCCAATACCTTAAACATTTTTGTGGTAACTGCTTCAGCTGGATAAATTAGAAAAAGCTGTAAAAAAACAACAAATAAGAATTTCATTTTTTTTAGAGAAATTATTTATTTAGTGATTAGTTTTAATAATTTAGTAACAAAATTAGATTTAAAAAAAGATTAAAATTTACTAGGAAAAACTAATTTAAATGAATCTATGGTATTTCTA
>CACGAJ010000002.1 GCA_902570945.1 uncultured Synechococcaceae cyanobacterium
TTAAACAATAAGCAATAATATTTATTATTTAAGATTAATTAGATAAAAAAAAGTAGTTTCTAGCTAAAAAAGTAATTTATTGAAAGTAACTTTGATTTAATTTCTTTAGGTTATTAAAACAACAATTAATTAACAAAAAATCTTTAAAAACATAATTTATTCTAGTGGAGCCATAGTTAATCCCTCGCTGACAAGTTGCTCATGATAAAGCTCTGCCTGTTCAAGATTACCTTTCCATACTTCTGCTGAACCTATTTTATCTACTTTGATAGTTAGATCCCATGCCTTTTCTTCAGTCATACCTGGAACAATTGCTAGAAGACTATTTGCGACGTGTTGAAAAGTATTAAAACTATCATCAAGAACTATTACCCTTGCTTCTGGAAATTTTTTTTTAATTTTCTTTTGATCTAATTCTTTAGTGGGAGATTTGATCATTATTGTAGAAAGTGTGAGTACAGCACTTTAAATTTTTTCTTAAGAGTGTTATTGCAAGGTATTGCAAATGTCTCGAGCGTGACTTGAACACGCGACCTGCGGGCTATGAATCCGCCGCTCTAACCAGCTGAGCTACCGAGACATGAGAATATTGTAAGACATTATTTGTACTTAATTACCATTTTGAAAATTTATTTGTTTATGAGCCTCATATATAGCAATACCGCATGCCACAGAAAGATTTAAACTCCTAACACCTTTCTTTTCATTACTTCCAACTTGCAAATTTGGCATAAATATCGATATTAAAAAGTCGCTTTTATCAATAATGCAATCTGGCAAACCTGAATCTTCTCTACCAAATAGCAAAACATCATCTTTCTTAAATTTAAAATCATTCAAATAGATCCCATTTTTTTTACTAAATGAAATTATTCTTTTTTGTACTTTTGACTCAAAAAATTTATCAAAATTTTTAAATTTATTAACTGTAACTAGAGGCCAATAGTCTAATCCTGCTCTTTTTAAATATTTATCTTCTAATTTAAAACCTAAAGGCTCTATAAGATTTAAAGGTATGTTAAATGCAGCACATGACCTTGCAATATTACCAGTATTTTGAGGAATTCTAGGTTCAAAAAGAGCGACTTCCAATTTTAAGTAGGTATTTCTAAACTTATTTCATCTATTTTGATTGCCCTGCCGTTTATTGCAAGCCAATTATCTTTGGATATTTTGGTTATTCTTTTCTGAAGCTCGCCAATTCTTTCAATATAAGTATTACCAATTTCATATTCTGATACTAAACTCCATCCTACTTGTTCTCCAACGATAAATGTTATGCATTTTCTTTTCATTAAAAGATTTATTAATGAATTTACGTTTGTTGACCATTCTTTATATTCTTTTTCAATATTTTCCATAACAAATCCACCAATCGAGTCTATTAGTAATGGACCATCTTCTTGGCTTAATGTAGTTAATAGATCTGTTGTTTCTATTGATTTCCAGTATTTTGGCCTTCTTTTTCGATGTAAATTAATTTTTACTTGCCATTTTTTATCATCAATATTTTTTTCAGATAAGGCTATATATGATAAATTCCTTTCCTTCTTTGCTAAATGCTCTGCAAATTCACTTTTACCACTCTTTGTTCCTCCTGTAATAAAAATAATGTTAGATAAACCATCGCTAAAACTTAAATCCTTGGTATTCATGATTTCTCTATTACTTAGAGAAATACCACCAAGTTGCTAAGGGGATAATCGTTGCAGCAATTAATAAACCAATAACAATATAAGTAGCAGTTGAATTATCAGTATCATTAGATCTCATTACATTAAAGTTTGGATCCACTACAGGATTGTCAATAGATGAAGGTTGACTTTTTTCATAATTGATTGTTCCCTTTGGCTGTGCTACTGCGAATACTCTATTAATATTGCTAATACCTTCAGCGTGTATTGTTCCAGGAATAAGAAATAATATTAAACCGCTAAAGAATAAAGAGAAAAAATATTTATTAAAGATTTGGGTCATTTCAATTCGTTTTGGTTAATTATATATTAAAAACCAATTGTTTGAGTATCATTAAACTTTTTAAGCAATATAATATTTTCATAATTTAAATAGTATTAACATATTCAATAAATGGGATTTAACGGTAAATCTTTAATATTAATTGGCACAATTCTCTTTATTTTCCAAATAACAAATTTCTTTTCAATAGAGACAATTACTCCTGAACTTGAGAGGGCTCAAGTATTAGCTGCTATTGCTGCATTAATTATTATTTTAATAGGATTCTTATTTAAACAATTTGAACCTATTACTGGTGAGAAAGTTAACCTTAAAGGAGAAAATAAGTTTCTCTTCGACAAAAACATTCCTGATGAAGTTATTGATGAGCTTGCTTGGGGATCTGAAGCGATATTAACTTCCACTGCAGCAGCAGCAATATTAATTCACAATGATGGAGTAAATATATTGAGTAGAGGAATTATTTCAAGTAATGATTTTAATCCTGGAGAAACCTGTATGAGATCAATAAAAGATATGAAATTAATATCTTTAGCAAATACTAAATTTTATCCAGGAAGAGATGAATTTTTTAATTTTTGTGCCGACGTTCCATCCATATTAGTTGTACCAATAAATAGAAAGGCTTTTATCTTGATAGGAGGCTGGAGTGCTAAATGTTTTACTAAGTCTGATGAAAAATGGATAAATAACTGGTCGAAGAAAATTAATAATATTTTTTCAAAAAATAATATTTAAAAATTTATTATTGATTTGACTCTTTTATCTTTTGCTTTAAAACTTACTGATTCTGTATTTAGATTGTAATAGGCGTTCTCTGCGTTTATTTCATATTTATTCTCGTTGTTTTTATCTTTCATTACATATTTTACTGGATTGAAAAATTCAATTATATTATCTGAACCTAACTTGGCTTTTTCTGAATTTAAAATGATATTTTGATTTTCAAATCTTATATTTCCTTTTAATAGATAATTAGTCTCTTCTATATTCCAAATAAAATTATCTGCATATAAAATAATCTCATCTTGTTTTAGAGTTTTTAATTTTACATTACCTTTCAATTTTAGAAGTTTATTATTGTCTGATAATGTAGATACATCAGAACTTACAATATATTTAATTTCTTCATCTTTAAAAATACTAATAGTAGGGTTTATTAATTCAAACTTCAATTCAATATTATTATAAAAAGAATTTGGGCTGATGATAGAGTAAATCTTATCTCCTTTTTTAGAGAAAATATTCATATCTAAACTGTCTATTCTTTGTGTTACTTTATTTTCTTCAATTAGTTTTGGTGTGCATCCAAGAATAAGAACTGGAAGGATTATTATTAATCTAAATATGTTATTCATACTCAAGCTTATTTATTATTGGTGTGGGCTTAGGAAGGCTAGAATTTCCAATTAATAATCCCCAATTTAGTTGTTTTTTCCAAGGAATATCTTTTTTGTATGTAGAACCAAGTTGTTCGTTTATTTTTGATGATAATTCTGGCAATAAAGGTAATAATAATAATCCTATTATTCGGGTACTTTCTAAAACGTTGTAGATAATTTCTTTAACAAGTTGCAAATTATCTTTCTCTTTAATTAACATCCATGGTTGATTATCATTCAAATAAAGATTTGTATTAATTGCTAAGCTAAGAACTTCATTAGCGGCTAGATCTAATTTGTAGATATCAAATTTTTGTAAATAGTTCTCAACTGTAATTTTGGCAAGATTTTCTAACTTATTTTCGCTTGAAATTTTTTCATTATTTGGCACTTTATTATCAAACCATTTTCTAGACATAGATGATGTTCTATTTAATAAATTGCCAATTGTATTTGCTAAGTCATTATTGATAATGTCAACAAATCTTTTATCTTGAAAATCTCCATCATTACCGAGTGATATATCTTTAATGAGGAACCATCTCACAGGATCATTTCCATATTTTGAAAGCAATAGATCAGGGTCGAGTACGTTTCCCAAACTTTTGCCCATTTTTTGACCTTCTCTTGTAAGGAACCCATGTCCTAAAACTTTCTTAGGAACTTTCATTCCAGCTGAAATAAGCATTGCAGGCCAATAGACGGCATGAAACCTAAGTATATCTTTACCAATTAAATGTATATCAGCTGGCCATCCTCCATTAATTGATTTTTCCAATAAATGATCTTTTTCATCAGAACTAATAGCACTTACATATCCAAGTAAAGCATCAAACCATACATAAAAGGTGTGATTAGCATAACCGGGAACAGGAATTCCCCATGAGACATTCGTTCTTGAGATTGAAAAATCATTTAAACCTCTAGATACAAAATTTATAATTTCATTCCTTCTTTCAATTGGTTCTATGAAAGAAGGTTCGTTGATAATATTTTCAATTTGGTCTTGATATTTCGAAAGCCTAAAAAAGAGATTCTCCTCATTTTTCCATTCTAATTTTTTTTGATGTATTGGACACTTATATGTTGGGGAGTTTTCTGGATTATCTTTAAATTCTTCACAACCCACACAATACCAGCCTTTTTGTACTCCCATATAGATATCATCTGATGACTTTACTCTTTCATAAAATTCATTAACAACCAACTCATGATGTTTTGAGCTTGTCCTTATAAATTTATTGAAGGATATATTCCAATCTCTCCAATTAATATTAAAGATTTCTGAGATCTCATCACAATGCGATTTAGGTTCAATACCTTTTTCATTTGCTGTTCTTTGTATTTTTAAACCATGTTCATCAACACCTGTGATGAAAATAACATCTTCCCCTACAAGCCTTTTGTACCTAGCTATAGAATCACAAATTATAGTTGTATATACGCTTCCTAAATGGGGTTTATCATTTACATAATATAATGGGGTAGTAATGATAAAACTCATAAAGCTTTTTTATTTATTTTAACAGATATTTTTAAACTAATAACGAGCCATTATATTAATTATTTGGTTAATAAATAAACTCTAAAAGATTACTATCATTTATATGATATTTCACCTTATATATTTTATTACTATATATTTCTACTGATACAAAAAGAGTAATAAGTATTTCTAGTGAACAATCTGGGAAATATACCAAAGCAATATTTCTTTTATGATTAATCCATTTTACAAATATTATTTTATAAAAGGGTTTATTTTCATTCTTAAAATATAAAGTTAAATACTTAAGTTTATCATTTTTAGAGATATTATTATTCTCTGTTTGTCTACTCTTTGAATAATCGATAATTTTAGAGATAGAATTAATACTAAGAAGTTTGTGATTATTAATTTTATTATATACTTGTCTTTGTATAATTAAATCTAAATATCTCCTTAGTGGTGAAGTACATTGTACATACATATTTAGACCTAGTGACTCATGTTTGCTAGGCTTTGTTGTAATGTAACTTCTTCCCATATATTGCTTTAGGATTATATATTTAATTTCACTATCTTTGTATCTATTAAGTATTTCAGATGGATTACAATTTAATTTTTGAATTCTATATGCAGCCGCTAGATTATATTTATTTATAAATAAACTTGTTACATAACCCATCAATATCATTGATTCTGCAACAATAATTTGTGATATTGTTTTCTCTAGTTTATTTATTAATATTTTATCCCTAAATAATTTAATTTTACTATTAGGACTTTCAAAAATAATTGCTCCTTGTTTCTTTCTGAATTGAATACTTTTTTCTAATAACTTTTTTATTTCAACTAATTCAATTTCTTCTTTAGGTTCTAATTCTAATATTTCATTTGCATCTTCATATGTTAATTGATATTTCGGTTTTATAATTGCTTCAATTATTTCATAATTATGTATTGAACCATCGTCGTTGAATTCTATTCCTGCACTTATGGTTTCTGAAATTTTATTTTGAGCTAGATTTGCCTTTTCTAGAATATTTTTAGGTAACATTGGGACATATTGATCTATTAAATATAAACTGCTATTTTTCTTTCTTGCAGATAGGTCAACATCAGAGTCATGTGTAAATAGCTTGCATGGATTACTAATATGTATCCATAGATTTTTAATATTTCCCTCTTTTATTTCTAAAGAAATTGCATCATCCACTTCATGTGGATCTTCAGAATCTATTATATATGTTTTTAAACTTGTTAAATCTTTCAAAAATTCTAAATATTAGTTAGATGCCAACTATATTCAATATCAAACTATCCTTCAGGGTTTACAAAGGGTAGTAAAGCTACTATTCTGGCTCTTTTTACAGCTAATGTAAGATCTCTTTGTTGCTTTGAGGTTAAGCCAGTCATCCTTCTTGGAAGGATTTTACCTCTCTCCGTTATGAATTTTTTTAGGAGTTCCACATCCTTATAGTCTATAGGATCTCCAGGTTTGATAGGTGATAATTGTTTTTTAAAAATTGAATTAGGCATGATTTGATTACTTTATTTCTTTGTGAATTGTCATTCTGTTTAAATGAGGATTAAACTTTTTAAGTTCTAATCTCTCAGTTGTATTTCTACGATTCTTTTCAGTAGTATATCTTGAGACACCATTTGATCTCTTGGGATCTGTGCTTGTTCTAGCTTCAGTACATTCCAGGGTCACTACAACTCTTGTCCCTTTTTTTGCCATTTTAATTAATACTTTATTGTATAATTCTCTATTGTACATCTTCAACAAACTTTTTTGAAGATATACTCATTTCTTTTATCATCATTGATTAAAAAATATATATGAAAGTTTCTCAAAATTGGTTGAATAATTTAGTCGAAATTACTACTACTCCTGTAGATCTCTCTGAGAAATTGTCTATTGGTGGATTTGAGGTTGAATCATTAGAAGATTGTTCAGAAAATGTAAATGGTGTTGTTTTAGGTAAGGTATTATCTGTTTTAAAACACGAAGGATCTGACAAACTTTCAATTTGCCAAGTCGATATTGGTACCTCAAAGAATTTACAAATTATCTGTGGTGCACGCAACATTAAACCAAATATTTTTGTTTATGTTGCTACTGTCGGCGCGAAATTAAATGCTGTTGATTTAACTATCAAAAGAAGTGAAATTAGAGGAGTCATGAGTGAAGGAATGATATGTTCACTGCAGGAACTAGGTTTAGCGGATTCTAGCGAAGGGATAGAGATCATTGATGAAGATTTAGCCTTAAAACATGAATTGGGCACTCCAGGGTCTGACTTGCTTCAATTAAATGATTTTATATATGATTTAGCCATTACAGCTAATAGACCTGACGGAATGTCTGTTGTTGGTATAGCCCGTGAAATTTCTGCCCTTTTAGAATCCACCTTAAATTTTCCAGAATTAAACCATAAATACAATATTCATTTACTCAAGGGAATTAAACTTTGTCCTGAGGCTATAGATTCCAATTGCATTTATACAATAAGCTGCATTGATGGAGTAAATGGAGAGAAATTATCGCCAAATTGGCTTAAAGACCGTATAGAAAAATCAGGTATAAAATCTATAAATCTTCTAGTTGATTTGACAAATTATATTCTTTTAGAACAAGGTCAACCTTTGCATGCGTTTGATAAAGATAAACTGTCAAACTTAATTGGTAAGGAAGTTTCTCCAGAAGATTTTTCTGTAAGAAAAGGCAAGGATAACGAAAGCCTTATTTGCTTAGATGGTAAAGAATATGACTTAAATGACAATATCACAGTTATTACTTGTTGTGACAAACCAATAGCTATTGCTGGGGTGATAGGCGGTTTAGAGACTTCTGTAACTAATACTACCTCATCTATTTACCTTGAAGGCGCTGTTTTTAATCCAGTTACTATAAGAAAATCATCAAAGGCGGTTGGCATAAGAACAGAATCTAGCAGCAGGTATGAAAAAGGGATTTCATCAAAAAATACAATAAGTGCAGTAACAAGGGCAATTAATCTTTTAGAAGAATATTTTTCTATAAATCCACCAATCATCAATACTTCCAATTTAATAAGTTATGAGGATGTATTTATTAAACTACGGAGAAATCGAATACATAAAATTCTTGGTCCATTGATAATTAACGATCAATTTGAAACAAGAAATTTATCTGATAATGAAATAGTTGATAAATTAAAACTCATAGGTTGTACTTTAAAGAATAAAGAATATGGCTGGGATGTAGCAGTAATTCCTAATAGATCTCATGATTTAATACGAGAAATAGATTTAATTGAAGAAATAGCGAGATTAATAGGGTATGACAGATTCGACTTAAAACTTCCTAACCCAATTAAGCCTGGGAAATTGTCATCAGAACAGTTGGCATTGAGAAAAGTAAAAAATGGTTTTATAGAAAATGGTTTTAATGAGGTACTAAGCTACTCTCTTGTTCCTGAAGATAATGAAAAACTTATAAAGATTTCTAATCCTTTGTTATTAGAAACAAGTTGTCTTAGAGATAATATCTGGAAAGAACATTTGGAGATAGTGAACCGTAATATAAAAGCTGGACAAGCAAGTTGTTATATATTTGAAATTGGAAATGTTTTTCATAAGAAAACTGAGTTCATTCAAGAAGAAGTTCTGAATGGAGCCATTTATGGAAATAAAAAATTTGGAAAATGGATAAATTCTGGTAAGGATAACGATCTTAATTATTACCAGGCCAGAGGAAAGTTAAAAGAGGCATTATCATCTTTGAGCATAAAAATTGAGGATAAACCCACTGATTCAATTGATTTTCTTCATCCAGGAAGAACAGCGAGATTAGTTATTGAAGGGAAAGATGCAGGTTATTTTGGTGAATTACATCCTCAACTAATATTAGAAAAGAAGTCATTAAAAAAAGTTTATTTATTTAATATAAATGTTTCTAACCTCTTGGGAGCTAGTACAAGAAAAAATAAATGGATTCCAATATATAAGCAATATCCAATTGTTCCGAAAATGGAAAGGGATATAAATTTTGTTTTCAGTAAGAAATTTTTAATTAGCGAAATAACATCACAGATAAGAAAAACAGGAAAAAATCTCTTAGAGGATGTAAATTTAATTGATGTTTTTGAAGATACTAAATTTGGAGATAATCATATAAGTTATACATTTAGATTATCTTATAGAGATAAAGATAAAACATTGCTGGATTCAGACATTACATCAATACATTCAAATATCATTTCTAATGTTGAAAAATGTTTTAATACTAATTTGAGGAATTAGTTGTATTTTTATTCTTATATGAGACTATAAACTAGTCTATATATAATTCTTATATAAGATAGATAATAATCCTATAAAACTAATTAATGTTGTATTATATGTTTCATGATAAATTTGCTATCTCTATTTCTATCTTCAGTGCTGTGGGTACAAGTCCCTCAGTGGTCAGATGATTGGTCAAAATGCGCTGTTGACGTACCAGATGCTTCATGTCATTGGTATATAACTGCACCAGATAATACTTTTGGGAAAGGATTTGATTGGGCTAGCGCCCCTTGGTTTGATGCAAACGGATTAAGTGATGTACCTAGTATTGATAAACAAACTGCCATTGAAAAGCTTCAATCTAAGTAGTACTGTCTTTAAGGCAGCTCGGGAAGAGTCAAAAGCCTTTTATAGTCTTATTTTTTAGCAGTTATTAATTTCTTGGACATTTAAAGGACATAATTTATTGATTTGTAATTCAATTTTTAATTTTTCCCAGGCATTAACCAACTTGGTTGTCATTAATTTAAATTGATAAATTAATTTTTCTTACTTATCTATTATGAGACTATATAATAGACTTGTTATAAGTCTCATATAAGAAATACTATACAAGTTTTTTAAAGTAAATATTATTTTAATTATCATTTATACATAATTAATGTTTCCATAAATTTGAATAAATAATTTATGAAAATCAGAAGTTTTAAACTTAACATCTCTCTTATATGAGACTAGTAATAAGACTTATAATAAGTCTCATATAAGAAATACTATACAAGTTTTTTAAAGTAAATATTATTTTAATTATCATTTATACATAATTAATGTTTCCATAAATTTGAATAAATAATTTATTAAAATCAGAAGTTTTAAACTTAACATCTCTCTTATATGAGACTAGTAATAAGAATTATAATGAGTCTTGATTAGGAATTAATATATTAATTTCTATATAGATTTTTTAGCAATTGATACGCTTCATTTAATTTTCTCATTTGATCTGTTGATCCACCAGCATCTGGATGCGTCTCTAAGGCTATTGATTTATAGGCCTCCCTAATTTTACGGAAAGTATGAGCTGATCCTGCGGATGTTGATAAATTCAATAATTTAAGTGCTCCATGTACTGTCATTGTTGAGTCAAGGGTTTCAAATGAATTTGATCTATTTTTTCGCTTAAATCTGCTTAAAAACCTTCTCATAAGTGTTGGTATTCTATTTATCAGATCTGATGTAGCAAAAGGGTCTTCTAAAACGCCAATCATTAATAAAACAATTTCAAGTGATGGATTTTTCTTTATCCAAAATGGGCATAAATCTGACATTAATTTATTGGCAGCACTCCACGTAAACGGTAGATTTTCTGTCCCATCAAGATTTGGCCATATATCCCTTTCAAACCAATCCATCGAAGCTTCTACTACATGATCATTAGGAACTGATCCATATAAGGTCTTCCAATGACTAATTAACTCAATTCGACATTTTATTAATTCAGTTTCTTTAATTGTATTAATTTGAATATCATTAATATTCTCCTTTAATTTTTCACTATTAATACTTCTTCTTAGATTCTTTACTTTTTTTTCAACAAAATTGGGAAGGCTTATGTTTGAGTTGGCTTTTTCATTATATTGATTGTTATTTGTAAATCTTTTATTCAAAGATATCTCCTTAATTTCATTTTTTACGTCTGTTTTAATTAATACCAATGCAGTATCTTCATCAATATTTAAATTTTCATTATTATTCTTCTCGTTAAAGTCTATTTCTTGCTGTTGGTTCTTAGGTAGTAAATCATCTTCTTGAAGAAGTTCTTTAAGTATCTTTTCTATTACAGGTCCTCTTGCTCTAAATCCCCACTCCTTTCTTAATTGATCAAACCTGGAAATTAGTTCCTCAGGTAAATCAATTGAAATTCTTTTTGTATTTGAATTTTCAGGTATATTCAATAATATTTTCTTTAATAGTATGGAATTTATTTAATTTTATTCAAAAAAAATTGAAAGTCCATACGGAATATTGTTTTTAAATTAAAATCAATTTATTTTTATGTCACAAGTCAATTAAGTATCTTTTTATAATTAAAATAAAAATGTTTAATTGTTATTTCAAGTCATCTAAAGAAAAAAAGAGTTTTTATCAGCATAAGAAATTAGAAATGCTCAATTATATTAAGGATTCACTTGAACGTAAAATCGCCTCCGTAACTGCATCTATAGAAGTTCTAGAAAGACAAATAAGCCGGGATAAGGAAGTTGAAGTAACTAGTTAGAATTCAAACAAAACTCTCTAGAAGTTTTTCAGGGCCAAATTTCTTTAAATAATTAATATTTGATTTTTCAGTTACTAATAGATATCCTGCAAAACCTAAACCGTTAATACTGAAACCATGAATATGATCATTTTTTCTCTTTACGATAGCGATCCATTTATTAGTTATTAAAATATTATAAGGATATTTCGGTTTCTTATCTCTAATAGGGTCCCCAAGTCCTAATTTCTTGCATAATTCTAAGTAAAATTCAAAAAGACATGATGGATTTTCTAAGAAATTAAAATTTGATACAATAATATTTTTTTTAAGCTTACTATCTAGATCTTGATATGAGTTCATCTCTAAAAACCACTTTTCTCTAGGGCATGATATCTCACCTTTAGATCTACGCAGAAGTTGAAAATGTCTGTGAGGTTGACTTGCACCCGCTATAGGAGAACTATTGAAAAACCATAATCCGCTAGTATCTTTATTAACTTGTTGGATCGCTCTCCAATCATTAATATCTAACCACCCATTTTGAGGCTTCCATTCATTTGTAATAAGTAAAATATGACCTTTTTGTACAGGGTACTTATTTAATATTAGTTGATGATTATCCCCAATTTTATCAATTTCTAGTATCTTTTCCCAAGGACAAAATGGATTTTGCTTAGGACCATAAATTTTTTTTTTATTAAATTTTGAAGTATCGAGTTTCCTAATTATGAAGTCGTCTTTTTCATATAAATCTCTTGTAATAATAACAGTTTTGAGAGGATATAATGATTTATCATCAATTGATAATCGAGTTTGTTCTATTGCTTTTTTCCAATATATTTCTAAACTCATTTAAAAAGAATTATCATAATCATTTTAAAAAAAAAAATAAACTTGTAATTACTTTTTATTAAATTGATATTCTTTCAATTTTTCCAGAGGTACAGATTCTAAGACTACAATATTCGTTGATTCTAATATTACTTTTGGTGCAAGTCCGTCTAGTAATGCTTGCCTCCACCTATCAAGACAAATACACCAATGATCACCATCCTTTAGCCCAGGGAAGGAATAAATAGGCATGGGAGTTATTAAATCATTACCTTGTGATTTACTATATTTCAGGAAATTATCATCCATTACACAACATATGGAATGATTCCCTCCATCATTTTTGTCATAGTTACAAAATCCATCTCTGAACCACCCTGTCATAGGTGTGCAACTACAAATCTCAATTTTTTCTCCAAGGACATTTAACTGATTTAGATTATTTATGGTCATAGATTTTTTTAATAATAATAAAACACCAACATTTCTTTAAAAAAGGTTGACGAGTATGGGGGGTAAGGAGGTAATAATTCTAATAAGGTTTTTTTCATTATGGATTGGGACTTTACTGAAAACATAGCATTTAAAGCTCTTTATAAAGCTTTTAAAGATAGTGATGAAACTTCCGCATTAGAATTTTTATCTAGTGATGGTGCTTCATATTATCTTGAGTTAACACAGGATGCCGCGGGAGAGGGACTTGATCTGGGTGATAATGAAACAATGGAAGAACTACAGGAAGAAATTATTGAATATTTAGAAAACAACTAAAAATTTAGCTTAAGCGCTGAAATATTTAGCTTTTGAGTGTAGTGAAATGATAGCTGTAGTACTTTGTTCTGGATGAAGCTGTTCAGATTCATCCATGGTCAAGTTTATTCTTTTTGCATCCAACAATGATAATTGTATGTTTGAATCAGATACTTTAGGACATGCAGGATATCCAAAAGAATATCTAGCTCCTCTATATTTTTGAGCAAGTATTTCTCTATTTTTGTCTGGTTCTTCAGTCGTAAACCCACATTCAATACGAATTAATGAATGTACATACTCAGCAAGAGCTTCTGCTAGTTGCACTGTAAGTCCATGGAATAGTAAATAATCGCTATATTTGTCTTCTTTAAATAATTTTTGAGAATATCTACTAGCAATATCACCCATTGTTACTGCCTGCATAGGAAATATATCTATTGGTTTATCATTTTTTAAATCACAATAGAAATCAGCTATGCAAAGATTATTCCCAGATTTTTGTCTGGGAAAATTGAATTGTGAAATTTTATTTAATGATTTATCATCAAACAGAAAAATACTATTATCTTTTCTACCACATCTGAAATATCCATAAACTGCTTTGGGTGAAATAAGTTTTTTATCTATAATTGTCTCTAACCATCTATCTAACAATGGTTTAGCAAATGAATCCAGATAGTTATTGTATTCATCTACGCTTTGGTTTTTTCCTTTTTTTATTTGCCATTGGCCGCTAAAAAGAGCTTTTTTATCTAAATAAAAAATTAACTTATTTAAATCAATATCAATGTCGTATAAGACTTTCGTCCCTAAAAAAGGAGCTTGAATTGGTTCTTCTTCATTTACAAATTTAGATCTTATAAAATTTTCTTTTAAATTTAATTTGAAAGTCTCAGTAGGTATGGATATTGATTTATTAACCTCTTCAGAGTTAGTTTTTGATGATGCTAAATTAATTTTTATACCCTCATTATTAATAAATCCCACTGTATTTGACCAATTACCCTTTTTTTTATTATCCATATATTCATTCATGAATTTAAGATCAGTGAACGCATCTTTTCCGTACAATATTTTCCCTTTATATATTTTGCTGCAGTCCTCATTTACAAATTTTGGCGTTAGCGCTGCACCTCCTAATATGACTGGCACACTAATATCTTCATTGTTAAAAGCCTCTAAATTATCTTTCATAAATGCAGTAGACTTAACAAGTAATCCGCTCATAGCGATGCAGTCTGCATTGTGCTTTTTTTGTGCATCTATAATTGCTGAAACATCTTGCTTTATTCCGAGATTTATTACGTCATAACCGTTATTTGTAAGTATTATGTCAACAAGATTTTTTCCTATATCATGAACATCGCCTTTGACTGTTGCAATTAAGAGTTTTCCATTCGATATGTTTTCATCTACAGCTTCCATATATGGTTCTAAAATTGAAACAGCAAATTTCATTGTTTCAGCCGATTGAAGCACAAATGGCAATTGCATTTGACCTGAGCCAAATAAATCCCCTACAACTTTCATCCCATCTAGTAAAAAGGTATTAATTATTTCAAGAGGTTTATATTTTTTTAAAGCTTTATTTAATTGATCTTCTAAACCTATTTTTTCTCCATCAATAATATGATTTTTTAAACTTTCTTCCAGAGTACAGTTTTTATTTTCTGAAGATGCTCTTTTGAAATCCTGAATAGATAAATCTTGAAATGCCTTTGTAAGTTCTACTAATGGATCATAAGTGCAAATATCATCTTCAAATTCTCTTTTGTCATATATCAAATCTAAGCAAAGCTTTTTAGTTGCTTCAGAAATTTTTGATAATGGCAAAATTTTATTTGGTGCGATAATAGCTGAATCCAATCCTGCTTTAATGCATTCATCTAAAAATATTGAATTTAAATTAATTCTAGATAATGGTGATAGACCAAAACTTATGTTCGAAATCCCCAATATAATATGAATTTCTGGAAAATTTTCACGAATTCTTGATATGGCAGTAATTGTTTCTTTAGCGTTTAATCTATCTTCTTCTATACCAGTAGATATTGGAAGTGCTAATGGATCAAAGAAGAGCTCATAATCTGATAAACCAAATTCTCTTGTTTTATTAATTGCTCGTTTAACAATTTTATATTTTTTATCTGCATTCCTTGCCATTCCATCTTCATCAATAGTTCCCACAACTAGTCCTGAACCATACCCCAAGGCTAAATTTAGAACTTGATTAAATCTATCATCACCGTCTTCGTAATTAGTTGAATTTATAATACATTTACCGCCAGCTGTCTTTAATCCACTTTCCATTTTGTCAGCATCTGTAGAATCAATCATTAACGGCAAATTTATGTTGGTAACAAGTCTTGAAGTTATTTCTTTCATATCTTTCACACCGTCTCTACCCACATAATCAACATTCACATCTAGAACGTGTGCATTTTCTTTTTGTTGTTGCTTGGCAATTGAAACTAGACCATCCCAATCGTCATTATTTAGCAACTCCCTTACCTTTTTAGAACCGCTCGCATTTAATCTTTCTCCTACAATCAAAATTGAATTATCTTGTTTGTATGGCACAGAATTATATATTGATGATGCAGAAGGAATATATCCACTTGAATTGTTCTTACAATTTTTGTTAGTCCTTTCGTTATAAATAATTTCATCAATTATTGAAGATAGATATTTAATATGTTCAGGCGTAGTCCCACAACATCCACCAATTAATTGAACATCAAAGTCATATATAAAATTCATTAACTGCATTTTTAATTCTATTGGCTTTAATCTGTAGTGAGCTACACCTCCAATATTTTCAGGTAGACCTGCATTAGGAATACAACTTATAGCGAAGGGGGAATTTTCAGACAAATATTTTATATGTTCCTTCATTTGTTCTGGACCAGTTGCACAATTAAGTCCAAGGATATCTATATTAAATGGCTCTAAAATTGTTAATGCAGATGCGATATCAGATCCAACAAGCATAGTACCTGTTGTTTCCATTGTTATAGATACCATTATGGGGATATCTATATTTTTACTATCAAGTACTTCTTTTGATGCTATTAAGGCAGATTTGATTTGCAATACATCTTGACATGTTTCAATTAATAGAAGATCAACTCCACCATCTATAAGACCATATATCTGTTCTTTATATGATTTCTTTAATTCATCAAAATCTATATGTCCTAATGTGGGTAATTTAGTAGTTGGTCCAATTGAACCAGCAACAAACCTTGGTTTATAAACTGTTGAGTATTTGATTGCAGCGTTTTTTGCTATTAATGCAGCATTTTTATTTATGACATATGCCTTATCCGCAATATCATATTCATCAAGAACAATAGATGAGGCTCCAAAAGTATTAGTTTCAATAACATGACAACCTGCCTCTAAGAATGAATTATGAACCTTTTCAACTATTTTTGGTGATGATAAAACAAGGTTTTCATTACAACCTTCTAATTCTTTTCCTCCAAAGTCAACTGCACTAAGATTTAAGTTCTGAAATGATGTTCCAGTACCTCCGTCAAAAATAATTAATGGCTTTTCTTCTCTATTAAGATAGGTTCTGAAAGATTCCATTTATTTTAAAAATCGTTTTTATATTGAAATTCTTGTTACCCAATTATCATAGTCTTGAGAACGACCTTCTGTTATTTCTATAAGTTTATTTTTTAATTTATTCATTATTGGTCTTTCTTGATTTAATTCAGTTGATTCAATTTTTTTAATTGGTGTAATTTTTGCTGCTGTACCAGTTAGAAAAACTTCATCCGCTATTAATAATTCTGTTTTATCAACAGGCCTTTCAATTACATTTATTCCAAATGATTTAGCTAATTCAATTACGCTAGCTCTAGTAATCCCCTCAAGGATATCTTGATCAACACCAGGAGTTATTAAGTCTCCATTTCTTACAATAAATAAATTCATACCACTAGCTTCGCTTACCTTACCACTTGAATTTAATAGCAATGCTTCATCAAACCCGGATAAACTAGCCTCTGTTTTAGCTAATGAACTAGTAATATAAGCTCCACTTATTTTTCCTCGCAATGGGAGTGATCTATCTTCTTGCCTCGTCCAACTACTCATCCTACAAGAAACACCATCTGGGGATAGATAGTCTCCTAGTTCAATACAATAAATAAAGAAATCTGTTTCAATATTGTGTAACCTCGGAGCTATACCTAAGTCGCTTGTATACACAAATGGTCTTATATAAATAGGGTTTTTTGGCTTGTTTCTTTTTATAACTTCTTCTAAGGCTTTAAAAATATATTCTTCAGAAATATCAGTTAAGAGTAATTTTGCACTTTGAGATAATCTTTTTATGTGTTTATCAGTTCTAAATAGAAGGAATTCTTCTTTGTTCGAAGGGTTAGGTATCGCCCTCATTCCTCCAAATGCAGCAGTACCATAATGTAGTGCATGAGTAGCTATTGATATTTTTGCCTCTTTAAACGGAATACATTTACCTTCGAACCAGGCGTATGGAAGAAATTCATGCATATTCAATTTATTTAATTAAGGTAAACTTGTTTTATCCTACTTACTTATTCTAAACCTTATTTATATATAAAAATGCACAGGATATTAAATATAGCTGGAAATGAAAAGAATAATGATGATTTAATTGAGCAACCAGCGGCAGATTTTATTTTTATAACAAGTGTCCATGCTGATTTAAATCTTATATCAAAGTTATTGTTAGAAAAAGAATTTGCTTCATTAAAAAATAACATAAGAGCTTTAGAAATTTCAAATTTAAGTTCTTCAGCTCAAATAGATAATTATTTATTAAAAACAATTAATTATGCAAAAGTTGTCGTACTAAGAATATTCGGAGATAAAGGTACATGGAACTATGGAATTGAACAACTTTTAAATTGGCAAGCAGTTGATAAAAAAAGGAAGTTAGTAATCTTATCAGGTACCAAAGATCAGGAAGTTTCCTTATGTGAAATAAGTAGTATAGATAAAAATATTGCATTAAATATTTCTAGATTACTAAGATCTGGTGGACTAGATAATTATAGAAAATTTCTTAATTGTTTAAATTATCTAGAGGTAGATGAAACTATAATCCCTGAGGAGCTTTTGAATATTACTTTTTATGCTGATCCTTATTTACATGATTGGAAAGTTGAAAAAGGCGAAAAGATAGGAATCATATCCTATAAATCACTTTTTTTGGCTAATGAAATTGAAGTAAACGAAAAACTTAACTTGCAGTTAAGAAAATGCGGACTATCGCCTAAAACATTTTTTATTTCAACACTAAAAGATCAAATCATACAAAAGAAATTAATAGACATTTTTAAAAAAGAAGATATTAAACTAATAATTACCACAACTTCATTTTCTTCAACTCATATCAAAAATAATGATTTAATTGAAAATTCGACAAATATTTTTACTTCTCTAAAAATTCCGATTTTGCAACTTCTTTCTTCTAATAGATCAAGAAAAAATTGGTTAAATTCATCCATTGGAATGAATTCATCTGATCTATTAATGCAAATAATTATTCCCGAATTTGATGGAAGAATTACTACCTGTCCTTCAGCATTTAAAGAAATAATTTCTAATAAAAATACACTCTATAGTGAAATAACTAGTTACAAAGTTGATCAAGTAGGTATTGAATGGATTTCAAAATTTGCAACAAATTATTTGAAACTTCAAAAACTTAATAATTTTGATAAAAAAATTTGTTTAGTAATAAGTAATTATCCAGTAAAGAATGGAAGAATCGGCAATGGTGTTGGTCTTAATACACCATCTTCGATAATAAATATTCTTAACTGGTTAAAAGAAGAGGGTTATGACCTTGGATCTTGTAATTATCCTCAAGATTCTTCGGAATTAATGTCAATACTTATAAAAACTAGAACTAATGATATTGAATCACAAAATAATAAACCTTTAGATTACTTACCACTTAATGAATATTTAAAATATTGGAATTATTTAGAACTTGAACCAAAAAATATTATTGTTAATCGTTGGGGCAAACCAGCTAATGCGATAGATCTTGATAATGAAGGTTTCTCAATAAATGGTCTTAGATTTGGAAAAATAACATTACTGATTCAACCTCAACGAGGATATGATGCTTACACTGATAAAGATATTCATTCCCCTGATCTTCCCCCTCCTCATAGATATTTAGCTCAATATTTTTGGATAGAAAGAGTTTTCAATGCAAATGCAATATGCCATATTGGTAAACATGGGACTGTTGAATGGTTACCTGGTAAATCTATAGGTCTCAGCAATAAATGTTTCCCAAATATTATTTGCCCAGCTATACCTAATATATATCCCTTTATTGTAAATGATCCTGGCGAAGGCTCCCAGGCTAAAAGAAGAACTGCTGCCACAATTATTGATCATTTAACCCCTCCTTTGGATAGGTCAGAATTATATGGAAAATATTCAATTTTGGAAAATTATTTAGATGAATATTTTGAAGCAAAATTATTAAATTCTAATCGTATTGAAATTATTGAAAAATCCATTTTTGAACTAATTAAAAAAGAATTTAGTGAAATTAAATTAAATAATAAAAATAATCAAATTGAAGAAATTGATTCTTTTCTTTGCACAATTAAAGAATCTCAAATTAGGACAGGTTTGCATGTTTTTGGCAATAGACAGAATGAAATTGATGAAATAAATTTATTCTTGTGTATTTCTAGAGTTCCAAATACTTTTCGAATTAGTGTTGTTCAATATATAGCAAAACATTTAAAACTAGATTTGGATCCTTGGACAAATAAATATGATCAAAAGTTAAGTGAAAAGGATAAAAAAATATTATTTACTTTTTCCAACAAAAATATTTTAAACTTTAGAATGGCTATTGAGTTTTTGGAACAACAAGCAAAGTATTTAATATATTTGTTTTTTTACAAAAAGAAAATTAGTATAAAAAATCTAGAAATATATAAAAATCAGAAAATAATAGACTATTTTTTTAATGATAAAAAACATTATAAGTATTTTTTATTATTAAAAAATGAGATACTATATCCAATCATTAATTCTTCATATAATGAGAAATTATCATTTATTAATTCTTTAAATGGACAATATGTAAAAAGTGGTCCTTCTGGAGCCCCTACGAGAGGCAAAACTGAAGCTTTACCCACTGGTAAAAATTTCTTTTCAGTTGATTCGAGAGGACTTCCAACTGAATCAGCATGGAGTGTTGGTTGTCAATCCGCTTCTCAAATACTTGATTTATACAAACAAGACAATGGAGAAGATTTAAAAAATATAGCAATATCTGTATGGGCAACATCAACAATGAGAAATGGTGGGGAAGATATTTGTCAAATACTATATTTACTAGGAGTACAACCTATTTGGGATGGACCTTCAAGAAGAGTAATAGATTTAGAAACCATACCTTTATCTGTTCTCGAAAGACCAAGGGTTGATGTTACTTTAAGGATTTCGGGAATGTTTAGAGATGCATTCCCTCAGTTAGTTAAATTAACTTCTAAAGCAATAAATCTTGTTTCTAATCTTAATGAGGATGATAAATTTAACCCTCTTGCTGAAGCTTTGAAGGATGGTGATCCCATTAAACGTATATTTGGGTCAGCTCCAGGTTCATATGGAGCTGGTCTACAAGAATTAATATCAAATTCTAATTGGGAAAATATTGATGATTTAGGAGAATCTTTTCTTAATTGGAGTAAGTGGATTTACAGTGATAATCTTGAGCCAATAGAGGATAAAAAATCATTAGAAAACGCTCTTAAAAATGTGCAGTTAGTTGTCCATAACCAAGATAATAGGGAACATGATATTTTAGATTCTGATGACTATTATCAGTTTCAGGGTGGTTTATCTTCAGCAGTAAAAAAGTTGAGCGGTAAATTACCTGAAATGTATCATGGTGATTTATCTAAATTTGGATTATCTAAAATTTCAAGATTACAAGATGAAATTAATAAAGTTGTTATATCAAGAATTCTTAACCCTAAATGGATAAATGGAATGAAGGATAATGGTTATAAAGGGGCGTTTGAATTTGCAGCGACACTAGATTACTTATATGCTTTTGATGCTTCTACTGAGGAAGTATCAGATTGGTGTTATGAGGAAGTTTATAAATCATGGTTATGTGATCCAGATCTTAAGAATTTCTTTCTAGAGAATAATCCATGGGCATTCAGGGATATTGCACAAAGATTTCTTGAAATTGTCAATAGAAAAATGTGGAATAATTGTTCGTCTGATGTCATTGAAAATTTAAAGAACATAATTATTAATACTGATTCAATAATTGAAAAGAACGAATTCTGAATTATCTGCCTAAAAGTGAATGTCCATGACTATCTGTCCCGCATGTTTTTAGCAATGAATATTTATCTGCTAATTTATCTATTTCTGAACAGACAAATAGACTAGGATTCCATACTTCCTTAAGTTCATAATCGTACCATACCTCTATTCCATCAATACCTTGTATTTTGGCCTCTGGTATTAATTTATAAAAGGGAATCCTGTACCTCGCTGGATGTGCAAGAAATGATAAACCACCAGCTAAATTTATTGCTTTAATAACTGATTTAATATTTAAATCATTACCTATTGGAGATTCTCCAAGGATATAGGGATTAAGGTATCTGCTTTTTATGTCTATTCCCAATCCAATTACATGTACTAAACATCCTAGAATCAAACAATTAATTTCTATTCCCGAAATTAATGTAAAAGAATCTTCAGGATAATTTTTGAGTATATTATTTTTTTTTATATAATTATGAGCTTTAATTGTATGATGATCGGTAATGGATAAATATTTTAAGTTATTATTATAAGCTTGTTCTAAAAGTTCATAAGGTTCTAAAGATCCATCACTAAATTTTGTATGACAGTGAAAGTTTATATTTTTAGGACAACTATATTTATTAATATTGGAAGTTAATTTTATTAAGTCTTCCTTATTCATTACTTAATGAATTCTCATTTTTCTTTCTAATCTTTGCATATAATTGTATTGAAGCCAACATGAAAATAACAAGTCCAACTAAACTCCATGTAGCAACACTCGTTGGAAAATTATTTTTAAAAATAACTAAAAGTACAATTATAAATAATAATAAAGTAGGCAATTCATTTAATAATCTAAGATTTTTTGCTGAAATTGTTGAGGTACCATTTTGTAATGAATACATAATTTTGTAACAATAAGAATGATAAATTACTAATCCCAAAACAAAAGAAATTTTAATTTGCAACCACTTCTCACTTAACCAACTTGGCTGCATAATAACCATGCATATAGCCATACTTAAAGCTAATATCATCCCAGGAGTTGTAATTATATTCGCCAGCCTTTTTTCCATCAAGGTGTATTGTTTATTAAAGGCAATTTTTAATTCATTATCCATATTTTTAGATTCTTCATGATATATAAAAAGTCTTACTAAATAAAAAAGTCCCGAAAACCAAACGATTACACCAATAATGTGAAGTGATTTAAACCAGAGATATGCTTCAGCTGTCAAATTACTAGATTAATTTATAAATATATATTTTTAATATAGTTATATTTAACATTATCAAGAAATCTATTTTTCAAAAATTAATTAATATTTATAACTCGTGAAAATATTCATATATATCATTTGCTGAGTTTTTCCCAAGTCCTTTAACTTTTGATAAATCCTCTTTACTTGCTATTCTTATCGCTTCTATTGATTTAAAATGCTCAAGCAATTCTCTTATTCTTGATGGCCCTAATCCACTGATTTGGGACAATTGTGATCTATTCATTCTCTTGGATCTTTTGTCTCTATGAAAAGATAATGCAAATCTATGTGCTTCATCTCTTATCCTTCTTAATAGAAGAACTCCTTTTTGATTTTCATCAGTGTCAAGAGACTTTGTATAGCCTGGAATAAATATTTCTTCATTTTTTTTTGCCAATGAACAAATAGTAACTTCTTCCTCAAGATCTAATTCTTTCAATGCTTTAATAGCTGCATTTAATTGCCCTTTACCTCCGTCAATCATTATTAAATTAGGCCAATCTGATAGAAGTTCATTGTCTAATTTGCTATTCGTTTTATCATTTAATATTGAAAAATCTCCTCCACTTTTTTTAAATCTTGACCATTTTCTAAATCTTCTATGTATTACTTCATAAATCGAAGCAAAATCATCACTATGTCCTATAAAAACATTTGGATCTTTAATTTTATATTTCCTATAATTCTGTTTAGAAGGAATACCATCAATAAAAACGACTTGTGATGCAACAGGGTCTGTACCTTGAATATGGCTTATATCATAACCTTCAATTCTTTTAGGTTGTTCGCTTAATTCAAGTATTTGGGCTAAATCCTCAATTGAGGATTCATTATCTTGTATCCCATTTAGTATTCTATCTAATTCTAATTTCGCATTTTTTAAAACCATTTCTACAGTTTCATGTTTTTTATTTCTTTTTGGGATTATAATTTTTACTTTCTTTTTTCTTAGCTCCGTTAACCAATCTTCTATTGTTTTCTGTTTTGGAAGTTCATATTGAATAAGAATTTCTGATGGTATTTCTACTCCTTCAACATTCATAAAATGTTCTTCTAATACCCTCTGAAGAATAAGATTTTCATCTTCATTATTTAGTTTTTGACTATAGCCAATTCTCCCAATAAGTTTTCCAGATCTCATTTGGAAAATTTGTATGCTAGCTACATTTTTTTCTGAAACTATTCCAAAGATATCTCTATTTATTGAAGAATCTGGTATTGATATTTTTTGTGATTCAGTTAATAATTTTAAACCTGAAATTTGGTCTCTTATTTTTGCTGCATTCTCATAATCTAAATCACTTGAAAATTGAAGCATTTTTTTTTGTAAAAATATTTCTAAGTCATCATTTCTCCCCTGAAATATCATAGATACTTGTTTCATTATTTTTTTATAATCTTCTGATGATATTACTTCTTGGCAAACACCAGGACATCTTCCTATTGAATAATTCAAGCAAGTTCTATCTTTATAGACTGGCCTTGGTCTTTGTCTAAGTGGAAATATTTTTTTTATGGTAAATAATGTTCTCCTTAATAATCCGACATCAACATAAGGTCCATAATATCTATCTAAATTATTTCTATTTCTTCTTCTTCTTGTAATAAATATTCGAGGATATTTTTCACTCCAAGTTATGCAAAGATATGGATATTTCTTATCATCCTTTAATAGAATATTAAAGTATGGTTTATTTGTTTTTATTAAATTTGACTCTAAATTTAGTGCTTCGTATTCACTATCTGTAACTATAATTTCTATTTCAGTTATTTGACGAACCATCAAACTTAATCTTGGAGTTAAATCTGTAAAATTATTGAAATAACTACTTACTCTAGTGCGTAGTTTTTTTGATTTACCAATATAAAGTAAATTATTATCTATATCTTTAAAAAGATAACAACCAGATGACTTTGGAATTTCGGATAATCTTGATTTTAATAATTTCTTATTATTAATTAATTTATATTCAATTTTAAAATTATATTTATTATCTATTTTTTCGATAAAGGAATTTCTCATTTATAATGATCAACCTCCGTAATTCCAGCCAGTTGAAGATAAATTTAGTGAGTCAACATCATTATTCAAATAAGCAGTTTGAACTTCTCCTACGAAAACAGTATGGTCTCCATGAATAACACTTCCGACAACATTACATTCAACACCACCGACACTATCAACTAAAATAGGTAATCCAAGCTCACCTAAATTAAATTCAACAGATTCGAATCTACCTCCTAATGCTTTTTGGGGTTTAAAGAAAACAGCAGCTAGATCCTTTTGATCACTTTTGAGCACATTTAATGAGAACTTGTTGGTGGACTTTATTATTTCATGACTTGAACCCTCTGCTCTAACTGCCATTACGACTAATGGGGGAGTGAAGGAACCTTGAGTAACCCAACTAGCAGTAAATCCATTAACTTCATTTTTATCCTCGTCTCTAACGCCACAAATGAATAATCCATGAGGTATTTTTCTTAATAAGATTTTTTTTGCTTCTAGATTTAATGTCATAATTAATTTATCTAATAAACTTATTTTAACTAAATTTCTTATTCGATCATAATAAATTCATGAAAATTCTTTATCCAGGCACATTTGATCCCTTAACGAACGGGCATGTTGATTTAATAGAAAGAGCTGAAAAAATATTTGGTAATCTAGTAGTTGCTGTTTTAGAAAATACTTCTAAAAAACCAACTTTTAATATTCAAAAAAGAATATTACAAATAAAAAATTCTCTTTCTCATTTACCTAATATTGAAGTTATTTCTTATTACGGACTGACTGTTGATTGTGCAAATGATTTAAAAGCTAATCTTATTCTAAGGGGCTTAAGAGCAATGAGTGATTTTGAGTATGAACTTCAGATTGCACATACAAATAAATCTTTAAATAATGATATTGAAACTATATTTTTATCAACAAATACAAATTATAGTTTTCTTAGTAGTTCTTTAGTAAAAGAAGTTGCAAAATTTGGTGGTGAAATAAATCACATGGTACCTCCCTCTGTTGAAAGGGATTTAAAAGAACATTTTAAATAATATATTTACTTACATGGTTTCATGTGATAGATATCACTTAATAATTTAAAAGCTTTTTCTTTATCAATATTATTAGAATTTTGGATAATGCTAATAATTATTGGCTTCTCATCTTTATATAAATATCCTGATAATGCAAATACATTTGATAGAGTCCCAGTTTTACCAAAGAACTTACCTGATATTTCAGTATTTTTAAATCGTTTGGCTAAAGTACCTCTTACACCAATTACTGAAAGTGTTGATTGATATGATTTAAAATTATTAGAATATCTCATTTTATCTAAGAACAATGCAACTAATTTAGTTGTAACTTTATTTTCTCTAGATAATCCACTTGCATCTGCAAAATATGTATTATTTATTGGAAGCCCTTTATTACCTAACCACTTTTTTAATTTTAAATAATCATTATCATTCCATGTATTTGAGGCATTTTTAAAAAGGGATTCTGCTGTAAAATTGTGGCTTTCAGAATTTGTTAAAGTTAATAATGAGAGAACTGGATTTGAATATATTTTATTTATCTCGGTAGAATCTATTAAATAGAATCTTTTTTCTGAATCAATTAAATTAATATTTACAGTTGAATTTACAAATTTTTTATTTAAATAGTTTTTAATAAAATTATTTAAAGCATAAATATCATCATATTTATTATGATTACTTTCTATTGCAAGAGATGTAATTGGAGATCCATATTCATAAAGTTTATCAGTCTTTGTCCAACCTCTAGGCCAATATAATTTTGAATCAATTTCTACAATATTAAAATTTATAATTTTATCTTCTTCAACATTAGAAATTAGTTCAATTATATCTTCATAATTCAAATCTGGATCACCCTGACCAATTAAATAATAATTGTTTTTATTTTTTTTCAATAATGAGGTTTTTAAATTATTATTTAATTTATATTTACTTAAAATGTAAGCTGATGTGAATAATTTTTGATTTGAAGCTGGCAACCTTGGAATTTCATCATTATAGGAACTAATTATCGTTCCGTTATTATTAATAATTGATACACTAAATGAATTATCAAGAGTTTGATTCAGTAAAGCATCATAGGTAGGACATGTTTTATTTTTAGTAATTATTCCAGGGAAATTAAAATATATACTATTTAAAATACTTATTTTTTGATTTATTAGTAAATATCTTATAAAGAAAGGAGATGTTACTAATACGAAAAGAAATAGGAAAAATAAATAAATCTTTTTTTTCACATTTAATTTATAAATTTACAAAAATAGATTCGTTGTCTGGTTTAATTTCAAATTCTTTTTTAAAAAAATATTTTTTGTTTTCTTCTTTGAAAAGCAACCAGTTGTTTGGATAAATGTGCATAAGAGCAGCTTTATTTAAAGGCTGAAGAAAATAAATATTTTTCCATGTTTTGACAAAGTTTTTACGTCTCTCTCTAATAACACTACCTATCCCGATATTGGCATCTTCAAATTTTGGATTTAATGAATAATGCCTTCCTTGATAATTATCAGACATAGGTTCAAATGAATCGAAATCATATGGCTGAGGTAGTATCGATATCATTGCACTATCAATATTATTTATACTATTTGATTCATTAAATGATTTAAAAGTAAAGATTTTATCTTTTATATCTGGATAATCTCTTTGAGCCAAAGCAACAGCACCTTGATCAGCAAATGTTATGAATACATTATTATTTTTAGATAAAATTTTGTAGATAGTTATTCCAATTCTGTTAAATTTCAATCCTTCAAAATTAAATTCTATAGTAAATCTTTTATTTGAATCTAATAAACTTGGAATAATTGCATCCTCCATATTCTTAAGAGATTCATTTAAATCTTTAGGTAGTCTGAAATTAGTTTCCATTAAAATTTGTCAATACATATTTGAATAAGTTCTAAAAATTTATCTATTTCTGACTTATTATTTATTGATCCTAAAGTAACACGAATATTTGAATATAGTTCATCATCTTTTAAACCAATATTTTGAAGTGTTGAGCTAGGTTTTCCAGATGAGCTTGAACAAGCACTTCCACTACTTATGGCTATTCTATTTTCTGACATGAAATTAACAATCTTATAGGCCCTTATAGGCTCAAATAGTTTATTTAATAGTAGAAACGAAATATGATTGGGAAGCCTATTGTTAATACTGCCAGTAATCTTTATATGATTATTATCTTTAATTTTTTGAAAAAAATAATTTTTAAGTTTATTAATATTATTAGAAGGAAATTCAGTTATGTAATCATATAAGTTTATTTTTCCTTTAATATTCTTTAATGATTCATACATTCCAGCGATTAATGGCAAAGCTTGTGTACCTTGTCTTATTGAAAATTCCTGAGTAAGTGATATATCTTTATTTTTTAAAATTTGTCTAGACCTTTCTTTTGTTAAAAGAATACCTATACCTTTTGGACCTCCAAATTTATGAGCAGATAAACTTAAAAAATCACATTTAAGATTTTTCCAATTGAAAATTCCATTACTTAATATTTGAGTTCCATCTAAATGAAACATTATTTTTAATTCTTCACATTTGGAACCTATAAATTGTACGGGCTGTATTGTCCCTATTTCACTTTGTCCCCAAATAATTGATACAAGTTTAGTTTCATTGGTTAAAATTTTATCGATATTAGAAATATTTAAAATCCCATCATTATTTACCGTCCATTCGTAAATATCCCAATTTTGTTTTCTTAATTTATTAGCACAAATAGTTGTTGCTTGATGTTCAACATTCGAGATAACAACTCTACCATTTTTAAAGTTCTCATAAATATTACTAAATACAATATTTGTTGATTCCGAAGAACCAGATGTAAAAATTATATCCTCTGGATCTGCTTCAAATATATAAGCAATTTTAGATCTAATTTTTTCTAGATATGTAGAGCATTTTATCCCCAGCTCATATGTAGATGAAGGGTTATGCCAATAATTCCTATAAGTTGAATTTATTATATTTAAAACATTCTCAGATAATGGAGTTGTTGATGCATTATCTAAATAGATAAAATTATTTTCCATTATTTTACTAACATTGATCCTGAGAAAACTTTTTTAGCATTTCCTGTCATCATGACTTCACAATCGTCTTTTGACCAAACAATTTTAAGATCACCTCCTGGTAAAGTTACTATGGTTTGTGCATTACAAAGGCCTAATTTGTAAGCTGCTACATGCACAGCACAAGCACCTGTTCCACAGGCTAAGGTTGGTCCTGCTCCTCTTTCCCATACTTTTACCTTGATATTATCTCTATTTAAGATTTGACAAAAATGCACATTAGTTTTTTCTGGAAATAATTCATTTTTTTCAAATACAGGCCCGAGTCTTGAAAGAACAATTGACTCTATGTCGTGTACAAAGAATATTAAATGAGGATTTCCCATTCCTACTGCATAACCTATATAATTAAAATTTTTATAAATAAATTCATGTGAAGGAATTGAATTGATTTTTTTTTCAATTGTTGTTGGAATATTTTGACTTTCTAAAATTGGAACTCCCATTTTTACTGTGATTTCTTCATTTATATATTTTGCAATTTTTAAACCTGCTTTAGTCTCAATTTTATATTCTATATTTTTATTATTCATTGAATCATTTAAATGGAGATACTCAACTAAACATCTAATTCCGTTTCCACACATTTGTGCTTCAGAACCATCAGAATTAAAGATTATCATTTTTGCATAATTATCTTCATTAGGTTCTTCTATAAAAATCACACCATCTGCTCCAATCCCAAATTGCCTGTTGCAAATTTTTTTAATATCAAATATTTTATTTGTCTTGAAATTTTTATATAAATCATTTCCTCTAGTATCAATTACTACGAAGTCATTTCCGTTACCTTGATATTTTTCAAAATTTATATTTTTCATTTTAGATAATATATTTTAAATTTTAATTATAAATTATTCCTTTTAACAATCTATTTCTATTTTATACAATGGATATTAAAATAATAATTTAACAAATAAAAATTAAGTGATTTTTCCCGATAAACAATATGAGGCTTATACCAATTTATACAATCCATCTGAAATAGAAAAAAAATGGCAGTCAATATGGACAGAAAACAATTTATACAAAACAGATGAATTAACGGAGAATAGCGATAAATTTTATGCCTTATCAATGTTTCCCTACCCTTCAGGTAATCTTCATATGGGACATGTTAGGAATTATGTTATTACAGACTTAATAGCTCGGTTCCAAAGGTTTAAGGGCAAATCTGTTTTACATCCAATGGGTTGGGACGCTTTTGGTTTGCCTGCTGAGAATGCAGCGATTGAAAGAGGAATTAGTCCAAGTGTCTGGACTAAAAAAAATATTTCTCATATGAAGTCACAATTAAAGCTTTTGGGACTATCAGTTGATTGGGATAGGGAATTTGCAACTTGTGATGAAAATTATTATATTTGGACACAATATCTATTTTTAGAGTTATACAAGGCTGGTCTTGTATATCAAAAGGAATCCGAAGTCAATTGGGATCCTATAGATAATACAGTCTTAGCGAATGAACAAGTTGACTCAGAGGGTAAATCTTGGAGATCTGGCGCAGTAGTTGAAAAAAAATTACTAAAGCAATGGTTTTTAAGGATTACTAATTATGCAGATGAGTTATTGAGGGATTTAGAAAAATTAGATCACTGGCCAGAAAGAGTAAAAATAATGCAAGATAATTGGATTGGAAAGTCAATTGGTACAAATATTAATTTTACTATCAATACCAATCCAGAAAATAAAATAACTGTATTTACAACAAGGCCAGATACTTTATTTGGAGTTACTTATTTAGCAATTTCTGTTAATCATTCATTAATTAAAAATATTTCTGATAAAGAAACCATAAAAGATATAGAAAATCTTAAACAATATTTGAAAAATAATAAAAATAATGAATTTGAAAAAATTGGAATAAAAACTAGTTTAATAGCAATAAATCCAGTTAATTCTGAACCTATTCCTATTTGGGTGGCAAGTTATGTTCTCGATGAATACGGTACAGGTGCTGTTATGGGAGTTCCTGCTCATGATCAAAGAGATTTTGAATTTGCTACGAAAAATAATATTGATATTAAACAGGTAATAATAAAAGATAAAAGTGAACAATCTAAAGAGCTTGATGATGCTTATGTGGAAAATGGATATCTTATTAATTCAAATAAATACAATGGCATATCAAATACTATTGCTAAATTAAAAATTTCAGATGAGGTCGTAAATAATGGATGGGGCGAAAACAAGATTCAATATCGTTTAAGAGATTGGTTAATATCTAGACAAAGATATTGGGGATGTCCGATACCCATAATTAATTGCAAAAAATGTGGATCTGTTCCTTTAAACCAATCGGAATTACCTGTTGCATTACCAAAAGATATACATATCTCGGCTAACAAGATTAATGCTTTAGGTGATAATAATAATTGGATAAATACAACATGTCCAAAATGTGGAATTTCTGCAAAAAAAGAAACTGATACTATGGATACTTTTATGTGTTCATCATGGTATTTTTTAAGATATCCATCTTCAAAATGTTCAAATAAGCCATTCGAAAAGATTGAAATTAATAAGTGGTTGCCTGTAGATCAATATGTCGGAGGAGTAGAGCATGCGATATTGCATTTGTTATATGCAAGATTTTTCACTAAAGCTTTGCGGGATAATGAACTATTTGAAATTGATGAACCATTTAAAAAACTATTAACGCAAGGAATGGTTCAGGCCGCCGCCTATAAAAACAATAAAACGGGTAAATATGTTTCTCCTTCAGATATTACAGACCTATCAAATCCTACAGATCCAATTGACAATACCAAACTCGAAGTTCTTTTCGAGAAGATGTCTAAGTCAAAATATAATGGAATAGACCCTGAATCAGTAATTAAAAAATATGGAGCAGATACAGCAAGAATGTTTATATTATTTAAAGCACCGCCAGAAAAAGATTTGGAATGGGGAGATACTGATGTAGAAGGACAATTTAGATTTTTAAGCAGGATTTGGAAGCTTTATATAAATTGTGCAAAAGATATAAATAGTAAATCTAATTCCTATCCAGATAAAGAAAAAAGTTTAAAAAAGTCAATGAATATCGCTATAAAAGAAATTTCAAACGACATATTAAATAACCAGTTTAATACTGCGATTTCAGAACTAATGAAGTTTTATAATTCATTATCAAATTCCATTAATGAAGTAAACAATAATTTAAAAATTGATGCTTTAAAAACATTTTGTATTTTGTTGGCTCCATTTGCACCTCATATTGCAGAAGAAATATGGCATCTTATTGGATTTAAAAAATCTGTGCATTTAGAACAGTGGCCTTCATTTAATGCCGAGGCACTAAAGGAAGATTCATATGAACTAGTAATACAAGTGAATGGCAAAGTTAGAGACAAAGTAAATATTAATAATGATATGAGTGAAGATCTAATTAAAGAATTGACTCTTAAAAGACCTAACATATTAAAATGGACTCAAGATAAGGAAATAAGAAAAATAATTATTGTTAAAGGAAAAATTATGAATATTGTTGTTTAAGAATTTATTTTTTGAATAACTAATGAATTTGGATTTGACCAATCGCCCTTAACTAAATAATTATCATTACCGAAACACATTTCACGGAGTATGAAAAATATAGGTTCACTCACTGAATTATCAAATAATGATGTTATGTCATTTAAAGAATATTCTCCACCTTCGTCTAAAATATTACTTACTTTTTGTTGACACTCAATAATATTTGCGGCTGCTTTCTTTCCAGCTTCAACTCCAGGTTGATCATATGCATTGATATTTACCAATTCAGCGTAGAAGGAAACAGCCCTCTCAAATAAAGCGATTAAGGCACCTAGTGAAAAACAATTTAACTTTTCTAACGTGATAGTGATACTTTGTCTGTTTTCACTAGATAGTGCTGATCTGGTTCCCTGTAAAAAACCAGAAAGATATTCTTTAGGATTATCTTTTTCATCAAAAATATTAGTAGATGGAGAATCTAATAATTCAATAAATATGCAAAAGAAATTATCAATACCATCTCTCAGTTGCTGAACATAAGCATGTTGATCTGTAGATCCTTTATTACCAAAAACAGAAATACCTTGATTAACTACTTGACCATTCCTATTAAATTTCTTACCTAATGATTCCATTACTAATTGTTGAAGATATTTACTAAATACCTGTAACCTATCTCTATAAGGTAGTACGACCATATCTCTCTTTCCTATACCATCCCCAGTTAAATACCATGCTGATGATAATAGTGCTGCTGGATTATTTTTAAAATCACTTATACGTGTGACCTCATCCATTAATGATGCACCTCTAATAAATTCAAATATATTTTCGTCAATAAGAGCTAATGGAAGTAATCCCACAGAGCTTGTAATACTAGTTCTTCCTCCAACCCAATCTTGCAAATTAAATATTTTTAACCAATTTTCAGAAGTGGCTTTTTTAAATAACTTACTATCTTTCATAGTTATTGCTATAGCATTAGAATTCCATTCAAGAGAATTGTTTTCGCAGTGACTTTTAATAATTTCCATAGCAATTCTAGGTTCAGGCGTACCACCTGATTTGCTTACTACTACAAATAATGTTGTTGATAATTTTTCAGATAACTCTTCTAACTTTTCGCTAATTAAAAAAGGATCAACATTATCGATATAAGAAAAATTTAAGCCTCTGGAACACTTTTGCAGTGACTCTGTAATAAGTAATGGTCCTAAACCACTTCCACCAATTCCAATCCATAAAACATCAGTATAATGCTGATTATTGTAATTCTTAATATCTCCATTTAGAATTTGTTTTCCAAAATCAGAGATTGCATTAATATCTGCGCTAATTTCCTCTCCTATTTTTGAAGAGGGTGAAATTGATGGATTTCTAAGCCAATAATGTCCAACTTGTCTATTTTCATCAATATTTGAGATTGCACCATTTTCTAATTCTTTTATTGATGAAAAAACATCAAAAAATTTATCTTCTAAATTTTTTATCTCTTTACTTGTGAAATTAATTTTGCTTATGTCTAACCAAATATTTAATTTTTTATCAAACCAAAGATAATTACAAAATTTATCCCAAGATTTTAAATCTCCATTCATTTTATATTTGTTTCTTTTATTTATTATTTAATTATATCTGTACGAATAGTACATAGATTTGAATCATTTAAATTTGTTTAAATTTTTATCTTCAAATAAATATGTTTTTGAATATAAACAATTAAAATTAAGGGTTTTTTTTATTTCATATGAATTTATCATTGGATAAAATAAAAAACTTTGGATAGATCATTTAATTACATAATTTCGCCTGATATATCTGCATTTAGAAGATTTTCACCAAAATTAAAAATAGGTGTACTTGCTTCTGGGAAAGGAACAAACTTTCAGGAATTAATTAATCTCTCAGAAAAAGGAGAATTAGATATAGATATAAAAGTTCTAATAACTAATAAAGATGAAGCAGGTTGTATAAAAAGAGCTGAATGTAAAAAAATACCTCACAAAATTATAAGAGGCAAAGACTTTCTGCAAAAAGAGGCATTTGAATTAGAAATTGTAAATACTTTAATTCATTACGATGTTGAACTTGTGGTTATGGCAGGCTGGATGAAAATTGTTACTCCATTTTTTATTAATAAATTTAAGAATAAGATAATAAATATTCACCCTTCATTACTTCCGGCATATAAAGGTAGTTCTGCGATAAAAGACTCTATATTAAATGGTTCAAAAATAACTGGTTGTTCTGTACATTTTGTAGAAGAGGAGGTAGACAGTGGTTCTTTGATAATGCAAGCTGCATTACCAATTAGAGATAATGATGATATTGAATCACTTTCCAAAAGAATTCAAATACTTGAGCATAAAATTTTACCTCACTCAATCTCTCAAGCTGGTTTTTTGATAAGAAGTAATTTTATGGAAAATTATTAGTTAAATCAAGACCTTCATCCATCGAAAATCCACTCATAATATTTAAATTTTGAATTGCTTGGCCAGTTTGTCCTTTTATCAAATTATCAATTACAGATAAAATAATAATCCTTCCATTTCGAATATCAACCTTAACAGAAAGGAAAATTTGGTTTGTATTTTTAACCCATTTTGTTGATGGGAATATATCTACAGGTAAAACTTTTATATTTTTGAAATTTCTATAATAATTATCCAAGAGAATTCTGCAGTCATCAGAAGTTAATCCTGGATCTTTTAATCTCCCATATATAGTCGAATGCATCCCCCTTGAAATTGGAACCAAATGAGGAGTAAAAAGGAGTTCAATTTTATTACCAGAAATTAAAGATGCTACTTGCTCTATCTCAGAGGTATGTCTATGTTTTATCAATCCATATGCTGATAGACCTTCTCCACATTCAGATAATAGTAGTTTTTGGTTTGGTTCACGACCACCTCCAGAAGTTCCACTTTTAGAATCTATTACTATACCTTCATTTTCAATAATTCCTTGAGAAAGATAAGGAGCTAGTGGTATAAGAGCAGATGTTGGATAACATCCTGGACATGCAATTAATCTTCCTTTTGAAATGGCTTCTTTATTTATTTCAGGAAGACCGTAGACTGCTTCTTTACATAAATCATCATCATTCCTTTTATAAATAGAAGCTTCTTTTGAATATACTTTTTTCCATTCATCCAATGACTTATATCTATAATCAGCTGATAAATCAATAACTTTAACTCCTCTATCTAATAATTTCCTTGTCAAAGTAGAGGATAGACCATTTGGTAAACATAGCAACGCAATATCTGCATTGTTTGATATATTATCTACTGAAATTTTTTGGATATTAGGATCATTATCTAGATAAATAAAAGGGAAATTATCATTCCACTTTGATCCAGATGTTTTATTACCTCCTAAAAATGAAATTTTGTAGTTTTTATTGTTTTTTAAAAGATTTACCGCTTGAATACCGCCGTAACCAGTAGCACCTACTATTGCAACATTCATTTCTTTGAATTGGCAGACTTTGAGATAGGATTATAAAGTGTTGAATTTAAAGTAACTAAAACACTATTTTTCTATATTGATAGGAATAATGAAAGAAACAAGTCCCAAATCGAATAATGGAACAATTTTGGATATAAATGAGTCTTTTAAAATTGAATTTGATCCTATCAGCGATGCATTAGCAGCGATAAGGAATGGTGAATGCATAATTGTGGTAGATGATGAAAGAAGAGAAAATGAAGGAGATTTAATTTGTGCAGCTCAGTTTGCTACTCCTCAGCAAATTAATTTTATGGCTACTGAGGGACGTGGTCTTATATGCCTAGCTATGCAAGGTGAAAAATTAGACTCTTTAGATTTACCATTAATGGTAGATAGAAATACAGATGAAAATCAAACAGCTTTTACGATATCAATAGATGCTGGACCTGAAAATAACGTTTCTACTGGTATTTCAGCTGAGGACAGGGCTAAGACAATTCAAGTCGCTATAAACCCAAAGACAAAACCTGAGGATTTAAGGAGGCCAGGACATATTTTTCCATTAAGAGCTAAAAAAGGCGGGGTTTTAAAAAGGGCAGGTCATACCGAAGCCGCAGTAGATATTGCAGCAATGTCAGGTCTTTATCCAGCTGGAGTGATTTGTGAAATACAAAATTCTGACGGGTCCATGTCAAGACTTCCACAACTAAAAGAGTATGCAAAACAGTGGGGAATGAAATTAATATCTATAGCTGATTTAATAAGTTATCGGTTTCAAACTGAGAGATTTGTATTTAGAAAATCCGATGCAGTCCTTCCAAGTATTTTTGGGAATTTCAAAGCTTACGGATATATTAATGAACTTGATGGTTCAGAACACGTTGCATTAGTTAAACAAAAATCATCAAAATTAAGCGAACCTGTTCTAGTAAGAATGCATTCAGAATGCTTAACTGGAGATGCTTTTGGATCATTACGTTGTGATTGTAGACCCCAGCTAGAAGCTGCCTTATCAAGGATAGAAAAGGAGGAAGAGGGGGTTGTTGTTTATTTGAG
Source organism: uncultured Synechococcaceae cyanobacterium (assembly GCA_902570945.1). Classification (GTDB taxonomy): domain Bacteria; phylum Cyanobacteriota; class Cyanobacteriia; order PCC-6307; family Cyanobiaceae; genus Prochlorococcus_A. The sequence continues at coordinate 36,645 of CACGAJ010000002.1, forward strand.
GCAAGAAGGTAGAGGTATTGGTCTAATAAATAAATTAAAAGCTTACAGCTTACAGGATGGTGGACTAGACACAGTTGAAGCTAATGAAAAATTAGGATTTCCAGCTGATCTCAGAAATTATGGAGTTGGAGCACAAATTTTAACTGATCTAGGGATAAAAAAATTGAAATTACTGACCAACAATCCTAGAAAAATTGCTGGATTAGGTGGTTATGGAATAGAAGTTATTGAGAGAGTTCCGTTAGTGATTTGTCCAAACGATAATAATGCAGAATACTTGAGTGTAAAAAAAACAAAGCTAGGCCACATGATTGATGAAGATAATTCTAACTACGAGAATATAGATCCATTTATATCAATTTTTCTTAATGGAAAATACAAATCTATTGATTTAGTCCCAATAAAAAATAAAGTTATTAAATTTTGTAGTGATCAAAATATAAATATTAAGCTGGAAAGTAGTCCTAGATTATTAGCTTTTTGGAATCGACCAAAATTAGTATGGCGAATTTTACATGATCGGAATAGAACCAATTCAAACATTACTGATAAAGAAATAAAGAATATAGAATTATTTATTCAGTTTTTATCCTATTTTGAAAATAGTACAAATATTGGAATTATTGTTTCTAGAAACATTGAACAAGCTTTACACCCTAAAAGTAGCATCAAACTAATCAATACTAAATTCACTATTAATAATGAAATCTTATATTCATCTACAAGAAAATTTAATCTAGATAAAGAGACATTTAGTATTGTTTTTGATTGATAATTTACTACTTAAGCGTAGCCTTAATAATTTTCGAACCATTCGTAAGCTTTAGCACAACATCCATATCATTTGTCTTACCAAAAACAGTATGAACTCCATCAAGGTGAGGCTGTGGTTCATAAACTATGAAAAACTGACTACCACCAGTATCTTTTCCTGCATGAGCCATAGAAAGTGAGCCTTTTAGATGTTTATTGGAGTTAATTTCACATTTAATATTATATCCAGGACCTCCAGTTCCAGGCATGCCAGAAGCTCCATTTCGAGTATTTGGACATCCACCCTGAGCCATAAATCCAGGAATAACTCTGTGAAACGCTAGACCATCATAAAAACCATCACTAATCAAATTTGTGAAGTTTTTAACTGTATTAGGTGCGTCGTCAGAGAAAAATTCAATATTAATGTTCCCAACTTCTGTTTCAAATAATGCAGTAGTCATGTTTTATTTGTTGAATAGTTTATGAATATTTTAATATCTAAAGCAACTTTTCTAGGTTTTCCTTAATGGTATTTATATCAATGTTATCTTTATTATTATTTTTGTCTTCCTCCCAATTTTCAACTTTTAGGTTTTTCTGAGGTGGAGAAATTAATAATCTATCTTCAGCGGTTTTAGGTACAAAATTTTTCTCTACTAATTTGCATTCATAATCTAATTTAATGCAGAAATCTTTTATTTCTTCTATGTTGATCATTTCAACTGTTGGCAAAGGAAAATCTTGTGCTTCTAGCAGTCCACAATATCTTGTAGCATCATCCTTCTCTTCAAACATAAGAACAATGGTTCTACCTTTAAGTTCTATTGAATGAATACCTTCCTTATCTGTTCCTGAATTATATAAAAGAACAAATATGTTCATAAGCATCAATTTTTCTATTTATATAATATTTGATCAAGAATCAGAAAGTGATAATTCTTGTAATCTTGTATATAAAGCAATTTCTTCGTCATTAATATCAGCAGGAATCACAACCAAGATCTCAACATATTGATCACCTACATTATCTTCGAATGTTAAACCCCTTCCTTTCATACGTAACATTCTACCTGTAGATGATTTTGGTGGCACTTGAAGTGTGACATTTCCATCAAGAGTAGGAACCTCTACTGCACAACCAAGAAGAGCATCATGAGGAAATAACTCTAATTTGTAAATAACTCTCAAACCATCAATTCTTAGACCACTTTCCGTTTGAACTTTTAACTGTAGATAATGATCTTTACCTCCTCTTGCAATATTTTCAAGTCTTAATCGCCATCCATCTCCAGCAAAAGGAGGCGTATCAACTTCTACCATAGTCTCATCTTCAAGTTCTATTAAAATTGAAGCTCCACTTAAGGCCTCATCAGGAGTTAATTCAATAACTGTTTCAATATCTTGATGGAGTTTAACTGGAGGTGGCTCTTCTGGAGAGGTTGTAGGGTATTCATAATTATTAAATAGATCATTATCTTTATTTATTGATTCCTTCTCAAATGGTTCATTGTTGTACTCGTCATAATTTTTTGCGGAGTATTCATATCCAAATAATGAATCAAGATAGTCTTGAAAATCAGGAAAACCTGTCTTAAAGTTATTAGATTGGTAATTATTCTCGATATTTTCATCTGAACTATATTTTCTTTTATTAGGATCACGTAGATATTCGTATGCTTCGTTAATTAATTTAAATCTTTCTTCTGCATTAAGATCATTTTTATTTAAATCAGGATGCCATTTTCTTGCTTCTCTTCGAAAGGCCTTTTTAAGTTCAATGTCATCGAAATCATGGGATAAACCCAAAATCGACAGATAGTCTTTTTTAGAGGAAGTAGTCATTGTCCCATGGATCATCGTCCCTAGAATTACCATACCTCGAATTTCTATAATTTCTATTCATTTGATTATCCCAAGGATCATCATCCCAATAATCATCTGAAAAAAGCTCATCTTTCAATGATCCAAATGTATTTTTAATGCCCTGTAAGGGATTATTATCGGTTTTCTTTTCTGCCGCAAATTTTCTGTTTAAGCCGAATAATGCTTCTTGTAGTGCACTTACTGAAATTTCTAATTCTTGTGGATCATCATCATTAATGTACTCTTCAACATCTTGAATGGCTAATTCAACAGCTCGTTGTTGTCTTTCGGCTCCATAGGGTCCAAACTCTAAAGAAGCATCCCTTAGTCTTCTTTCAGCTTGAGCAATAAGAGTTAAAGCACTATTTTTTCTATCAATAACAGATCTTCTCTTTCTATCTTCGTTCGCTTTTGATTTTGCTTCTTCAATTATCGAATTAATTTCTTGTTCATTTAAATTGGAACCTCCAGAAATTGTAACTGTTTGCTTTCTACCAGTTGTTCTATCTGTTGCACTTACTTCTAAAAGACCATTAGCATCAATATCAAATGCTACCTGAACTTGAGGAATTCCTCTGGGAGCTGGAGGTATTCCTGATAGTCTAAATTTTCCAAGTGATTTATTCTCAGAGGCTAAAGGCCTTTCTCCTTGCCTTACTTGAACAACCACTGATGATTGATTAGCTTCTGACGTACTAAATACATCAGATTGTCTTACTGGTATTGGAGTATTACGAGGAATAAGTACCTTCATAAGACCACCAATAGTTTCTAAACCTAGAGATAAAGGGGTAACGTCATTTAGAAGTAAATCTTGTAAATCACCACTAATAATTCCTGATTGTATCGCAGCGCCAACTGCTACAACTTCATCTGGATTAACAGATTGACAGGGGTCATTAGGAACAAGGGTCTTGACTAATTGTTGAACCATTGGAATTCTTGTACTACCACCTACTAGAACTACTTCATCAATATCATCGGCATTCCAACCAGAGTCATCTAAGGCTATTTGAACAGGCTCTAATAATCTGTCTAATAGATCTTGAGATAATGATTCAAATATTTTTCTATCTATAGTCTCTTCAATATGTAATGGCCCCTCTTTACTTGTGGTAATAAAAGGTAATGAAATTTTTGTTTTCAGCAATCCGGATAATTCACATTTAGCCTTTTCAGCAGCTTCAGTTAATCTCTGTAATGCTTGCCTATCCCTTCTTAAATCAATATTATGTTTTGTAAGAAATTTTTCAGCAAGCCAATCTACTATTTTCGAGTCAAAATTATTTCCTCCTAGTTGGGTATCTCCACAGGTGGCTTTAACATCAAAAACACCATTAGAAATTTTTAATAATGAAACATCAAAAGTTCCACCTCCTAAATCAAAAACCAAAACATTGTTAGAGGAACTTTTTTCAAAGCCATAAGCTAAAGCCGCTGCGGTAGGTTCGTTTAGTATTCTATCCACTTTGATACCAGCCAATATTGCAGAATCCTTTGTAGCTTGTCTTTGAGATTCATTAAAATAAGCAGGAACTGTAATAACAGCTGAGTCAACGGTATCTCCAAGATAAGTTTCTGCATCATTAATTAATTTTCTAATTAATGAACTGACTAACTCTTCAGGAGCATATTCTCGTTCAGTATTTGGACTTAGAACCCTTACACTTCCAGTATTATTCGCTTTAACGTTATAAGGAACAGAAATACTATTCTCATCTAATTCATCCCAGTCGCTACCAATGAATCTCTTTAAGTTATAAAAAGTATTCTTGGGATTTAAAACAAGTTGTCTTCTTGCTTGATCACCTATAACAATTTCTTTGTCTTTTGTAAAACCAACTATTGAAGGTGTTGTTCGAGAACCTTCAGAATTTGCAATAACAATTGGACGACCAGCTTCTATAACTCCGACAACAGAGTTAGTAGTACCTAAATCAATTCCAACTATTTGCCCCATGATTTTAGATGGCTAAATTAAAGCAAAATTTACTAATAATTTAATTAATTTTTATCTTTGATATTTACATATAATAGTAAAAATCAAATATTTTCAACTTAATTTAAATAAATAAGATTATTTATAACTTGTCAAAAAGATTACTATCTATTTTAAAACATTCTTAAAAAACAATGTTGTTGATGTAGTTAACCAATATAAACTAATATAAAACGGAGAGAGAGGGATTCGAACCCTCGATAAAGTTGCCCCTATACAGCATTTCCAGTGCTGCGCCTTCAACCACTCGGCCACCTCTCCCAGGATAATTATTTTAACCCTTTATCATCCCATTTTTGAGTAAAGTTATTTGAAAAAGACTTTCACAGTTACTATTAAAAATAAGGAAACCGGAAAGGTCTACCAAGAGCAGGTTAATAGTGATGAATATATACTTAAAGAATTTGAAAAGAAAGGTTTCAAACTTGCATTTTCATGCAGAAATGGTTGCTGTACAAGTTGTGCAGTTAAAATTATATCTGGTACCTTACAACAACCTGAAGCCATGGGTGTATCTCAGGTTTTAAAAGACAAAGGTTATGCACTTCTTTGTGTTGCCAAGGCAACTTCAGATCTTGAGGTTGAAACTACATATGAAGATGAAGTATACGATTTACAATTTGGACAATATTTTGGGAGGGGAAATACAAGAGTTGCGCCACCATGGGAATTTGAGGAAGATTAACTATCATGTTTGAATTAAATGAAATAAAGGAACTTGCAAATAAAGTAAACTTATCCACTTTGTATGAAATAGCAAAGAATTCTGCTCTAATCGGAAATGAAATTTTAAAAGTTAATTACAATAAAATTCAGAAAATATCATCAAAGGGTAGGAAGGGTGATCTTGTCACCAATGTAGATTTGGAAGTTGAAAATAAAATAAAAGAGTATTTATTAGAAGAGACCCCAAACATATCTATAACTGCTGAGGAATCGGGGAAATTAACCAAATCTTCGGATTTAACGTGGTGTATAGACCCATTAGATGGTACAACAAATTATTCCCATGGATATCCTTTTTTTGGGACTTCTATTGGTCTTGTGTATAAAAATAAGCCAATTATAGGGGCTATATCAGTACCTTATCTAAATGAACTATATTCAGCCTGTATAGGTTTAGGCTCATTCTGCAATGATAGTGAACTTAAAGTATCGAATCCCGCTAATCTTTCTGATAGTTTACTTGTAACTGGTTTCTCTTATGATAGATTTGAAACTGAAGATAATAATTATTCTGAATTTTGTTACTTAACACATAAAACTAGAGGTGTTAGAAGAGGAGGAGCAGCAGCAGTTGATCTAGCATTTGTTGCGGCAGGTAAGGTAGATGGATATTGGGAAAGAGGATTAGAAGTATGGGACTTAGCAGCCGGTGCTATTATTGTTAAAGAGGCTGGTGGCATTATTTCTGATTATCCATCAGGCGAATTTAAATTAAGTTCAGGAAGAATTTTAGCTTGTTCTCCCAGCCTTGAGAATGAATTAAAAAATGAACTAGATAAAGTCTCTCCATTTAAAAAAAATCTCTATACCTAAAATTAGTTAAATATTAAAATGACAGATATAAAAGAAATTAAATTAGTCGATGTAAAAAATAACTCAAACATCATAAATAATTTAAATAGTATTTATAGACTCTGGGGATATGAAGAGGTTTCACCTTCATTTATAAATACTTTAGAGACGATAAAAGGCCGTGGCGTTATTGACGAAAATCAGGTTGTAGGAATAGTAAGTAATAATTCATTATGTCTTAGGCCAGAAATGACAACGTCAATTGTTAAATTGTCATCTACTAGATTAATAAATAAAAAAAGACCTATCAGATTATTTACCAATGGAATGGTCTTTGATAAAAAACAAACTAATAAAAATTCATATAAGTTACAAGAAAAATTGCAGAGTGGAATTGAATTAATTGGATATGACACAAAATGTCCAGAAATTGAAGTTATTAATATTTTGTTTGATGCAATAGATAATATTAATTTGAAGGATGGTTGTAATTTATGTCTACTAGTCAGTACCACAAAAATAATGGACTTGATACTAAATAAATATAAGAATAATAATTTTGAAGAAATTAAAAAATGTCTGGTTAATTTTGATCAAGATAATTTATATAAATTAGGAATAGATGATGATGATAAATATATTCTTAAAGATATTTTATTCACACGAGGAGAACCTATCGCAATATTAAAAAAATTAAAAACTATATATGGTACTAGCAAAACTTTAGATGACTTAAATTTTTTATTTGAAACATTATCAAAAATATCAAAAAAATATGGTGTTAAATTACAACTTGATCCCACTTTTCAACCTCACTTGAATTTATATGAAGGAATAGTTTTTCAACTAATAGGGGATAATGGAAAAAATAAAAGCGTCATAGCAAAAGGTGGAAGATATGATGAGTTAGTAAGATCTTTTAGTCCTAATGAAAAAATATTTAATGGGATTGGATTTACAATTTCAGTTGACATTTTAAGAAATTTAATTAAGGAACAAAAGACAGATAAAAAAAAGATTTTATTGATCTTTAAAGATACTTATTTGTTAGAAAAAGGGATGAATGAACAAAAAGTACAACAGAAAAAAGGAAATATTGCTGTCTTACATTTAAATCCATGTGATGACTTGTCTAAAGCAAATCAAATTATGAAAGAAAATAATTGTAGTGAGATTTTGTGGGTTAAATAAAATCTTTTAAAAAGGTATTTATCTTTTAAATTCATCTATTGTTCGGAGAATACTCCTAATTAAACTTGATTAACTAGTTTTTAAGAAATAGGATTTGTATGTTTGATTTTTTTTTAAATGGAAAAAGGCGAAATTCGTATTAATACCGAAAATATTTTCCCAATTATCAAGAAGGCAGTATATTCTGACCATGAAATCTTTTTAAGAGAACTTGTTAGTAATGGTGTTGACGCAATTAGTAAAAGAAGAATGGCCTCTATGGCAGGTGATTGCGAGAATACTGAAGAGGCTCAAGTAAAAATAACTATTAACCGTGAAAAAAATACGTTAACAATTTCCGATAATGGAATTGGAATGAATGATGAAGAAATTAAGAAGTACATAAATCAAGTTGCATTTTCTAGTGCAGAAGAATTCCTAACAAAATATAAAAATGATAATGATGAATTCATAGGTCATTTTGGACTAGGTTTCTATTCAAGTTTCATGGTGGCAGATAGAGTTGATATATTAACTAAATCGGCAATTGGAGAATCAAAAGGATTCAAATGGTCTTGTGACGGTTCGCCAAATTTCACGTTAGAGGAATCAGAAAGAGAGACCATTGGTACAGATGTAATTCTTCACCTACTTGAAGAAGAAAAAGAGTTTATCGAACCTGAAAGGATTAAATCACTAATAAAAAAATATTGTGACTTTATGCCAATAGATGTGTTACTTGAAGGTGAGACAATTAATAAAAAAAATCCTCCTTGGAGAAAACAACCTAGTGAATTAAAAGATGAAGATTACATTGAGTTATATAAATACCTTTATCCTTTCCAGGGAGATCCACTGCTTTGGATACATCTGAATACAGATTATCCGTATGACATACAAGGCATATTGTATTTTCCAAAGTTGACAGGTAGGGCTGATTGGGAAAAGGGAGAAATAAAACTATTTTGCAATCAAGTATTCGTAAGCGATTCAATTAAAGAGATAGTACCAAAATACCTTTTACCTCTTAGAGGAGTTATTGACTCAACAGATATACCTCTAAATGTTAGTAGAAGTGCATTACAAACAGATAGAAAAGTAAGGTCTATATCATCATTTATTTCAAAAAAAATTGCTAATAAACTGAAGGATTTAATAAAAAATTCTCCAGAATTTTATTCTGAAATTTGGGATTCAATCTCTGCTTTTATTAAAATTGGTGCTATCGAAGATGAAAAATTTGCTGATTTAGTCAATAACAGTATAATTTTCGAAACAATAATAAATTCAGAGAAAGACGTAACTAAAGATATTGAAAATAAATCCCTCATCAAGTCCAATGATAAATATTTCACAACTCTCGCAAATTACAAAGAAAGAAATAAATTAAATGATTCTAAAAAAATAATTTACTGTTCAGATTTAATTGCACAATCTAGTGCATTAAATATCTGTTTATCTGATAATAAAGAAGTTATTAAATCAGATCCCTTAATAGACGCACAATTTCTCCCTTGGTTGGAAAGTAAAAATGAAGATTATCAATTCCAAAGAGTAGATTCAGAAATAAATGAACTAGAAGATAAAGAATCTAAAGAAATTGTAGATAAAGATGGCAAATCAAATACAGATAATCTTAGAGATACGGTAGTTAAGGCCCTTAACAATGAGAAAGTAACAGTTAAAGTGCAGTCACTTTCAAGTAAAGATGCTCCACCAGCGATGATCTTGCTTCCAGAACAAATGAGAAGAATTAATGATATGGGCGCTTACATGGAACAAAAGATGCCTGGCTTACCTGAATATCATGTGCTCTTAATTAACAAAGAACATCCACTTATTGTTGGTCTTAATAAAATTACAGGTAACAAAATAATTATTGATAAAAAAGATCCTATAGAAAATCCATTAGCATTTAAAATTGCTAATCATGTTTACGATATGGCAAAGCTTTCCGTTGGTGGTTTAGATCAAGAACAGATAATTAAATTACAAAATAATAATGCTGAATTAATTTCAGAATTACTTAATTCAACAAAATGAGTCATGTGTTAAGATTTTAAAAGATATAAATCAATAAATATGTCAAGAGTTTGCGAACTGACTGGTGCAAAAGCTAATAATGGTATGGCAGTGAGTCACTCACATATTCGTACAAAAAAATTGCAACAGGTTAATCTCCAAAAAAGGAGACTATGGTGGGAAGAGGGCAAAAAATGGGTAAGTATCAAAATAAGTACCAAAGCCCTAAAGTCTATACAAAAAGTAGGTTTAGATAAATTTGCTAAATCAAATGGAGTTGATTTAAAAAAATTCTAAATTTGATGGGAAATTTAGTTGTAAGTATATTAATTCCATTTATTCTCTTATTTAATTGTAATTCAGCCTTAGCTTTTGATTTTGCTCCTGAAGTTGGAGATATGGCTCCAAACTTTCAATTAGAAAGTTTTAATAAAAACATAAAAACAAAAACAATTTGGGAATTAAGTGATTTTCAAGATAAATGGCTTGTTATGTATTTTTATCCTAAAGATTTTACAGCCGGCTGTACTCTTGAAGCTAAAGGTTTTTCAGAATTAAAAAAAGATTTTTCAAAAAATAATGCCGAAATTGTTGGCATTAGCGCTGATAATCAAGATTCACATGAAAATTTCTGTAGCGAGAAATCTATAAACTACACGTTATTATCTGATCCTGACGGAATTATTAGTGATAAATATGGTTCCTGGATTCCTCCATTCTCAGATAGAAATACTTTTTTGATATCTCCAGATGGAAAAATTTCTTATAGATGGATCAGTGTATTACCTATAAATCATGCTAAAGAAGTTCTTAACGTTTTAAAGAAAAAAATATAAAATTTTGCACGAATTATCATTTGGAACTTGGTTAATACATATCTCATCAGTAATTGAATGGATTTTTGCCATATTAGTCATAAACAAAATTTCTACATATAAAAAATATAATTTATTTTTTTGGTTAAGCCTTGCTATGGTCCCAAACTTAATAGGTGCTATGTGTGCAATCACCTGGCATATCTATGACAATCAAGAAAATCTTTATGGTCTAGTATCACTTCAAGGAATATTTACATTTGTAGGAAATTCAACATTAGCCTTAGCTGCAATAAAGATTTTTAGAGGAAAAGAGACTTATGAATGATTTATTTTTTAAATTTATAGTAAAATTAGGATTAATTGATAACACATTATTGTTCGCAGTATCAATAATTCCATATGCAATATTTTTGTTTTACTTATATAGAATTAAATCTGTTAATAATTTTGTAAAAACAGGATTTTCCTTAACTGTTTTATTCGTATTCATAACTATATTGGTATCTATCTTCACACTAAATTACTATGATAAAACTCTTGTTGAGGTTGACTTCCTACATGGTTTTGCAGAATCATTCTTAACTCTAAGTGATTTTGTTATTTTGTACGGTTTTATAAAGTTGTTAAATAGCTTAGAAGTAAACAACTCTTAAGACCTTTTACAATTTTGTGTTTTTTAGGTAAAAGTATTAGAGAATATATGAAAATAACGATTTTTTATGTTTACTACATTATTTGCAGCTGCAGATCCAGCAACTTTTTCTTGGTCTCCAAAGTGTGCCGTCGTAATGATTGCATGTAATGTTTTTGCTTATGCAATTGCTAGAGCAACAATAAGAAAACCCAATGAAGGTTTTGAAATACCTAATTCAAAATTTTATGGAGGTTTAAGTCACGCTTCTGTTGTGGGAGCTAATTGTTTAGGTCACATTTTTGGAATTGGAGCAATCCTAGGATTAGCATCTCGTGGTGTTTTATAAAAATTAATTTATTAAATTTTTTAATTATTTAATTTAAATCTCTTAATAATTTTATCTGCCATCTGATCAGGCAAAAGACCTAATTTTTCTTTACTCTGATCAGGTGAAGCATGATCCACTAAAACATCAGGTATACCTATTCTGTATACAGGAATGTTGACTTCACTATCGTTAAATAATTCAACTATTGCGGAACCAAATCCACCTATTAAAGTTCCTTCTTCCATTGTCACTACTTTTTTAATTTTACTTGCTAGTGAAATAATAAGATCATTATCGAGAGGTTTTACAAATCTTGCATTTACAATACATGCATTGATGTTCATACTTTTTAGGATATCTGCTGTTTGAACAGCTGAAGCAACCATAGATCCATAAGCAATAATTAAGATATCATTTCCGTCTTCTAGTATCTCAGCTTCACCTATATTTATAGGTTCCCAGCCCTCATCCATTACAGCTACTCCTAATCCAGAACCTCTTGGAATTCTTAGAGCCGTTGGCCCTTTATGGTTAATTGATGTTATTAACATTCTTTGTAATTCTGACTCATCTTTTGGTGCCATCAATACAAAATTAGGTATAGATCTCATATAGCTTATATCGTACTGACCTTGGTGAGTAGGCCCATCAGCTCCAACTATCCCAGCTCTATCAAGAACAAATGATACTGGTAAATTCTGTATCCCAACATCATGAATTAATTGATCGAATGCACGCTGAAGAAATGTACTGTAAATAGCTACAACTGGTTTGAGACCATCGCAAGACATTCCTGCTGCAAGAGTAACCGCATGCTGCTCAGCTATTCCTACATCAACATATTGATCTGGTATATTTTTTTGTAATATATCCAATCCCGTACCAGTAGCCATTGCTGCAGTTATACCAATAACTTTACTATCTTGTTCACAAATTTTTAATAAGGTTTGACCAAAAATTTTACTATAACTGACAGGTTTAGGTTTTTTTGATGGTATGGATTTACCAGTAGTAAGATCAAATGCAGACTGGGCATGATACCCAACTTGATCAGCTTCTGCGTATGGATATCCTTTACCTTTTGTAGTAACAATATGAACAAGTACAGGTTTATTAAGTCTATGAGCTGTATTAAATGTATTAATTAAATTTCCTATATCATGCCCGTCGATTGGACCTATATATGTAAATCCAAGTTCTTCAAAAACAGCTCCAACCTTAGGAACAGCTAAACGTCTAACACTTCCTTTTATATTCTTTAATTCTTCTGGGATATCTTTACCAATTAATGGAATATTTTTGACACTTTCTTGTACACTATCTGACAGAAATTGTAATGGTGGACTAAGCCTAACCTTATTTAAATAAGTAGAAAGAGCTCCAACTGGGGGAGATATAGACATATCATTATCATTAAGAACTACAACCAAGGGTGTATTTGGCAAGTGCCCTGCATGATTTATTGCTTCTAAAGCCATTCCACCAGTCAAAGCACCATCACCAATAACAGCTACGCATTTATAGTTTTCACCTTTTCTATCTCTAGCTATTGCCATTCCCAATGCTGCTGAAATAGAAGTACTTGCATGACCTGCACCAAAATGATCAAATTTACTTTCACTTCTTTTCAGATAACCTGCCACTCCATTTTGTTGTCTAAGAGTATCAAATTCGGCGAAACGACCAGTTATTAATTTATGAGGATAACCTTGATGACCAACATCCCAAACAACTTTGTCAAAATCAAGATCAAGAGTTTGATATAAAGCTAATGTCAATTCAACCACGCCTAATCCAGGACCAAGGTGTCCACCACTAGTAGATACAACTTGAAGATGTCTTTCTCTTATTTGACAAGCGATTTCCTCTAATTGTGAAACTGTTAAGCCATGTAGTTGATTTGGATGACTTAACTCACTTAAAAGCATTACATAAAAATAGTTATCTATATAATTTAAAACGCCAAGGTGCAAAATGAGTATTTTTTATGAAATAGATCATGTAATGTTTTATTAGATTAATAATTAATGCTAAAAATATATATATGAATGATTATTTTGAAAAAATACTTCAAGCTGATGTCTATGAAGTAGCTAAAAAAACACCACTTGAAAAAGCTCATAATTTAAGTAATAACCTTAAAAATGAAGTTTTTCTAAAAAGAGAAGATCTACAGGATGTATTTTCTTTCAAAATAAGAGGTGCATATAATAAAATGAGTAAGCTCACTAATTCACAGCTAGCTCAGGGAGTAATTACATCAAGTGCTGGTAATCATGCTCAAGGGGTGGCACTAAGCGCTCTCAAGTTAAATTGCCCAGCAACAATATTAATGCCTATTACCACGCCTTTAGTAAAAGTTAACGCAGTAAAAAATTTAAAAGCAAAAGTTATATTATTTGGTGATAATTATGATGAAACATATAAAGAAGCAATAAGAATTAGTAACGAAAGGAATTTATGTTTTATTCACCCTTTTGATGATCCAGATGTTATTGCAGGACAAGGAACGATAGCTATTGAACTTGAACAACAATTAAAAGAAAGACCATATGCTATTTATGTTGCTGTTGGTGGTGGTGGATTGATATCAGGCATATCTTTATATATAAAAAAAATATGGCCTGAAGTAAGGATAATTGGAGTTGAGCCTGAAGATGCAGATGCAATGTCACAATCATTGGAAGAATCAAAAATTGTTGAATTAACATCGGTTGGGCAATTTGCTGATGGAGTAGCAGTTAAAAAAGTTGGTAAAAATACGTTTGATATTGGAAGAAGATATATTGATAAAATGATTACAGTTACTACAGATGAAATATGTGCTGCAATAAAAGATGTTTTTGAAGATACGAGATCAATACTGGAACCGGCAGGAGCTCTATCAATTGCCGGAATGAAAAAAGATATATATGAGTCTAATTTTTTCAATAAAAAAATGGTCGTCATAGCCTGTGGTGCGAATATGAACTTTGAAAGGCTTAGATTTGTTGCAGAGAGAGCGGAGCTTGGAGAATGTAAAGAGGTAATGATGGCCGTTGAAATTCCAGAACGAGCAGGTAGTTTAATTGATTTTTGTAAGTTATTAAACAATAGAAATTTGACTGAATTTAGTTATAGAATGTCAAATTCTACTAATGCACAGATCTTCGTAGGAGTTCAGGTTTATGGATTAATGGATAAAAAAAATTTATTAGATGAATTTAAAAAATCGAACTACAGATTTATGGATATAAGTGATGATGAATTATCTAAAAATCATCTCAGACATATGGTAGGTGGTAGATTACCATACGATATTAAAGAAATGAATAATACAAATTTTGTAGAGTTGTTATACAGATTTGAATTTCCTGAAAGACCAGGAGCATTAATAAATTTCTTAAATAATATGAAATCTAACTGGACAATAAGTGTATTCCACTACAGGAATTATGGAGCAGATGTAGGAAAGATAGTTATTGGAGTTTTGATTGATAGAAATGAAATTACAGAGTGGGTCAATTTTATTGAAATCTTAGGATACAAATACTGGGATGAAACTAAAAATAAAACCTATAAATTATTCCTTGGTGCATCAGGCTAAATATGAGTTAAATTAGATTTGAATTTGGTAATCAAAATTAATCAATCCGATCAAATTACAAGTCAAATTGCTGAAGTAAATCTAATTACAAAAATTGAAGCTGTTCTCTATTTAAAGGGTAGGCCAATAACAAAGAAAGATCTTTCTGGAATTATAAATTCAGATATTAATTCAATAAATGACGCAATCAAAGAATTAAAAAACAAATACTCTAATCCAAATTCAGCAATTGAATTAAATGAAGTAAATAACAGTTTTTGTCTAGAGTTAAAATCTAGTCTTAATGATTTTGTAGAGGATTTACTGCCTTCGGAGTTGAAAACATCAGAATTGAGAACTCTAGCTACTATCGCTATTAAAAAGAAAATCTTGCAATCAGATCTTATTCTTCTTAGAGGTTCGGGAGCTTATGATCACATTAAAGAATTATTAGAAAAAAAATTTATTGTAAAGCGTAAACAAAAAGATGGTAGGTCATATTGGATATCATTATCTGAAAAGTTTTTTCAAACTTTTGCTGTAAGTAATGAATATCTATCAAAAATAGGAAGCAACAATAATAAGTAAATGTTAGAATAAATAAATTATAATCACAAAAATGGTTGCTTATAAAATATTTTCTGTATTAGCAAGTACAGCACAACTTTTTTCATACCTCTTACTAATAAGAGTTCTACTTACCTGGTTCCCAGGAATTGATTGGAATAATGGAGTTTTAAGTGCATTATCATCATTAACAGACCCTTATCTAAACATTTTTAGAGGTGTTATTCCTCCTATAGGTGGTTTTGATATCTCATCAATTTTGGCCTTTTTACTTTTAAGTGTAATAGTAGATACTTTGGGGGGGGTTGCAGGTAACTTCGCTAGTATTGGTTACTAATATTTCATCTGTCATCTCCAGATCCAAAAATTTTATTTCTATCTGACCTATTTTTTAATTTGGTAAGGTTTTCTGATGCAACATCATCCAATTCAAACCCAAATTCCGTACTAAGATTAGACAAATACCAGAGAACATCTCCTAACTCTTTTTTAATAGCTTTTTTTGATTCAAAATCAAATATTCCATTTTTGTCCCTGATTACTTTTTTAACTTTTTCTGCAACTTCACCAGCTTCTCCCACTAAACCAAGAGTTGGATAAATATTATTTGAACCCAAATTCGGGTATAGAGCTGTTTCTCTTGCTTTTTTCTGATAAGTTTTAAAATCCATAACTTAAACAACTAACTTTGGGTATGGTAAATTTATTTATATCTAGCAATATTATTTATATATGTCGAATATTGATTTAAAAAGAAGAACAAAAATTGTAGCAACTATTGGTCCAGCAACTCAGACTGAAGAGATAATTACAGATTTAATAAAAGCAGGAGTTACAACCTTCAGATTAAATTTTTCTCATGGAGATCATAAAGATCATGCAGAGAGAATTAGAACAATTAGAGAGGTTTCAAGAAAATTAGATATTGATATTGGTATTCTGCAAGATCTTCAAGGGCCTAAAATTAGATTAGGACGATTCAAGGATGGTCCAGTAAAAGTTAAAAAAGGTGATAAATTTGCCCTTACATCAAATGAAGTTGAATGTTCAAATACTATTGCAAATGTAACCTACGAGAACCTTTGTCAGGAAGTTAGCGAAGGTAAAAGAATATTACTAGATGACGGTAAAATTGAAATGATTGTTGAAAAAGTCGATATAAAAGCCAATATTTTAGAGTGTTTAGTTACTGTAGGTGGAGTGCTTTCAAATAATAAGGGTGTAAATTTCCCAGATGTTCAATTATCAGTTAAAGCACTAACAGATAAAGATAAAGAAGATTTAAAATTTGGCTTATCTCAAGGAGTTGATTGGATAGCTCTAAGTTTTGTACGGAACCCGTCAGATATAAATGAAATAAAAGATTTAATAAACAAAAATGGTCATTCCACTCCTGTAGTAGCCAAAATAGAAAAATTTGAGGCAATTGATCAAATTGATATTTTATTACCCTTATGTGATGGCGTTATGGTTGCAAGAGGAGATTTGGGAGTAGAAATGCCTGCTGAAGAAGTTCCTCTTTTACAAAAAGAATTAATAAGAAAAGCAAATTCATTAGGCATACCTATAATTACGGCTACCCAAATGCTTGACTCAATGGCCTCTAATCCAAGACCTACCAGGGCTGAAGTCAGTGATGTAGCGAATGCAATATTAGACGGAACAGATGCTGTAATGCTTTCAAACGAAACTGCTGTAGGGGATTATCCAATAGAAGCTGTGCAGACGATGGCAACAATAGCTAGAAGAATTGAAAGGGATTATCCTCTTAAGTCTATCGATAGTCATTTACCTAGTACAATCCCAAATGCTATTAGCGCTGCTGTAAGTAATATCGCAAGACAACTAGATGCTGGAGCAATAATTCCTTTGACTAAAACAGGATCTACTGCGCGAAATGTAAGTAAATTCAGACCACCAACACCAATTCTGGCAATTACTACAGAAAAGACTGTAGCCCGAAGATTGCAATTAGTATGGGGAGTTACACCAATAGTTGTAACTAATGATGAAAGAACAGCCAAAACATTTAGCTTAGCTATGCAAATTGCTCAGGAAATGAAAATCCTCAAACAAGGAGATTTAGTAGTTCAAACTGCTGGCACATTGACTGGTATAAGCGGATCTACGGATTTAATAAAAGTTGGCTTAGTGAGGAAGATTGTTTCACGGGGAATTTCAATAGGTGAAATTGGTGTAACAGGTAAAGCAAGAATAATTAGAAATAATCTTGATTTATCATTAATTTGTCCGGGTGAAATTTTATTTGTTCCGGAGGAATTAATGGAAAATATTCCACTGAGTAAAAATATTGCGGGAATTGTTACGAACCAAAATGTAAATGATGTATACGCATTGTTTAACAAAAATGGTAAAAAAATTTCTACAATTTGTAATTTAGAAAATATAGATAATCATCAAATTAGTAATGGCGACCTTATTACATTGCAGCTTAATGAAGGTGTTATATATATGGGGCAAATTGAAGATGATGATGCAATAGATAAATATAAATATGTCTAGGAATATCTCAATAAAAGAAGCCTTAGGCATGGCTACGAAAACTTTAGTATCGAACAAATTGAGAAGTTCGTTAACAATGCTCGGAATAATAATAGGAAATGCATCAGTTATTACCCTTGTTGGACTTGGAAGAGGTGCACAAACACTAGCAAGAAATCAATTAAGTAATTTAGGAGCAAATGTTTTATTTATTGTCCCAGGAAATAATGACACAAGAAGAAGAGGTATTTCATTTCCCAAAAACTTAGTTTTGCAAGATGCAATAGCAATTAGTAATCAAGTCCCAACTGTTAAAAAAGTTGCACCTCAAATATCTGCAAACGAAGTAGTTCAGTCAAGTTCAAAGAGCCTAAATATATCAATTGCAGGAATTACTCCTGAGTTTCTCGATGTTAGAAGCTTTGAAATTGATAAAGGTAGATTCATCTCTCAAAGCGATGTTAATAGTGCAAGAAGTTATGTTGTTATAGGTCCTGATCTAGAAGATGAATTATTTAAAAATAAATCTTCATCTCTTGGAGAAAAAATCAGAATTAAAGATCATAATTATGAAATAATAGGAATTTTAAAACCAAAAGGGGCAGTATTTGGGAGTAATCAAGACAAAAATGCTTACATTCCATTGACTACAATGGTTAATAGAATTACTGGGAAGGATCCTACCTACGGTATAAGTTTAAGTTTCATAAGTGTGGAAGCTATAAATAAAGATGCAACTAGTGCTGCTAAATTTCAAATTACTAACTTATTAAGGCAAAGACATAAAATAATAAGAGATGATGACTTTGCTGTTAGGTCACAAGAAGATGCTTTAAACATAGTAACTAATATTACAAGTGGTCTTACATTTCTTTTGGCAGGTATAGGTGCAGTATCTCTAGTAGTAGGAGGAATAGGAATAATGAATATTATGCTTGTTTCTGTTAGCGAAAGGACAGAAGAGATTGGTCTTAGAAAAGCAATAGGAGCTAAACAATCAGATATTTTAATTCAATTTTTAATTGAAGCATTGATTTTATCCACGATTGGAGGATTAATAGGAACAACAACTGGTTTATCAGGTGTTTTTCTTTTATCTCTGATTACACCACTCCCTGCATCTGTAGGATTTACTACAACTTTTTCTACCATGATTATTTCAGGATCAATAGGTTTAATATTTGGCGTTTTACCCGCAAAAAGAGCTTCTAAATTAGATCCAATTGTTGCATTAAGAAGTTTATAAATTAAATTCATAATCATGCTCAATTTATATAAATTAATTGAGATTCTAGTGAGTCTTCAATCACTAGTAATAACAACAATGATACCTGTTTATATTCCATTTCCATTTATCGATAAATCTAGTAATAGCCTTGAGATTCCTATCACATGGCAAATTCCAACTATAATTTTACTAACACTTATATTCAATAAAAAAGTTCTTTTCAGAGCATTTTCTATATATATAATATTAGGATTATTTATATCTCCAGTCTTTCATCAAGGAGGTTCAATAGGATATTTGCTTACTCCAAACTTTGGATATTTATTAGGTATTTATCCATTAATTATAATAATTAATAAATTAAATACTAGAAAAAAAATGAATGTTGGCAACTTTCTAATAAATGGATTTTTAGCAATTAGTGCTATGCATTTAATTGGAATATTATACAACTTTATACAAATTATATTTTACAATCAATTTAATATATTTTTATATAATCTAGGAAAATACTCAGTAGGCAAAATTGGGTATCATTATTTAATGCTTTTTCCAATACTATTACTTATAAATCCTATTAAACGTTTAAAATATAACAAATAATGATTAATAAAATACAAACAAAATTATATTTTTTATCATTAAGTCTTTTTATTGTTCTGGTAGATCAGTTTACTAAATATTTAATATCCTATAATTATAAAATTTTTTCAAATAAAGATTTCTATTTATTTAGATTTGACTTTGTAAAAAATTATGGAGCAGCATTTAATTTATTTAGCGGTAGTAGAATATTTTTATCTCTCTTAAGTGTTATATGTTCAATAATACTTATTTATTTAATATTAAGGAAAAATATTTCAAACTCATTTGATCTTTACGCTTATAGCTTTATTCTTGGCGGAACTATTGGTAATGGAATTGATAGGATATTAAAAGGTTTTGTAATTGATTTTATAAATTTAAATTTTATAAATTTTCCAGTATTTAATATTGCAGATATCTCAATTAATATTGGTTTAATTTTTTTACTATATACCATATTCAAAAAAAAGCGATAATATGAATTACTTGAAATTAAAGTATATAAAATATTTTATCTTTATTTTATTTTTATATATTTTATTTTTGATGTTAATAAGAGTAGCAAATATTTATACGCTTTTATTCATACTAATAATTATGTATATCTTTTATAATAAAGATAAAAAATTATTTAAAAAAATAGTTTATAAAGTTGTCTACAAAAATAAAAAGAATACGCTTTCATTCAAAAATACATATGGTGCTGCCAAGATAAGTTTAGAAAGTATTGAAAATATCAATAAAAAAATTAACGATAAAATAAAATTTGAACTGATAAATTACCAAAAAAATAAACTAGAGTCGCAATTAAAAACAGGAGATTATAAAGTTACTCTTTTTGGAACAGGTTCCTCAGGAAAAACATCTATAGCAAGATCTTTATTGAAAACTATTGTCGGAAAAACATCAGCTAAAATAGGTACAACAAAGAAAATTAATAGTTACAAAATTCGTATCCCAATATTAAAAAGAAATATTAGTATAGTTGATACTCCAGGATTATTCGAACCATCAAAATTAGGAGAAGAAAGAGAAAAAGCAACAATTATACAAGCATCGAATTCTGACTTAGTTCTTTTTGTGTTAGATCAGGATATAAATAAATACGAAAATTATTTAATTAATGAATTATTAAAAATTGGGAAAAAAATAATAATAGTTCTAAATAAATGTGATTTAAGGACTCGAGATGAAAATAACCTTATAAAAGAAAATATAATTTTAATAACTTCCGCTAGAAAAAATAAAATTTCAGTTGTTCAAACAATTGCAGTACCTCAAAAATCTGCTTATTTAAAATCAGATACTTTAAATTTAGTTCCAGAGGTAGGAACATTATTTAAAGAAATAATTGAAACGCTTGATAATAATGGGGAAGAGTTATTGGCAGATAATATCCTTTTCCGCTCAAATAAGTTAGGTATTAAAAGTAAAAATTTCGTACAGCAACAAAGATATTTAATTTCAAATAAGTTGATTAATAAATACATGTGGATAACAGGAGGAGTAATACTAGTTAATCCACTTCCGGCTGTTGATTTTCTTGCTACTACCTCAGTCAACCTCCAGATGATAATGGAATTATCAAAAATATATGAAATAAAACTTACTAAAAAAGATGCAAAAGATTTATCGAAATCATTGCTAAGTGCATTGGCTAAACAAGGAATACTAAAGGGGGGGCTTGCAATTATTTCTACTACATTATCTACAAGTTTGACTAAAATAATAATATCTAAATCGATACAATCAATTACGGCAGGGTGGTTAATAAGAATAGTAGGATTAAGTTTGGTTGAATATTTCAAAAATGGGCAAGATTGGGGAGATGGAGGAATTCAAGAAGTTGTTGATAAGATCTACAGATTAAGTAAAAGAGAAGACATTTTAAATAACTTTGTAAAAGAAGCTATTTCAAAAATTGAGATAAGAAAGTATTTTAAATCGAATAAAAGTTTACCTCCATTTCCTAGGTAAAACTTGATAATTGATCATTTAGATAACTTCTGAAATCAAAGATAGTTATTAAAAGTAAGTATGCAATACAAATTGCTATTGATATAAACCCCGTTATTATTGCAATAATTTTTGATCTACCTATATTCATTGATAAGCATCTAAAACTTTCAAAAGTTCTTCAATATGAGATTCTTTTGTATTGTAATTTCCCATGACGACCCTTAAAAAATATTTACCTTTAAATTTTGGTCTTGAAAGCATAAAATTATGTTTCATTAGTTCATTAATTTTTGATTTAGTCCAGAAATCTGTATCTTTTGGTGATAGTCCCTTTTGTAGGAATGAAACAATATGTAAAGGACCTGAATATATTTCAAATTTGTCTTTCCTAATATTTTCTATGAAAAAATCTTTTCTTTTTATTGATGATTTTAATATATCTTCTATTCCATTCAGACCTAAAAAACGTAACCCAAGCCATAGTTTTATAACCTCAGCGGGCCTAGAGCCTTGTATGCCTATTTCTCCTCTATTTAAGATATCGTCTTTAGATGATATATATGGAAGTCCGGTAGAAAATGTATTTTCTAAAGTACTCATATCAGAAACTAATAGTAAGGAAGATGTCTTTGTAATACCAATTATTTTCTGAGGATTTATTGTTATGGAATTAGCTTGATTTATTTTGTTTAAACCATCTATTGGAATAGATGTTAAAGCAAAAATACCTCCAATAGAGCCATCGATATGTAACCATATATTCCTATCTTGGCATATATCACTAATATCCTTAATAGGATCAATTGCTCCTCTTACTGTTGTTCCTAATGTGGCAACAATAGCAAAGATTTTTTTATTTTCTATTGAACATTGATCTAAAGATCTTTTAAGATTATTTATATCCATACAACCTGTATTATCAGTTTTAATCTTGACTAGATTTCTATCTTCAAGACCCATAATTCTCGTACATTTAATAAAGGAAGAATGAGCATCTTCACTTACAAGTAATACAGAATTAGGATCTGAACCTAATCCAGCATTATGTCTGGCTGCTATAAGTGCATTTAAATTACTTAAAGTACCTCCGCTTGCTGCTATGCCTCCCGACAAATTATTAAAACCTATTTTCTTCGCAAACCACTTGCATAATGAGTTCTCAAGCAAAGTTACACTTGGAGATAACTCGTAAGCAAGGAGATTGTTATTTAAACCAGCAGCAATTAAATCACCTAAAATTGAGAAAATTAAAGGTGGGGGATCAAGGTGAGCTAAAGAGCCAGGATGAACAGGATTGAATGAATTAGTCAAAAGGGATTCAATCTCAGAAAATAAATCTTCAGCAGAATCACCCTTCTCCCCAGGCATAATGCACTTAAAATTTTCGTCAAAGGGTAATGGACCATAATTTTCTGCATTAGAGAACCATTTACAAAGAGTTTGGCTTGTTCTATTTAGAAGAGTAATCAAGTTATCGTTAGTCCCTAAATAAGAAGGAAAGTATATATCTTTTTTATTAATTAAGTCTTCAGTCATCAGATAAGATATCTATTAATAATTTTATTCTTAATATTTATAAATGAGATATATTTTTGAAAATGAAAATAGTAATAATAATGAACACAAAAGGACAAAAAATTCAAAATCTCCAGAATACTCTAAATGGATGAAGTTGATATTAAGAAGATCAGAAGAAATAGGGAATATTGAGTTACCAATTTGTTCAATAATTTTAGATGAGAGAGGAAGATGTATTGGAAGAGGTGTTAACAGTAGAAATATTAATAAAGATCCACTAGGACATGCTGAAATAATGGCATTAAGGCAGGCATCTCTCATAAAAAATGATTGGAGATTTAATGAATGTATTATTATCACAAATTTAGAACCATGTACCATGTGCGCTTCGGTACTTATTCAAGCAAGGATGGGTAAAGTTGTTTTTGGTGCTTATGATAAGAAAAGAGGTGGATTGGGAGGATCAATTGACTTATCTAAGCATAAAAGTTCTCATCATAAAATGGAAATAGAAGGAGGGATTCTAGAAGAGGAGTGTAAAAAAAGTTTGCAATTATGGTTTAAAAAGTTGAGGACTCAAAAATAGAATATTTCTTTAACTCGGTATCAAATAAGTTTAGTAATCTGTTTACGTTATCTTCACTTGAATTAAAACCCATTAATCCTATACGCCACACCTTACCAGACAATTCGCCAAGTCCATTTCCTATTTCAATACCAAAGTTTCGTAAAAGATGATTTCTAAATCCATCACCATCTACTGCGGGTGGAATCTTAACTGTTGTGAGAGTTGGCAATCGATAATTTTTAGATACGTGTAACTCCATGCCTAGACTTTCTAAACCACTCCATAGTTTCTTTGCATTAGTATTGTGCCTATTCCAAACATTCTCTAAACCTTCATTTGCAATTAATCGTAAACCTTCACGAATAGCAAAATTCATATTAACAGGCGCTGTATGATGGTAAACACGATCAGAACCCCAATATTTATTCAAAAGAGATAAATCTAAATACCAATTTGGGACTTTTGTTTTTCTAGATCTTAGTTTTTCTTCAGCTCTTTTGTTCATTGTAAAAGGACTTAATCCAGGTGGGCAACTTAAACCCTTTTGGCTACAACTGTAGGCTAAATCAATATTCCATTCATCTATCAAAAGTTCTAAAGCACCAAGTGAAGTTACTGCGTCAACTAAAAACAAGCAATTATTTTTTTTACATATATCTCCTATCCCATCAAGAGGTTGTAAAACACCACTCGAAGTTTCAGCGTGAACGATAGCGAATATAGCTGGTTTTTTATTCTCTATTTCATATTTAATTTCTTCATAAGAAAAAGCTTCACCCCATGGTTTCTCCATAACAGAAACATTAGCTTTATATCTTGTTGCCATATCAACTAATCTTTCTCCAAAATATCCCTTTTTAGCAATTAAAATTTTTTCTCCCTCTTCTATAAAATTAGCTATGGAAGCTTCCATTGCGGCACTTCCAGTACCACTCATTGGAAGAGTAAGACGATTATTACACTGAAATGTATATCTTAGAAGTTTTTGAACATCAGACATAAGCGATATGTATGCTTCATCTAAATGTCCTATTGGATTTAGAGAAAGAGCATTTAATACTTCAGGATGAGCATTTGAAGGACCAGGACCTAATAAAAGTCTAGAGGGAACATAAGTCTTTGAGAAATGAGATAAATTCTCTTCGTTTAAAGTCGAAATAAGTTTTGCTTCCGTCAAAGCATTACATTCAATTACTTTTAAATTAGTCTAATATCGCCACATAAGCGATAATTATTTAAAGAAATTCAATCAATTTAAATATTTAAGTAAACAATTATTAAACTTATGACTTGAAACACTGAAAGAAGTCATCAAGTCTTGAAAAAAGTTATCTTTGATACATAATTAGAATCACCAAGTTATTAATTTCATAGAAGGTATTACAAAAGTTATGTCTAAGTCTCCACAAGAAGTTTTAAGTCAGATTAAAGATGAAGGTATTGAACTCATCGATTTAAAATTCACAGACATTCATGGAAAATGGCAGCATTTAACTCTTACATCTGACATGATTGAAGAGGATTCATTTACTGAAGGCCTTGCCTTTGATGGTTCATCCATAAGAGGTTGGAAAGCAATCAATGCATCAGATATGTCGATGGTTCCTGATGCAAGTACAGCTTGGATTGATCCTTTTTATAAACATAAGACTCTAAGTATGATTTGCTCTATACAAGAACCTAGAAGTGGAGAGCCTTATGATAGATGTCCAAGAGCTTTAGCTCAAAAAGCTTTAAAATATTTAGAATCTACTGGAATAGCTGATACAGCATTCTTTGGTCCTGAACCAGAGTTTTTCCTTTTTGATGACGTGAGATATGACTCAAAAGAGGGATCTTGTTTTTACAGTGTCGATACCATTGAAGCCCCATGGAATACAGGAAGAACAGAAGAGGGAGGAAATCTAGGTTATAAAATTCAATATAAAGAGGGTTATTTTCCTGTTGCACCAAATGATACTGCTCAAGATATTAGATCTGAAATGCTTCTTTTAATGGGTGAATTAGGTATTCCCACTGAAAAACATCATCATGAAGTTGCAGGTGCTGGCCAACACGAACTTGGGATGAAATTTGATTCGTTAATAAATTCTGCTGATAACGTTATGACTTACAAATATGTTGTTAGGAACGTTGCAAAGAAATATGGAAAAACTGCAACATTTATGCCTAAACCTGTATTCAACGATAATGGAACCGGAATGCACGTTCACCAAAGTTTATGGAAGAGTGGTCAGCCACTATTCTTTGGTGAAGGAGCATACGCTAATTTATCTCAAACAGCTAGATGGTACATCGGAGGTATACTTAAACATGCCCCCTCATTTCTAGCATTTACTAATCCAACTACCAATAGTTATAAAAGATTGGTTCCAGGATTTGAAGCACCTGTAAATCTAGTTTATTCTGAGGGTAATAGATCAGCTGCAGTAAGAATACCTTTAACAGGTCCAAGCCCTAAAGCAAAAAGATTAGAATTTAGATCAGGTGATGCACTTGCAAATCCCTACTTAGCATTTTCTGTAATGATGCTTGCTGGTATTGATGGAATTAAAAATCAAATTGATCCTGGTGATGGAGTAGATGTAGATTTATTTGAACTTCCAGCTGATGAACTTGCAAAAATTGATACAGTACCTTCATCTCTAAATGACTCACTTAATGCGCTAAAAGCAGATAAGGATTATCTATTAGCAGGTGGAGTATTTACTGAAGATTTTATTGACAACTTTATCGATATAAAATATGAAGAGGTACAACAACTAAGACAAAGGCCTCATCCACATGAATTCTTCATGTATTACGATGCATAATTAAGAGATCACTTTAGTTTTAATTAATCAATTTGAGAAATATCACAAAATATTCTCAAATTGATTTTTTTTTTGTTGGAATATAGATATATAAATTGAAAAATGGCTAGGGAATCTATTTCAAAAATTGCTTATAAAACGCTACAACAAAGCAAAAGCATAGCAGGTTTTGCTCACAAGCAGATCAGTTCAAGATTAATGAATTTTATTCTTCCCGATTCGAAGCTTGATAACTTTTCTATAGATAAGGATCTTCTAATCCAAATCCAAAATTCAATGGATATCTTAAGAGAAGAAGATTGGAATGATGCAGAAAAAAATATATACCCAAAAAAATTATTGTTTGACGAGCCATGGCTTAGATATCTAACTCAATACCCTAAAATTTGGCTCGATATGCCCAATACATGGGATAGACGCAGAAAACAAAACTTTGATGATCTACCAAAATCAATTGATAAAGATAATTATCCTCAATATTACTTGAGAAATTTTCATCATCAAACAGATGGTTATTTATCAGATTTTTCAGCTAGCATTTATGACCTACAAGTTGAGATACTCTTCAATGGAAGTGCTGACTCAATGAGGAGAAGAATAATTAAGCCAATAAAAGATGGACTTGAAATTTTTAGCGATAGGAAAAAAAGTTCTATAAAAATTCTAGATGTGGCTACTGGATCAGGTAGGACGTTAAAACAATTAAGAGCAGCATTTCCTAAAGAAAAAATTACAGGAATTGATTTATCTGATTCATATTTAAAAGAAGCCAGTAGATATATTTCAGATTTAGAAGGTGATTTAATTGAATTAATAAAAGCTAATGCAGAAGAATTACCTTTTGAAAATGAAAGTTTTCAATGTATTTCATGTGTTTATTTGTTTCATGAATTACCTAGAACAATTAGAGCTAAAGTATTGAATGAATTTTTTAGAGTTCTTGAACCTGGGGGGATATTAGTATTAGCTGATTCAATTCAAATAAGTGATTCACCTGACTTTACATCCGTAATGGAAAACTTCTATAAGTCTTTTCATGAGCCTTTTTATTGTGATTACATAAAAGAGGATATAGATTCTAAAATAGAGGAAGTAGGATTTAAAGATGTAAGATCAAATTCCTTTTTTATGACCAAAGTATGGTCTGCTGTAAAGTAAATAAAAACTTCTATGACCTATTGGGATAAAGATACTATTCAGCTTGTTCAAAGTCTTAATGACAAATTAAAGATTGATCATTCTACATGGCATAAATATAAAGGAAATAAATATAAAAGATCTGCAGAACTTATTTCGGCTGGGTTATGCCATTTACTTATTTCTTGTAATGAGAAGGAAACTATTGAGTATATAGAAGAAAGTATTAAATGGTTAAAAGAAATTAACGTAGATCAACCTTGCCCTAGTAAAAATCACCTTTTTAAAGCCAACTGAAGTCTATTACCTTTACTACTCCATCTAATATCATCAAAACATTCATTAATAATGTATAGGCCACGGCCATTTACACTACTTATTTTTTTTGGGAGTTTGTAGTCTCTTTTATTTATTTCTAAACCATTACCTTGATCTTGAATTTGCCAAACACACCAATTAGGAGTAATTATTCTTCTTACTCTAATATTTTTTTTAGGATCTAATTTATTTCCATGTTTTACTGCGTTAACTAGAGCTTCATGTAAACCGAGTTTTATAAGATAGCTTGATTGAGAATTTTTAATAGGTTCTAATAATTGATCGACAAATTCATTTAACTGTAATGATGATTCGAATTCATAATTTGACCAATTAATCTTTGGTCTTTTAAAAAATTTTTTTAAAATATTTTTGCCCCGAAATAAGGACATAATAATATTTTGATACTAACTTAATTTTAACTTATTAAATACCTTATTTTAAAGAATATTATTATGTCTCTCTGCAATAGCAGGATGCCTTAGGATGGAGTCCATAAGTCTTACTCCTCTTAGTTGATTTATTAAAGGCATATGTCCATCAGGAGCATCCAATGACCAGCAAAAAGATCCAGGATATCTAGTCCATAAGCCCTCTTTTTTCCAACCTATTTTTGGCCACATTAATTCATATTTTTTCCCTACTGATTTTAAAATCTTTGCCTGAATTGAGAATCCAAATCTACCATTAGAATAAATAGTCCATAATCTATCTATTGTTTCTAGATCTTTACCTGACATATTCTTAACTTCACTGTAGAAAACATATCCACGTTTTTCCGCTAATGTTCCAGCTAATTTTCGTAAATAGGAACTTGTTAATCTATCTGCCTCTTCAAATTTTTGTTCAACCAACATCAATTGCAAATCTTCATAATTAATATCAATATCTGAATATGTATTAAACCAATTATTAAATTTAGAATTTTCAAAGAATTCAGGCTTAAATTTTTTTAGAACTTGCAATATCCAGCCAGGAGCCCAGTCATCTCCATCACTATCAAAAATATCAAAAAGTGAAGGGCCAATATTAAAAATATTTTCGACTTCAGATTCTATTTGAGCTAATGAATTTATTCTTTTTCTTTGATTGGAATCTACAAATTTTTCTATCAGATTTAATGTAGCATTATTATAGTTATCTTGTTCTTTGTTATTCATTTTAAAAAAATTAATCTAAAAAATAAAAACTATCCATGTATTTCAAAAGAAAAGAACTAGAGAAATTTAGAAGTTTTAAAGGACCACTTATAGATGTTAGAAGCCCGAGTGAATATTATAAAGGACACTTGCCTAATTCTATTAACATTCCGCTATTTGATAATGATGAGAGATCCATAATTGGCACGATTTATAAAAAAGAAGGAAGAAAAAAAGCAGTCATACAGGGATTAAATTTTTTCGAACAAAAAATAGAATTACTTCTTGATAATTTATTCATGAGTATTGATTCTTATAAAACTATTTCAAATAAAAATAATGAATTTTTTATCAGAATATATTGCTCTAGAGGAGGAATGCGTTCACAAAGCATTGCTTGGCTACTAGAAAAATACAATTTAAATCCAATAACACTTAAGGGAGGATACAAAATATATAGAAGATGGGTATTAAATAGTTTCACAAAAAAGTTCAATATAGTAGTCATAGGAGGAAAAACAGGAACAGGGAAGACAAGATTATTATCATTACTAGAGAAATATAAATATCAAACTATTGATCTTGAGGGATTTGCTTGTCATAGAGGTAGTACATTTGGAGGTTTAGGAATGAAAGAACAACCTTCAAATGAACAATTTGAAAATATAATTGCAGAAAAATTAAATTCTTATAAATTTTCAAATAATATTTTTGTTGAAGCTGAAAGTGCAAATATTGGTAAATGCAAAATTCCTCATGAATTCTACAAACAGATGAAATATTCTAGGAGAATTGAAATTTTAAGAAGCGAAACTAACAGGTTAGATGAGTTGATAAATACTTATAGTGTTTATAAGAAAGAGGAACTCAAAGAATCTGTATTAAGGATAAAAAAAAGATTAGGACCGCAAAGAACAAAAAAAGCTCTAGAATCAATTGATAATGAGAAATGGGACTTAGTTTGCAAATCAG
Organism: uncultured Synechococcaceae cyanobacterium; assembly: GCA_902570945.1. Lineage (GTDB taxonomy): Bacteria > Cyanobacteriota > Cyanobacteriia > PCC-6307 > Cyanobiaceae > Prochlorococcus_A. The sequence continues at coordinate 66,624 of CACGAJ010000002.1, forward strand.
TTCTAGATTATTACGACAAATGTTATGAATATGAAAAGGTTGGCAAAACAAATATAAAGTTATTAGATTTAACTGACAAAAAATATGATAAAAGTATTCTAGAGTTAATAAATAATGTTTTATAAAATAATTACAAACGAATGTGAAAAATATTTCCTAAGATAAAAAATTATTAAGTGAATTTTATGACAGCAAATAAAACTGCAAAAATACAATTTTATGAGGGAACTGATGAACCTGTAGTGCCTGAAATAAGACTCACTAGGAGTAAAGATGGTACAACTGGTCAAGCATTATTTATGTTCGAGAAACCTCAAGCATTATCATCAATAACTGATGGTGAAATAACAGGAATGCGTATGATAGATAGTGAAGGTGAACTATTAACGAAAGAAGTTAAAGTAAAGTTTGTGGATGGATCTCCCATATTTTTGGAAGCTGTTTATGTTTGGAGAAGCACATCAGATTTTGATAGATTCATGAGATTTGCAAATAGTTATGCTAAATCTAATGGATTAGGATATTCTGAGAAGAATTAGAGTTTTTTTAAATTGGGTAGTCAACCATATTTTAAATTAACAGTAATTTTAATAGCATCTTTAATAATATGGACTTTAAGAGATTTTCTACTTTTAATTGTATTTTCTTTAGTAATTGCAAATATTGTATGTAATCTTTGTAATCAAGCACAAAAAGTTCTTAAAATTCCAAGACCATTAGCTTTATTATTTGTATTAGTAGTAATATCGGTAGTCGTATTTTCAATCTTTATACTTGTCTTACCTCCTTTTATAAAAGAATTTAATGAAATATTAGTTGATATTCCAAATGGGTTATCAAAAGTTAATATTTTACTTAATACATATCTGAACAAGTTTAACAGTTTCTTTTATGGCAATGAATCAGAAAATGTTATAGATGTTTTCAATCTTATAAATAATGTAGTATCAATACCAGATACTGCAACGATTGCAAAAGCCGTTCAGGAAAGTTTCAAGAATATAATTAATTTAGCTGGGAACCTTGGATCGGGACTCTTAAAAACAATTTTTGTGTTAGCAGTAAGTTTGATGATAACTATTGAACCAAAACAATATAAAGAAAATATACTTCTATTAATACCAAAAAATTATCGAAATAAATTTAGAAATATTCTGGACAAATGCAATCTTGCATTATCAAACTGGACCTTTTCAATGGTCATAAGCTCATTATCAGTAGGTACTTTATCTTTAATAGTTTTATCGATATTAGATGTCAAATATGTTGTATCTAATGCCTTAATAGCGATGGTTTTAAATATAATTCCAAATATAGGTCCAGTAATTAGCGGTATTTTCCCAATTTCTATTGCTTTATTAGATAATTTTTGGAAACCATTAGCAGTTTTAGGAGCATATATAATTATTCAAAATATTGAGAGCTATATAATAATGCCCTCAATAATGAAGAAAAAAACGAATTTACTTCCTGGTTTAACCTTAATATCACAATTTGGATTTACATTTATTTTTGGACCATTAGGTTTAATCCTTTCTCTTCCTCTTGCTGTAATTATTCAGGTTTTAATAAAAGAAACAATTAAGGATATTTAGTATATTACTTCTTTAATTTTTTATACAAATATGGATATGAAAAAAGTATAAAGAATGCTAAGAGATGATCAGCAAAAGCATGTTGTAGTGCAATAAAAGTAAAATGATCAAATAATATTCTTATTTCATCAGAAAGATCAATTAAAACTAAAGAAAATAAAATTATCAAATAGTAATTCAATTTCATAAATTTTCAGTTAATGGTTAATCTTTAAGCAAAAGAGATGGAGCCAATAAAATACTTGAATAGCTTCCAATTAAAATGCCCAATGACAAGGAAACCGAGAACCAAAATAGTGAGTAAGATCCAAACAAAATTATGCTTAATAAAGGGAAAAGGGTTGTAATACTGGTAAACGTTGTTCTCCTAAATGATTCATTAACTGATAATTGAATAGTTTCGTTATATCCTTCTTTCTTTGATTTTAAGTTCTCACGAATTCTATCAAATATGACAACAGTATCATTTACAGAATAACCGGCAATAGTTAACAATGACACAGCAAATAAACTATTTACCTCGACAGATAATATAATTCCCAACCAGGAAAATAAACCGAAAACAATTACTAAATCATGGAATAAAGCTAATAGTGCAAATAATGCATATTTTTTATCAAATCTAATTGTTATATATAAAGATATTGCAAATAAAGAAACTAACAATGAAGTAACGCAATTAGTTAGTAATCTTTTCCCAAGCTTTGGACCTATTAATCTTGAATCCTTACTCTCATAATTAAGAGGCCCAACAATACTATCAAGATTATTAATAAGATTATTTGATTCTTCTATACTCAAATAAGGGGTTCTTATTGAAATTAATTTATTATTATTTTGGAATTGTAATTTAATATTATTTAAAACATTTTTATTTATAGAAACCTCTCTTAACTTTTCTAAAACTGAATCAGCGGAATAATTAGAACATTCTTCTTCACAAACTCTCTCTATTCTTAGTTCATTTCCCCCAATAAAATCCATACCTAAATTTATAGGTTTCTTATAAGAAGTAT
>CACGAJ010000003.1 GCA_902570945.1 uncultured Synechococcaceae cyanobacterium
TCCCAATTTAAATCATTTTGAGTCAGATAATCAGATAAATTTTTCTCTATTTTTTTAAAGTCTTCAGCTATCTTTTCTAGTACTACTGGAAATTGTTTACTTATGTTTTCGGGAGTAAATCTTTTAAATTCTGGTAATTCTCCATATTTAAAAATTGATGTGTCCATTTATGAAAAAAATTAATTAGCTATAGATGGGATAATTCCTACTAACTTAGCTAATGTCAGCTGCTGACTGAGAGCATTGGTTGAAGATTCATATAAATTTATGGCGACTTTCGGCCAAAAACCTATCACCAAAGTAGGCAATAATAAACTGAAACCAATAGTCAATTCTCTACCATTCATCTCTTTAACTGTAGCTAGTGCAGGAATTCTAGGGCCAAAGAATACTCTCCTACACATTGACAATAGATATATTGGAGTCAGAACTAAACCTATAGCTGCAATTAGAATCGTGATTGATCTAAAGATAGAGCTAAATCCTTCTTGACTAGTGATACCTAAAAATACAGTTATTTCACTTATAAAACCGCTCATCCCAGGTAGTGCTAGAGAGGCCAAAGAGCTCGCTAAGAAAAAAGCAAAAGTTATTGGCAAGACCTTTGCTAAACCTCCCATATTTGGTATAGAAAGAGTATTTGTTCTTTCATAGAATGAGCCCGTAACAAAGAACATAGCTGCAGCTATAAGTCCGTGACTGATCATTTGTAGCATTGCTCCGCTTATCCCTAGAGCATCTACTGCTCCAATCCCTAACAGAACAAAACCCATATGACTTACTGAACTACATGCAATTCTCCTTTTAACATTATCTTGTGCAAATGCATTAAGTGCTCCGTAAATTATGTTGATAATTCCAAGAATAATTAAAGCAGGTGCAATTTGAAGATGTACTTCAGGTAGTATTTGAACATTGAATCTTAAGAGAGCGTAGCCTCCCATTTTTAAGAGTATTCCAGCGAGTAACATTGAGACTGGTGCATTAGCCTCTCCATGTGCATCGGGTAACCAAGTATGTAATGGAAAGATAGGAAGTTTTACTCCAAAACCAATTAAAAATCCTAAATAAGATAATAAAGCTAAGCTGCCTGTTACATGTTTATTGGTTAAATCAGTGATATTTAAAGTAAAGGTATCACCACTCAAAGCAAGTGCTAACCCACTTATAAGTATTAATAAGGAAGCTAAAGCTGTATAAAGAATAAATTTTGTGGCCGCATATAATTTCTTTTTACCTCCCCAAATCGCAATAAGAAGATATACGGGAACTAATTCAAGTTCCCATGCTAAGAAAAATAATAGGAAATCTTGAGAAAGGAAAACTAGTGCCTGTGCTGACGCTTGGACTAATAAAAGAGCAAAATATAGATTAGATTTTTTCTTGATTTTCCAACTTGCGGCAGCTGATAAAAATGTAATTAACCCACTCAGAGCTACTAAAGGAGCAGATAAACCGTCTACACCAAGAGACCACTCTAAGCCAATTGCCGGTAACCAGGAAGCTCTTTCTACTAATTGCAAAGAGCTATCTGAAGTATTAAATTTTTGAAAAAGGACGCCGATTATTAGTAAAAAATCTATAAATAAAAAACTTAATGAAATATTTCTAGGAAGTGTATTATCTTCTCCTTCTTTTGCACTCAAGAAAGGCATTATTAATGCCCCAATAGTAGGCAGTAAAACAATAGATGATAGCCAAGGAAAAGATTCTAAATTCATTTACGTAATGAATAATTTTTTTATTCTAGTTGAAGTTGTACTAGCTTGAGACTATAACATTAAAAATGCCTAAGTAAAACTACTTACCAGAGATAGTGCTAAATTGACTCCCTATTGTTTGAACGTTTAAAAAAGGTGCTCTGCTAGCTACACCTGACTTCTCCCATGCTTTTACCATGGCTTGACTGACGTTTTTGCCATTTTCTTTTTTACACAAAGCTAAGATACTTGGTCCTGCCCCACTAATTGCGCATCCTAGAGCCCCTGCATTAAGTGCGGCATCTTTGACATCTATACCGCCCTTAATAAGTTTCCATCTGTAGGGTTCATGTAGCTTATCAAACATTCCCTCTTTAATAAGTTCCTCATTTCCTGCTTTTAAGCCATTTAATAATAAAGTAAGTGCTCCCATATTTATCACTGCATCAGATATAGGTACATTCTTAGGCATAACCTTTCTTGCTTCACTTGTGCTTAGACGAATTGCAGGTATTGCTACAACAGCTTTAATTGAATCGTGCCAATCACATCTAATTATTCTCCATCTATGAGAAGAAGACCTAGCTGTCAAACAAAGCCCACCCAGAAGAGAGGGAACAACATTATCAGGATGACCTTCTATATCAATGGCAAGTTCAAGGAGTTTTTCTTTGGACAATGGAGAGTTCATGATTGCATTTGCTCCGATTAGCCCAGCAACTATTGCTGTAGCACTACTTCCAAGTCCACGTGCAGGCGGCACTGCCAACTTAACTCTCGCTTCAAGTGCAAAAGGATCCATATTTGCGCTCTCCCATACTTTCTGAGCTGCTCTAAAAACTAAGTTTTCAGGTCCTCCTCTTAAATGATTACCATCTGTGCTTTCCATTATTAAATCAAATCTATCTCCACCCCCATCAATTCTTGTAAAAATAAACTCATTATACAAATCTAATGCTGCTCCAAGACAATCGAATCCAGGACCTAAATTAGCAGTTGTGGAAGGCACCGTCACCCTTATTTTTTTACCTACTTCAGGAATAGACATATTTGTTACTAAGTTTTTAAAAGCATTTTTGCTCTGCAGGCGGCACTAAAAAGTCCAAACTCTTCATCTAAAATTACTCTCATAGGTATTGTTTTAAGAATATCTTTTAATCTTCCCTTGTCGAAAAATTGTTTCATAAATAAATCTGATTTAAAGTTTTTGAAATGTTTTGATGCAGTTCCTCCAGAAATCCACAACCCGCCAAAGCATAATTCTTGAAGAGCAATATCTCCCAATAAAGAGGCATAAGCGCCTAACCAAATTCTCTCAACTTCAATCATTATTTGATCCCCTTCTTTAGAAAGATTACAAATTTTTTCAGGTAGTTCTTTTCTTGCAGTATCAAAAATTTTTATTTTTTTTAAATATTGTTGTAGAGGGTGGTTTTGGGCATCAGGTTTGCTTAGTCTCCATTCGGCAATTCTTGATAAACCAGTGCCGCTAACAATTCTTTCACAAGATATCCTTTCAACTTTTAGGTAATTCTTAAGCCAAATTTTTAAATCCCATTCTAATTTTGACTTTGGCGAGTACTCAACATGACCACCTTCACTAGCTAAAACTTGTACCTTTTCCCCTGATATTATTCCTCTTGCAATGCCCAAACCAGTCCCCGCTCCCACAATGGCATGCAAATCATTATTAGCACCTTCAGAGTGGCATCCATTTTGGATGGTAGAATATTGATTTTTTTTTAAATAAGGTATTCCATAAATTTGAACTGCGAAATCATTTATTAGCTCGCAGCTTTTAAAATTAAATTTATTCTGTAAAGCATTTCCAGAAATATTCCATGACAAGTTAATGATTTTTGCTTTGTTGTTAGATAAAGGACCAGCTACAGCGAAACATGCAGAAGAAGGATAAGTAATATTTTTGCATTCATTTTTGAGAAAATCTTCTAGGATTAGTTCAAAAGAACCCCATTCTGAAGATAAATATTTCTTTCTAAATATTAACTTAGGCGAATCATCATTTTTTACTTTTTCAAATATGCCCAATAGAACCTTAGTGCCTCCTAGATCACATGCGAGAAAATTCATCTTATTAAAATTATTCGGTTCTCCCTTTTTTTTCTATTAGTTCATCCATTAATTTGTATAGATTTGGTAAATTGAAAATTCCTAAATTTGTTCCATCTAAAGCTCTTAAAGCGATAGAATCAATTTCCTCTTCTTTATCTCCAATAACTCCAATTAAGGGAACTCTCCCGAGAGTTGCCTCTCTTATTTTATATCCTATCTTTTCATTCCTTATGTCAACTTTTGAGCGGTAACCTTTATCACTTATTAATTCATTAAACCTTAAACACTTTTCAATATTTCTATCGGTAATGCTCAATAAAATTATTTGATAAGGTGCAAGCCAAATTGGGAATTTTGCCTCATATTGTTCAATTAAGATTCCGATAAATCTCTCAAATGATCCTAAAATTGCTCTATGTAACATAACCGGGTTTCTTTTTTCATTATCAATATCTACATAAGTTGCATCCAACCTAATAGGCATTGAGAAATCAACCTGAATAGTCCCGCATTGCCAAACTCTATTAAGACAATCTTTTAACGAGAATTCTATTTTTGGCCCATAAAAAGCACCTTCTCCAGGTTGTAGTTCCCATTTTAGATTCTTATTATCGAGGGCTTTGGTAAGAGCCTCTTCTGATTTATCCCAAATCTCTTCACTACCTACCCTTTTTTCAGGACGAGTTGACAATTTGATAATTATTTCATCAAAACCAAAAGTTTTATAAACTTCGAAAACAAGATCTATAAAAGTAGATACCTCTTCTTGAATTTGCTCTTCTGTGCAGAATATGTGTGCATCATCTTGAGTAAAGTTTCTCACTCTCATTAAGCCGTGTAGTGCACCAGAGGGCTCATTTCTGTGACAAGAACCAAATTCAGCAAGACGAATAGGTAAATCCTTATAACTTTTTAAACCTTGATTAAATACTTGAATATGGCATGGACAATTCATTGGTTTAATTGCATATGTTCGATTTTCTGATGCAGTAGTGAACATATCGTCCCTAAACTTTTCCCAATGACCGGATTTTTCCCAAAGAGATTTATCAACAGCTTGTGGGGTTTTAATTTCTAAATAATCACTTTTTTTAAGTATTCCTCTTATGTATTTTTCAAGGACCTGGTAGATTGTCCATCCATTTGGATGCCAAAAAATCATGCCTGGAGATTCTTCTTGTATATGAAATAGTGAATGTTTTTTTCCAAGTTTTCTATGATCTCTTTTTTCCGCCTCTTCAATTCTTGTTAAATAATCTTTGAGTTCTTTTTCTTTAGCCCATGCAGTTCCATATATTCTCTGCAATGATTCATTCTCACTATTACCTCTCCAGTATGAACCTGATAATTTAAGTAATTTAAAGTGTCTTAAATGTCTTGTGTTGGGGACGTGAGGCCCTCTACACATGTCGATATATTCTTCGTGTTTGTACAAATTGATGAGACCTTCTTCAGAAATTTCTTCAATTATTCGTAATTTAAAAGTCTCATCTCTTTCTTCAAAAGTTTTAATTGCCTCTTGTTTAGAAACTTGTAAAATTTCAATGTCATAGTTTGTTTTTATTAATTTATTAATTCTATTTTCGATTTTTATTAAATCTTCTGGAGTAAACCTGAATTCAGAATAAATATCATAATAAAAACCATCTTCAATTACAGGCCCAATTGCCATTTTAATATTAGGATAAATTTGTTTTACCGCATGACCAATAAGGTGAGCAAAGGAATGTCTTATTATTTCAATTCCTTCTTGATCTTTTGATGTGATTATTACAACTTTGGAATCTCTATTTATTGGCAGAGTTGCATCAATAAGAACATCATTTACTTTCCCAGCAATTGTTGCTTTAGCTAATCCAGTGCCTATACTTTGAGCAATTTCTAGAATAGTTACAGATTTTTCGTAAACCTTTTTTGAACCATCAGGCAAGGTAATTATTGGCATAATTTATTTCTCCATTTCAAAAAATCCCAATTTAGATTTAACTCTTTTTAAAGTCTGATTAGCTAAATCTTCAGCTTTTTCTTTCCCTTCATTAAGGATTTTATTTAGTTGATAGGGATCATTAATTAATAATTTATATTTTTTCTGAATAGGTTCTAGTGATTCAATAAGTTGTTCGGTAATTAATTTTTTAAATGTCCCCCATCCAGTCTCTGAGAAATCATTTTCACATTGAGAAATTTCTTTGCCAGATAATATTGAATAAATCATTAAAAGATTTTTAGATTCTGGTCTCTCAGGGTTGTTAAATTCAATTCCAATAGAACTGTCACTTTTTGCTCTTTTAATTTTTTTTGTGATTATTTCAGGAGGATCTAATAAGTTAATGCGACTGCCCTCATTAGGATCACTTTTACTCATCTTTTTTGAACCATCAATTAGACTCATTATTTTTGAACCATTCTTCATGATGATTGGTTGAGGGATTTTTAAAATATTTTTATCCTTACTAAATCTGGCATTAATTCTTTGTTGTGCAATATCTCTTGCAAGTTCAAGATGTTGTTTTTGATCCTCACCTACTGGAACGAAGTCAGCATCATAAAGGAGGATGTCTGCAGCCATTAGGATCGGATAGTCAAATAATCCAATAGATACATTATTACCTTGTTGTATGGATTTTTCTTTGAATTGAATCATTCTTTCCATCCAATTTATTGGGGTCATGCAATTTAATATCCAACAAAGTTCTGAATGCGCTGAAATCTGACTTTGGACAAAAATTGAACATATATTTGGATCTATCCCACAAGCGACGTACAAAGCCGCTGTAGAGATGGTGTTTTTAGATAATTCTTTGGGATTATATGAGGCTGTTATTGCGTGCAAATCAACTACACATAGAAATGTTTCATATTGCTCTTGAAGCGTAACCCAATTATTTATGGCCCCAAGCCAATTCCCAATATGTAAATCACCAGTTGGTTGAACTCCCGAAAGAATTCTTCTTTTATTTGCCATCCTCTTCTACTTCGCTAGATTGGATCTCTTCAGTTAATGTACCTTTTACAGGTCTTGCAAAAGGGTCAGGTGCTGTTGTTGTCTTTTCTTCATAAGAATTTTGTGATTGTCTACTCGGAGAAGAGTTTTTATTATTTTTTGCATATTCTTTGATTGATTCAATCAATTTTTCGTCTTTGATCATATCGCTAAGTGTTCTAACAGAGAAACCCAGAACTGCAACGGTAGATCTTAATTGAAAGGCCTCTTGTATTGATTTAACAGCTTTCATTTCGTTATCACTCAATCTTATTCGGAATCCTCCTCCATCTCTTCTGCCGCCCGATCTATCTCTGAAATTAGATCTTTCATTGTTAGAACGACCTCTGTAATTTTCTTGTCCAGGATTATTGCTGAAATTTGAATTAGACATCTTAATGTTTCTTAAGTTATTTAAATAGTCTATTAACTTAGCATCTTGTTATGCAATAAGTCTTTTTAAAAGACTTAAATTTTTATCTTTTGATTAACGACTTATGAAATTTTGCTTTTCTCATTCACAACTTGCACTAAAATAAAATTAGAAAAATAAAGTATTGTGTTTGATATTAGTAAAGAGAACCTTTTAAAGGATTTCATAAAGTTTCCAAAAAAAAATCTTCTTATCATTTTATTATTGTTAGGTTTTGGGGAATGGTTTGTCAGTGACTTAATTCATTTTGCAGGAGGCTCAATAGGATTTTTTGCGTTGTGTTTGGGAGGATATTTTTACTTGAAAAATGATAAGCCTAAATTTAATGAGCCAAATAATTTAGATGGTTGGATAAATCTATGTAATGAAGATTTAAATTTTTTTGAAGAACTTGAATCAAAAAATGAATTAGAAAAACAGAATTCAAAAAGACAGAAAACACTTGAATCTATACTTAATAGATGTAAAAAAGAAAAAATAAGTTGCATTGGACAAAAAGATTATCAAAGTTTTCAATCTCTTTTGAAAAGTAATTTCAAAGCAAATAAGTTTGACTTTGATTTATTCGAAGAACTGCCTAAATACAATTCTTCTCAAGTTATTCCAGAAGAAGCTTTGAAGAGTGATGCAATCTTGTATTTTATAAACTTGCCTTTGTCAGCATATGATTTTTTGTGGCTGGAAAAGTTTCCTAAAAATATGCCAATCTGGTTGGTGGCATTAACTTCCAACCAAATAGAAGCCAAAAATCAGATAGAAGACCTAAAGTCTCAAATTTCAAGTGACTTTATAAACAAAATTATTACTTTTGATGTGAATAAGAGTGAAATAACAAATATCCCTTTTTCTTTAAGGAAGTTTTTCATAAGTTCATCTAAAAATATTGAAAATACAAAAAAAAGGCTTTTGAAAGAACTTCATGCTGCCTGGCAATCTGAAATTGAAGGTATAAGAAGAATGCAGTTAAAAGGTATACAAAGAAAAAATCAAATTCTTGTCGCAACAACTGTTTTCTTATCTCCTATCCCATCAATTGATGTTATGGCAATGACAGTATTAAATTCTTTAATGATTAAAGAAATTAAGTCTATATGGGGATGTAATTGGTCTCCTGAAATTTTAGATAAAGTATCCAAAGAGATTTTAAAGACTGCAATTGCTCAAGGAGTTATTGAATGGAGTGGTCAGACTCTAATTGGCATAACAAAATTACATGGCCCAAATTGGCTTGTCTCTGGAACATTTCAGGCTGTCAGCGCTGCATACTTAACAAGAGTAGTATCAAGTTCTTTGGCTGATTTTATGGCAATAACAAAAGGAGTAGAAGAACCTGATTTGGATTTTATAAAGAAAAATTCTGAGAAAATTGTTGAAGAAGCTTTTGAAAAAGAAAAAATTAATTGGAAAGGATTTATTTCTGATCTTAGAAAACCACTTATGAAACTATCTTTTAATTCATAATCGTGGGATGGATTTTAAATATGAAAAAAAATATTTTTTTTTTAAGTTTGATACTTCTGCTTTCTATCGCTTCAGGCTCATGTAAGAGAATATCAAATAAAAATGAAACTAAAGAAGTAATACTCGCAAGTTTCACTGTTTTGGCGGATATAATTAGCAATGTCGCTAAAGATGAATTTATTGTTAGATCAATAACGAAACCTGGAGTTGAAGTTCATGGCTACCAACCAACTCCAAGCGATTTGGTAAATGCCTCTAATGCTTTTGTTTTTATTGATAATGGATTTGGATTTGAATTATGGGCTGAAAAATTTGTTTCTAATTTAAAAGTTAAAAGAATTACTGTCGCGGAAGATTTGGATCCTATTTTTATCAGTGAAGATTTTTATAAAGGGAAACCCAATCCTCATGCCTGGATTTCTCCAAAAAGAGGAATCCTATACGTAGATATTCTCGTGGATTCTTTATCAGAATTGAGGCCATCCAAAAGGACATTATTTGAAGAAAATGGAAAAATTTATAAAGACAAACTATCTAAAATAGATAAAGAATTCTCACTTTTTATTAATAACTTAAATAAAGACAGGAGGTATCTAGTAACTTGTGAAGGTGCTTTTTCGTATCTAACAAATGATTATGGATTAGAGGAAGTTTATTTGTGGCCAGTTAATGCTGAGAGTCAAATTACTCCCAAAAGAATGGCAAGAACAATCTCACTAGTTAAAGAAAAAAATGTTCCATCTGTATTTTGCGAAAGTACTGTAAGTAACGAATCTCAAATGGTTGTTGCAAACGAAACTGGGGCTAATTTTGGAGGAAATCTTTTTGTTGATTCATTATCTGATGATAGTGGGCCTGCTAGTTCCTATATAAAAATGCTTGAGCATAATTTGGATTTGATTAAAAAAGGACTTTTTTGAATTATGGAAACAATCAATTATCAAAACTTTAGGATTGAGGCAGAGAATATTTGCGTAGATTACAACGGTAAGGTGGCTTTGTATGATGCCAATCTAAGATTGCAACCTGGCCAGATTTGCGGGTTAGTAGGGATGAACGGGGCTGGTAAAACAACTTTCTTTAATGCTTTAACTGGCTTTGTAAATATTTCAAAGGGAAAAATTAGAATAAATGGAGAGTCTGTAAGATCTGCTCAAAAAGATCAGACAATTGCTTATGTTCCTCAAAATGAGGGAATTGATAGTCAATTTCCAATAAGTGTTTGGGATGTAGTGATGATGGGAAGATATGGTTCTATGAATATTTTTAGGTCTCCTAGAGAGTCTGATGTTCAGGCGGTTAAAAATGCTATTGAGAGAGTTGATCTTACTGATCATTTATCTACACCTATTGGAAACTTATCTGGAGGTCAGAGAAAACGAACTTTTTTAGCTAGAGCAATTGCTCAAAGAGCATCAATACTTCTTCTTGATGAGCCTTTTTCAGGTGTTGATATAAGGACTGAAAAACTTATCTCGGAATTATTTATTCAATTTAAAAATGAGGGGAAAACCATATTATTATCAACGCACGATATGATTCATGTCCGTGAATTTTGTGATTTGGTTCTTTTAATAAATAAAACTGTTGTAGCTTATGGTGAAACCTCTGAAGTGTTTACCCCTGAAAATATCACAACCACTTTTGGAGGGATCTCACCTGATTTCTTGTTTGGACCTGAATCCTAAATTTTAATTTATATGGAGCTCTGTTCTTTTTTAACTTTAGATTCATTCATCACAGATCCTTTAACTCATGACTTTATGAGAAAAGCACTTCTAATGAGTTCATTAGTTGCAGCTGTTTGTGGTTTTCTATCAAGTTATTTGACTCTTAAAGGATGGGCTTTAATGGGAGATGCAGTGTCACATTCGGTAATGCCTGGTGTTGTGGTTGCTTATGCATTAGGTCTTCCTTTCTCATTAGGGGCATTTATTTTCGGAGTTGGTTCAGTAGCCTTGATAGGGTTTATTAAGCAGAAATCTAGAGTTAAGGAAGATACTGTTATTGGGTTGGTATTTACTGGATTTTTCGCTCTTGGAATAGTATTGGTTTCTAAGATTAAAAGTAATATTGATCTGCACTCCATTCTTTTTGGTAGTCCATTAGGAATATCACTTTCAGATGTAAAACAAACTATATTCATTTCTTTATTGGTAGTAATCCTTTTATCAATTTTCAGAAAAGATTTAATGCTTTATTGTTTTGATCCTAGGCATGCAAAAACAGTTGGGATTAATGTATTTTTTCTTCATTATTTACTCCTAACATGCTTATCTTTGGCAGCTGTTGTGGGGTTACAGTCTGTTGGAATTATTTTGGTAGTTGCAATGTTGATTACACCAGGGGCTACAGCATATTTACTTACGGATAAGTTTGATAATATGACAGTAATTTCAGTATTAAGTGCAATCATCTCAAGCCTTATAGGAATCTATGTTAGTTTTTGGTTTGATCTTGAAACAGGTGGATCAATTGTCTTGGCACAAACTTTTATATTTTTATTTGCTTTTTTATTCGCTCCAAGATACGGAATATTTAAGTTAAAGAAATTATTTGCTGGGTATAAATGATTGTGGTGGATGAAACTTTAAATAAAAAGTGGAATTGGTGGCCATTATTCCCCTTATATCCTTATGGAAAAAAGAAAACAATTTTAAAAGAATTAATTCCTGATCAAATATGGTCCTTGGAACAAATACAGGGACTTTATTATGTTGCGGTTCCAATAAGAATGACGGTAATAAAGGTTGATAATGGATTGATGCTAATAAATCCACTGCCTCCAACAAAAGAATTAATAAATGAGTTAGAAAAATTAATTGCGATTCATGGCAAAGTAAAAACAATAATTCTTCCGAGTGCCTCTGGACTAGAACATAAAATCGGACTGCCAGCTCTTTCAAGAACTTTTAAAGACGCAGAAATTTGGCTTTGTCCTGGACAATGGAGTTTCCCCATAAATCTACCACTAGATTTTTTAGGAATTCCATCAAAAAGATCAAGAATACTTTTTGAAGAAGGTACTCCCCATACAAACTACTTTAAATGGTCTTCATTAGGCCCTCTGAATTTAGGACTTGGAAGATATCAGGAGATAAGTTGTTTCCATTATCCTACCAAAACACTTCATGTGACAGACGCAATAGTTGGAATAGACTCCACCCCCCCTGAGATATTTGATTTTGATCCAACTCCACTTCTTTTTCATTCTAGAGAGAGAGGAGATGAACCTTTGATTGACTCCATCGAACATAGAAAAAAAGGATGGAAAAGGTTAGTCTTGTTTTCATCTTTTTTAAAACCAGGTAAATTAAATATTCCACCTTTAAAAAAAATATTTAAGTATTCATTCAAAAAAGATCTGAGGAATTGGAGATCTCATTTCGGTATTTATCCCTTTTTATGGGACGAAGATTGGGAATCTTCTCTTGTTGAAATAATGGGTAAAGATACTCCTAAGATTCAAATTGCACCAGTTTTACAGAAATTAATTTTTCCGCGTTCAAAAGAAGTTTTACTCAAATGGTTAGAAAATATCAAGTGTTTTGAAGATATGGAATATTTAATTCCAGCTCATTTTACGGCCCCTATAAAATTTACAATAGAAGATTGTCAAAAATTAATTAATGAAATTAATTCCCAAAAGTGGGACAAACTTCCTGAGGATAATAAATTTTTGATGGGTTTATATAAAAAGTTGTTTGAACTAGGAATAATTCCTGAAGAAGTAAATCTTTAAAAACAATTATTCTTCAATAGACATGTTCTCATCATTTTTAAGAGTTTGTTCGAGCTCTTTTCTTTGCTCCATTTGTCTTAAGAAATATCCTGTCATCATTGCAGAAGATAATAAATTAGCAATGTTGTCTTTTGAAGATGTTATTTTTACATCAAATTGATCTGAAGGAAGCATTCCAAGAAGACCTTGAACATTATGTCTAATAATTTCTTGAATATCTTCACTAGCTGATTTTGCTACTCTTTGCAAAACTTCTGGAGATTGTTTTTGTAAATATTGGATTAAATCATTCTCATCGTTTGGATCATTATTTTCAGTAGCGAGAAATTCTGGATTAAACATTTCTACAACTTCAAGATATAAAAACCCTACAACATCACGTACCCATTAATCTAAATTATTAAGGGCAGGGAACCGAATAAGTCCAATTTTATTAAATGGCCAATATCTAAAAATAGCTTTACCAATAACCTTTTCATAGGGTAAAAATCCCCAAATATGTGAGTCCATACTGTTATTTCTATTATCTCCCATCACCCATAATGACTCTTCTGGGACAATAAAAGGCCCTATAGAATAATTAATATTTTTATCAAAAACGTAATTCTTTTGAGCGATATCATTTAAGTAAAGGTTACCGTCTCTTACTTCTACTTTGTCTCCAGGTATTCCAATTACTCTTTTTATTAGTGCAGTATCTGCTTCATAACCAGCATTAATTAATTGTTCCGGAACGTTAAAAACAACTATTTTATTTTTTAATTTTGAAAGATTTGATTTGGAAGTGATTTTTGGGGTTACTTTCTCAACAAGAATTTTATCTTGTATTTGAAGAGTTGGAAGCATTGAACCGGAGGGGATCCATCTTGGCTCTATAACCTGCCATCGTATAATTAAAGCAATAGATATCCAGATTAAAAGGTTTTTTAAATCCTTTAGTATTGAATTTCTTTTTTCTTGAGTTGTAGACATGTTTTATTTAATTGAATTATAAGGAAAATCCCAAAGCATTTATATAAATTATGACATCATCTATTGAATGCAAAAATTTTCTTAGAAGTTTACAACTTTTAAACCTTCTTATAAAAATAGGAGTTCAAAATTTAATACTATGTCCTGGGAGTAGATCAGCACCTTTAGCAATAGCTGCTGGAGAATTGAATAAATTAGGACTTGTAAATATTTTTAATTCAATAGATGAGAGATCTGCAGGATTCCACTCACTTGGGATTTCTGCTGCATCAGGTAATCTTTCATTAGTTATTACCACTTCTGGAACCGCTGTAAGTAACTTATTGCCAGCAGCAGTTGAGGCAGATCGATCTTGTAAAGGCATAATATTTCTTACTGCTGATAGACCCTTAAGATTAAAAGATTGTGGGGCCAATCAAACAGTAAATCAAGAGGATTTTTTGAGTTCAGTCTGCAGAAGAGTTTTAAGTACAAATCTGAATGGAATTCATGAAACACAAGAAAATGAAATCTTAAATTTAGTTCGAATTACTGAGAAACAAATATCAACTTTCCCTGGTCCGATTCATTTAAATATTCCTATTGATGAGCCTTTAGGTATTTCATTTTTAAATAAAAAAAATGTTTTAGAGGTTTTTGAGAGAATTTATTTAGAGAAAAAATATGTCTTTCAGGAAGTTGAAATAAAGTCTAATAAAAATAAATTCTTAGAAATTTCAAGAAGTTTAAATTTAGATGCATCTGGCATTATTTTGGTAGGTCCCTATCAAGGTTCCATAAATGACTTATCTTCTTTCAATAAATCTTTAGAACAATTACAAGAAATTACTGGCTGGCCAGTATTTGCTGATCCCGTTTCAGGAGTTTATTCTGATTTGAGAGGATTAATTGTGAATTGGGAATTAGTCTTAAGAAAAAAAAAGAATTTAATAAATTGTTCTCAACTTTTGAGGCTTGGTCCTATGTCATCCTCAATCGATTTGGAGAAGTTTTTAATAACCTTCCAAGGGATACAAATTCTTATAAAAGAAAAAAACTATAGAAAATTGGACCCTATAAAAAAATCATTTGAATATGATTTTGGGCTATCAAATTTTACTACTACATTATTAGAAGAATTATCTATTAATGAAAAAAATAAAAAGTCTCTTACTCCATTAGCCCAAGATCTAATAAAGGAAGGTGAGCAAATTAAAGAAATTTTAAAAGAGAAAATTACTCATGATAATCAAATTACTGAGTATAAGCTTGCAAATCTTGTTCCAAAACTTTGGCCAGCTCAAAATCCAATAATGCTCTCCGCAAGTAGCCCGATTAGAGATTGGCTTACTTTTTCTGAAAATGGTACTTTAACAAGAAATTGTTTCAGCTTTAGAGGAGCTTCCGGCATAGATGGAACTTTGTCCCTTGCATTAGGAATTTCTAGAATTAAAAATCCTCTACTTCTCGTAACCGGAGATTTGGCTTTTGTTCATGATATAAACGGTTGGCTAATTGAAAATTCAGTCGAAATGAATTTAACAATTCTTCTAATAAATAATAATGGTGGAAACATATTTAATCGTATTTATAAAAAAACTTTAAAAGAAGATGAATTAAAAAAACTATTTCTTATGCCTAAAGAAATAAACTGGCCAAAACTCGCAGAGAGCTATCAAGTAAAATTTAAAAGTGTGACAAATTTTAAAAAATTACGAGAGGCATTCGATTGGAGCATTTCTATCCAGAAATCTGTAATAATTAAGGTTGATATTGATCCAGAAAATGAAATTTGTGAAAAAAATGCCCTGCTAGAAAAAATAATTGGCAGTTAAATTTATTATTTTTTTATTTTTAAATAATTAGAATTCATGAAAGTATTACCTGGTAAAAAAACCTTAAATTGGTCAGAATGCAAATCTTATGAGGATATATTGTTTCATAAATCAGATGAGGGAATTGCGAGAATTGCAATTAATCGGCCTGAAAAAAGAAATGCATTTAGGCCACAAACTGTAGATGAACTCATTAACGCATTTAATATCGTTAGAAATGATGAAACTATTGGAGTAGTTCTCTTTACAGGTGCGGGACCTGACAAGAAAGGTATTTATTCTTTTTGCTCTGGAGGTGATCAGAGTGTAAGAGGCGAAAATGGATATAAAAATGATGAAGGGAAGCAGAGATTAAATGTACTTGAACTTCAAAGATTAATAAGAAGTTTGCCAAAAGTGGTTATTGCCTTAGTTCCTGGTTTTGCAATTGGAGGAGGTCAGGTACTTCATTTAATTTGTGATCTCAGTATCGCTTCTGAAAATGCAATATTTGGTCAAACAGGTCCAAGAGTGGGGAGTTTTGATGCTGGATTTGGATCTAGTTATTTGGCAAGACTCGTTGGTCAAAGAAAAGCAAAAGAAATTTGGTTTTTATGTAGAAAATATAATTCTAAGGAAGCTCTTAGGATGGGCTTGATAAATGCAATTACAAAGATTGAAGAATTAGAAGCTGAGGGTGTAATCTGGGCAAGAGAGATTTTACGAAATAGTCCAACTGCTATTCGTATTCTTAAAGCTTCATTCAATGCAGAGAATGATGGGATTGCGGGTATTCAAGAATTATCTGGATACACAACTCAATTATTTTATTCGACTGAAGAAGCTCAAGAAGGTAGAGATGCCTTTCTTGAAAAGCGTCCACCAGACTTTTCTGACTATAAGTGGACACCCTAGTTTATTTTTCAAAAGAACTTTTTTAAATAATTATCAATGAGAATTCTTCTTGCCGCTGCTGAATGTGCTCCAATGATCAAAGTTGGAGGTATGGGAGATGTGGTTGGTTCGTTGCCTCCATCTTTGATAAAACTTGGTCACGATGTAAGGGTAATAATTCCAGGATATGGAAAATTGTGGAGTCTTTTAGAGGTATCGAATGAACCAGTCTTTAGAGCAAATACAATGGGGACTGATTTTGCCGTATATGAAGCAAAACATCCTATACATAATTATGTGATTTACCTAGTGGGTCATCCAACATTTGACTCTGACCAAATATACGGAGGCGAAAATGAGGACTGGCGCTTTACATTTTTTGCTAGTGCCACTGCAGAATTTGCCTGGAATTGTTGGAAACCTCAAGTTCTCCATTGCCATGATTGGCACACTGGAATGATTCCTGTGTGGATGCATCAGGACCCAGAAATTAGTACTGTCTTCACAATTCATAATTTAAAATATCAGGGCCCTTGGAGGTGGAAACTTGAAAAAATGACTTGGTGTCCTTGGTATATGCATGGAGACCACACAATGGCTGCGGCGATGTTGTACGCAGATAGGGTCAATGCTGTTTCTCCGACTTATGCAGATGAGATTAAAACCCATGAATACGGGGAAAGCCTTGAAGGATTACTTAATTACATTTCAGGTAAATTAAGGGGAATTCTTAATGGTATAGATCTTGATGAATGGAATCCAGCAAAAGATCCAGTTTTACCTGCAAAGTTTAGTACTAAGAATTTAGAAAATAGGCCAGAAAATAAAAAAATTCTGCAGAGAGAAATGGGTCTCGAAGTTAATCCTAAAAAATATCTTTTAGGTATGGTCAGTAGGTTAGTTGATCAGAAAGGAGTTGACTTACTTCTACAAGTTTCAAGAAGACTTTTAGCATATACAGATTCGCAAATAGTTGTTTTAGGGACTGGAGATAGATATTTAGAGTCAGGATTATGGCAACTTGCATTAGATTACCCAGGAAGATTTTCTGTATTTCTTACCTATGATGATTCTTTATCAAGACTTATATATGGTGGCTCTGATGCATTCTTAATGCCAAGTAGATTCGAACCTTGTGGGATTAGTCAATTACTTGCTATGAGGTATGGTTCTATTCCTATAGTAAGGCGAGTAGGAGGTCTGGTTGACACAGTTTTACCTCATGATCCAGAAAATAATAGTGGCACAGGTTTTTGTTTCGATCGCTTTGAACCTATAGATTTCTATACATCTTTAGTAAGGTCTTGGGAGGCCTTTAGGCATAAAGAAAGTTGGGAATTATTGCAAAAAAGAGCAATGAGCCAAGAGTTTAGTTGGCAAAGATCCGCACTCGAATACGAAATTATGTACAAAGATGTTTGTGGAATAAAAGAACCATCTCCAGATTTTGCTGAAGTTGAAAAGTTCTCCTACGGACAATCCGCTGATCCATCTTTAAAAAAAGTATGACTTAATTTTTTAATGGAATTTTCTTTATCAGAAATAAACAATGTTTTGGGAGATATTAAAAATCTAAGAGAGGGGGAAAGAAATTATTTAAATTTTAAAAACATAAGTATTGATAGTAGAACTTTATTAAAAAATGATCTTTTTATAGCTATAAAGGGTAAAAATTTTGACGGACATAGTTTTCTTCCAGAAGTCTTAAATAAAGGCGTTAAATCAGTAGTAATCAAAGAAGGGATGCAGAAATTACTTCCGGGTAATTTTCCTTATTGGGTAGTAGATGAAACATTAGAGGCATTTCAAAAATTAACATTGCTCAAAAGAAAAAAATTAAATATCCCTGTGGTTGCGATAACTGGTTCAGTCGGTAAAACAACTACAAAAGAAATGGTTGGTGAAGTTTTAAAGAAACACGGAAAAATTAAACTATCCCATGCAAATTTCAATAATGAGATTGGTGTTGGTCTTACTATACTTGCCGCAGATAAAGAAGATAAATTTTTGGTCCTTGAGATGGGAATGAGAGGTCTTGGACAGATCGAAAATTTATCTAAATATAGTGAACCCGATATTGCAGTAATTACTAACATTGGAACAGCCCATATTGGATTGTTAGGCTCGAAAAAAAATATAACTTATGCAAAGTGTGAAATTAGTAAATTTTTAAATCCCAAAGGAGTTGTAATAATACCAGCAAATGATTTACTGCTTGAAGAAACTTTAAAAGAATACTGGAAAGGTAGAGTAATTAAAGTGGAACTTTTAAATATAGAAAATCAAAAGGAGAGTTTTAAGAAAGATCATAATTTACAAGGATTTTATGATCCTTCGCAAAAAATAATTCTAATTGAAGAAAATAAATTTGAAATTTCTTTTGAGGGATTTCATAATGCTTCAAATTTCTTATTTGCTTATGCAGTTTCTAAAGAGCTAGGAATTGATTTTGCAAGTTTTAATAAGTTTAATTTTGCAAGCTATGGAGGAAGGAATAAAGTTATTAAATCAGTAAAAACAACAATATATGATGAATCATATAATGCCTCGCCAGAGTCAGTAAAAGCTTGTATAAGAAACCTCCAAGAAAAACCAAGGAATCAATTTTTTATATTTGGAAGTATGCAAGAATTGGGAGAAGAATCTGAAAAATATCATTTAGAAATATTTAATTTAATAAATAATTCGGACATAGAAAAATGTTTATTTATTTGCGAAAAAAAGAATGAAAAAATTTATAGTGATTATATTAAAGATAAGAAAAAATTTTTAGTTTTAAATGATATTAGAGATGTACCTAAGGAGATAAATAAATCTACAAAACAAGGTGATTCTATCCTTATAAAAGGGAGTAGATTTTGGCAGCTTGAAAAAATTATTGAATTAATTAATTAGATTAAGATTTCTTTCTTTGCCAATTTTCTATATTTACTTGCTTCGTTCTTGAAATTGCTAATGTATTGTCTTTGGCATCTTTGGTGATCACTGAACCAGCACCTGTTGTTACTGATTCCCCGAGATTTATTGGTGCAACAAAAACTGTGTTTGCACCAATACTGGAATTCCCCCCAATTTTTGTTTGATGTTTTTTCTGACCATCAAAATTAGCAGTAATAGTACCTGCTCCAATATTTGTAGATCTTCCAATAATAGAATCGCCAATATAACTTAGATGGTTTACTTTGGATTCTTCTTCTAGCTGACTATTTTTGATTTCAACAAAATTACCTATTTTGCTAAAGGAAGATATTTTGGAATTAGGTCTTATATGGCTGTACGGACCAATTTTTATATGATCCATTATCTGAGAATCATAAACAGTGGAGTTTGAGATTTCACAATGTAATCCCACATAAGAATTCTCAATAAAAGTATTTGGCCCTATTAAGCAATTACTGTCTATTTTGGTACTTCCTCTTATATGTGTATTAGCTTCTATAATGACATCCTTACCAATTTCGGCTTCTTCACTAATTGAACAACTTGCTTTATTTATAAAAGTTACACCATTAAGCATATGCTTTTCTTTAATTGCATTTTGAATATTTTCCTCGCACTTTGATAGTTGAATTCTGTTATTAATGCCTTGAAGTTCTCCATTATCCTCTACCTCTAGGCTTAAGGAATTATTTAGTAAAGATACTGCATCTGTTAAGTAAATTTCCTTTTGATTATTATTGCTTTGCAAGGTGTTAATTATTTTTGACAAATTATCCCAGTTAAAACAATAAATACCTGCATTTATTAATTGATTTTCTCGTTCTTGATTATTGCAATCTTTTTCTTCAACAATTCTGTCTATAAAATCCCCCTTCAAAAAAACTCTGCCATACCCAAAAGGATTTTTTTTCTTTGTAGTAATTAAAGAAACATCAGCATTTTTTGAATCATGTAAATTTAAAAGCTTATTTAGAGTCTCTGGCTTTATAAGAGGCACATCCCCATTAAGAACTAAAAGTTTACCTTCATTTTTTTTTACTGCTTTACAAAGCACCTGAATAGCATGACCAGTCCCTGACTGCGGATCTTGGATAACGAATTGTATTTTTTGATTATTTGGGATTGACTCTTGTACTTCTTTTGATTTGTGACCAGTAATTACGAAAACTTGATCAGGATTTAATTTAACACATGAATCAATTACTCTCTGCAAAAGACATTTGCCAGAAATCTTATGTAAAACCTTTGGCAATGAGCTTTCCATCCTAGTGCCCTTTCCTGCAGCCAATATCGCAACACTTAACATGTTTTTAAAAATATTTACTTAAATCTAACTCTTAACGGATGCCTTCGTCATTCCCCACTTCCTTCTCCATTTTTTTGTCGATAATAGATTAGAGCATAATTGCTCGTCTAATCTTTTGTTAATTATATCTTCTTTACTTGAGTTTAAATATTGATCTCTATATGGAATACTTGCTTTAGTCAAGAGATGCTCCTCTTCCATTAAAGATAAATTTTCAAAATTGAATTTGGATTTCAATTTATTCTTATCAAATTTTGATATTGCTACAGTTCCCTGGCTCCAAAAATTTATGTTATTAAAACTTGGTTTAATAGTGAAAATCTCTAATCCAAGATCTCTTAATGTCTTTCTTACTGCCGCTGAAGAAGAATAAGTAATTAAATATCCCTGGGGATTAAGTTTTTGCGTCACCTTAGATAAAAATTCAATTGTCCAAACTTGTGGGCATTTTTGTGGAGAAAATCCATCTAAATAAATAAGATCAAAATTAACATCTGAAGGAATAAGATTTATTTTTTCTCTAGCATCACCCCACAAAATATTACATTTACAAAATTGATCCTCAAAGTAATCTTTTCGAAGCAATAATTCAAATATTTTTTTGACTTTTGGATCCCATAATTTCAGGAAAGATTTATTTCTGAGCGAATATTCAAGAGGTTTTTTATTGATTTCCAAAGCGTATAAATTTAAATATGATTCTTGTTTTATTAATTCACTTATTAAAGAAGCGGAATTGTATCCTAACCCAAAACATATATCCAAAACATTAAGAGACTTGCCTTGGAATCTTTGCAAATCAGAGGGTACCGTAAACTTAAACCTTGTTTCCTCCAATGCTCCTAATAAGCTATGGAAATTCTCTTGAAAAAATAAACTTCTTAAAGAGTAACTCCCATCTTTTGTTAAAACTTCAATTAAATCAGACAAAAACTCTTTAAAGTTAGTTAATTAGTTTAGAAAGGTCTTCCCAAAAATTTGGATATGAGACACTTGCGGCATCTGCTCTCTTTATCTTTGAAGTACCCTTGGCGAGAAGAGAAGCGATAGCAAGACTCATTGCTACTCGATGATCTGTCTCACTGTCTACCTCCGCAGAATAAAATTTTGATTGACCATTAATAATTAATCCATCCTCTTTTTCTTTTATTTCTGCACCGAATTTGTGTAACTGTCTTGCCATGACTTTTAATCGATCTGTTTCCTTAACTCTTAATTCTTGGGCATCCTTAATTTCAGAAACTCCATTACAAAAACAGGCAGCTACAGTAAGAATAGGAATCTCATCTATAAGTTTTGGAAGAATATCTCCTTCTATAGTAAATGGTCTTAAACTATTTGCTGTCTTTACTTTAATAGATCCAATTGGTTCTCCTGCAATTGTTGATTTATCTATTATCTCATAATTGCAACCCATTAAATCCATCACTTGAAGTATGCCTATTCTGGTAGGGTTTAATCCGACATTCTTTATTAAAACTTCTGAATTTGGAACAATTGATGCAGCAATCATCCAGAAGGATGCAGAGCTAATGTCTCCAGGGATTAATATTTTCTGACCAATTAAGGTTGCCCCTGACTTTATTACTACATTCCTTCCTAATTCACCTCTAATACTGATATTTGCTCCAAATGCTTTTAACATTCTTTCTGTATGATCTCTTGAAGATGCCGGCTCAATAACAGAAGTGGTTCCAGAAGCTGTGAGGCCTGCTAATAAAATTGCAGATTTTACTTGAGCACTAGCTACTGGAGTTCCAATAACGCATCCTTTTAGTTTTTTACCATCAATTGAGATTGGAGCTTTGTTACCACTTTCTCTACCAAAAATTTTTCCACCCATCAAAGATAATGGTTTGCCAACTCTCCCCATTGGCCTCTCATTCAGTGAATTATCGCCTATTAATATAAAATTCTTACCTTTTTGCCCTGCTAATAAGCCCATTAATAACCTCATAGTAGTTCCGGAATTCCCACAATTAAGAATTTCTTTAGGCTCTTTTAATCCATCAAGACCCAGTCCAGTAATGGTGAAAGGCTTGTCTTTTTCTATCTTTGGAATGTTTACACCTAATTTTCTAAGGCAATCTGCAGTTGAAAGTGGATCTTCAGAATATAAAAATCCTTCAATGGTAGTTTCACCCTGAGCAATACTTCCTATTATCAAGGCTCTATGAGAAATGGATTTGTCTCCTGGTACTTTAATTTCCCCCTTTAATTTGCCTCCACCTGTTACTTCACGAATATTATTCATTTTCAAATTAATACTTGATAAAATTTTGTATAAAGAAATTAGATATATATTATCAATAAGTTTGTTTTTAAAAAAAAATATTCAAAGTAAGTAACTGTTTTCTATAATAAAACCAGAAAAGGATTTGATCATTAATCTTACTTATTATCACGTCGCAAATGATGTCCCAGAAATAAATCCAGAAGTTGCAGTGGTAATTGATGTTTTAAGAGCCACAACTACAATTTCTTGGGCTTTAAAAAATG
The DNA here is from genome assembly GCA_902570945.1 of uncultured Synechococcaceae cyanobacterium. Classification (GTDB taxonomy): domain Bacteria; phylum Cyanobacteriota; class Cyanobacteriia; order PCC-6307; family Cyanobiaceae; genus Prochlorococcus_A. The sequence continues at coordinate 22,797 of CACGAJ010000003.1, forward strand.
GAGCTGACTCAATACAAGTTTTTGCAGATTTAGATTTGTTGAGAGAATCAGCACTTAATTGGCGTGCAGATGAAAGATTAATGCTTGGAGAGAGAGGAGGAAAAAAAATTGAAGGTTTTGATTTGGGGAATTCTCCTTTATCAGTTACAAAAGAAGTTGTTAATGGTAGAAGATTATTTATGAGTACGACAAATGGGACTAAATCTCTTCAAAAAGTTCAAGATGCAAATCATTTATTTGCTATGGGACTACCAAATAGGAAAGCAGTTGCTGAAAAAATTATTTCATTACAAAGTGAAAATGTTTTAATACTTGGGAGTGGTTGGGAAGGCTCATATTCACTTGAAGACTCCTTAGCTGCTGGTGCCTTAGCCTCCTACTTGGGAACTAATTGCAATTTTGAAGTCAATATTCTTAATGACGAATTACATTCAGCTTTGGCATTATGGGATCTTTGGAAGAATGATATATTGAAATGCTTGAAAACAGCAACTCATGGCAAAAGATTGACAAGTCTTGGAGATTATGAGGAAGATTTTAAATGTTGCTCTGAACTTGATAGCTTGGATATTGTTCCAGCTCAAGTTGAAAGAGGTGTGATTCGTGCCTCATGATTTACGAATTGGTGTTGATTTACTAGGAGTAATTTTTTGACTGATTTTTTGGTAGCTGCATTGCAAATTACAAGTACTTCTAATATTGAAGCAAATTTTGTTGAAGCAGAAGAACAGATTGAATTAGCCTCTAGAAGAGGTGCTGAGTTAATAGGATTGCCAGAGAATTTCGCTTTTTTAGGAGAAGATGACGAAAAACTTAGATTGGCTTCTGAACTGTCTTTAAAGTGTACAAACTTCCTTAAAACTATGTCACAGCGATATCAAGTATTTCTTTTGGGGGGAGGATATCCTGTTCCTGCTGGTGATGATAGACACACTTTAAATAGGTCAGCACTCTTCGGAAGAGATGGGCAAGTTTTAGCAAAATATGACAAAATTCACTTGTTTGATGTTGATTTGCCAGATGGGAATTTATATAAGGAATCATCTACTATCCTTTCTGGGGAGGAATATCCTCCAGTTGTAGATGTTCCAGGATTGTGTAAAGTGGGACTATCGATCTGTTACGACGTTAGATTTCCTGAACTTTATAGATACTTATCCTCGAATGGTGCAGAGCTAATTATGATTCCAGCAGCTTTTACAGCTTTCACTGGTAAAGATCACTGGCAAATCTTACTACAAGCAAGAGCTATTGAGAATACAGCATATGTAGTCGCTCCAGCTCAAACTGGAATTCATTATGGGAGAAGACAAAGTCATGGCCATGCGATGGTAATTGACCCATGGGGTACTGTTTTGTCGGATGCTGGAAAAACTCAGGGGGCTGCAATAGCTCCTGCTGATAAAGAAAGAGTAAAGAAAATTAGGGAGCAGATGCCAAGCCTTAAACATAGAAAAAATAAATTGTTTTCAAACTAATGACAAAGTTTTTAAATACTAAACTTTTTCGTTATTTAACTCTATTTTTGTTTTTAAACTCTACGATCCTCCCAGTAAAATCTTCAAGTGCTTTAGCCGCATGGGTATTGAAAAATAATGGAGTATTAGAATTAAGGACTAAATCAAATTCAAATCTTAGAGCATACTTTCAAAAAGCTAATGAAATATATGGAGATAGGTTCTGGGTAGATTTCCCTGGAGAATTAAAGAATCCCAGAACTATAAAAGGTAATGGTCCAATCAAAGAAATTAGATTAGGTAAACCAAGTAAGGGGAAAACAAGATTAGTAATTGAATTTAAAGAAGAAGCTAATTTGAGCCCATTGACTTGGCAAATGGTTGGATTAGATCAATATAGATGGAGAATTAAACTATTTAAACCCAAATCTTCATTTAATGAGATTGGCGAAGGTTTAGTTGGAGAGAAAAAAGGAAATATTGAATCAAGTTTAAACTCAAATTATGTGAAGAAAGGCAATTATGATTACTTGCAATTACCAGATGTAAAACAAAACAAATTTTTGGTTGTTATTGATCCTGGGCATGGAGGACCTGATCCAGGCGCAATAGGTATTGGAGGCATAAGGGAGTCGGATATTGTTCTTGAAATCTCCAAAATTGTTGAAAAATTACTGACGGAGAAAGGCGTCAAAGTAAGGTTAACAAGAAAGAATGATGTCGATTTGGATTTGCCTTTTAGAGTTTCCTTAGCCAACAACATTAATGCGGATATCTTTGTTAGTATCCACGCAAATGCCTCAAGAGGGAAAAAAAGGAATATCAATGGGTTAGAAACCTTTTACTACAACGGATGGAAAGGAAGATTACTAGCCAAAAAAATTCAAAAACAAATTTTAAGAGTTTCCCCTGGGAGCCCTGATCGAGGAGTCAAACAAGGTAAATTTTATGTAATTAAAAATACTAGGATGCCTGCTGTTCTTGTAGAAATTGGATTTTTAACTGGAAGATTAGATGCAAGGAGAATAGAAAAAACTTCACATCGTAAAAGATTAGCCTATGCAATTGCAAAAGGTATACTTGAATATCTTTCAAAAGTAGGGTGAAGCTTAAAATAGGGATATTTGATAGTGGCATAGGAGGTTTTACTATCCTTAATTCTTTACTAAAAACACGTAAAGATGTAGATGTTTTTTATTTGGCGGATACAAAAAGAATCCCATTTGGTAACAAAAATTTTAAAGAGATAAGATTAATTGCGGAAGATATTTGTGCTTTTTTTTTAGATAAGAATTTGGATGCACTTTTAATAGCTTGTAATACCACAAATGCATGTGCACTTGACATTTTAGAAGATAAATTAAAAGTCCCTTGTTTTGACCTTATTAACTCAGTATCAGAAGTAGTTAATAAAGAAATTATTGGTGTTTTGGCAACACAAACGACAGTTAGATCTTCGTATTATAAAAACGCTATAAGTCTTAAAAAAGAAAACTCGAAAATATTTCAACAAGAGTGTCCAGAATTTGTTTCTGAAATTGAAAAAGAAAAGCTAGATTTTAATCAGTTAGATTATCTTTCGGATTTGTATTTAAGGCCACTAATTAACAAAAACATTGAAGAACTAATACTTGGATGTAGCCATTACCCTTTAATTTATGACTTTTTAAGAAAAAAAATAAATTTAAATATAAAAATCATTGATCCATCCGAAGCATTAATAAAAAAATTTAATGAATCTTTTGTTATTGCAAAAACTGACCGCTATGAAAGTCTTTCTTTCGAAAATATAAAATTTTTTGTTACTTCAGAAAAAGATGAATTTTCTAAAAAAGTAAAAATTTGGCTTGGAATTAATAAAGAAATTACGTTTGTTAACCTCCGAAGTAATGTTTGATTCCTTAATATATAAAAGAGGTCAATCATGAATACAGTAACAGAGCTACTACAACCAGTCGAAAATGATCTTGATGATCTTATTCTTGAACTGAAAAATTTAATAGGAGCTGGGCATCCAATTCTTCAAGCCGCGGCTGAGCACCTCTTTAGTGCAGGGGGAAAAAGATTGAGACCCGGTATAGTTTTATTGATTTCCAAAGCTATATCTTCTGACTTTGGCTTAACAAATAAACATAAAAGGCTCGCTGAAATAACCGAAATGATTCATACAGCATCATTGGTTCACGATGATGTTGTCGATGAAGCATCCACAAGAAGAGGAGTTGATACTGTACATAGCAGATTTAATACAAGAGTAGCTGTTTTGGCTGGTGATTTTTTATTCGCTCAAGCAAGTTGGCACTTAGCAAATCTCGATAATGTAAATGTAGTTAAATTACTAAGTAGAGTAATAATGGATTTAGCAGAAGGTGAAATCAAACAAAATTTGAATAGATTTGATTCAGCTCAATCTTTCGCAAAATACATCAATAAAAGCTACTGCAAAACGGCATCATTAATTGCAAATAGTTGCAAAGCAGCTGGAGTTTTGAGTGGAATTACTGATGAAAAATTAACCTCCTTGTATGACTTTGGCAAAAATATTGGCTTAGCTTTTCAAGTTGTAGATGATATACTTGACTTTACTGGAAACGATAAACAACTTGGGAAACCTGCTGTAAGTGATCTTGCTAGTGGTTATCTTACTGCGCCAGTTTTGTATGCGCTAGAAGAAAATAAGAAATTATCAGTTCTCATAAATAGAGAACTTTCTGAAAAAGGAGATTTAGATGATGCTCTTGATACAATTATGAATTCAAGTGCTATTGAAAGATCTAGAAAACTAGCTGAGGATTTCGCAATGCTTTCCAAAGAAGCCATAGTCTGGCTTCCTGATTCAGACTATAAGAGAGCTTTGCTAGCTCTTCCAGAATTCGTTCTCAGTCGCATTTATTAGATCTAATAAAATATATTTTCCAGCTAAATTAATATTAATTTTTTTGAAATCCCAGAATTTTTCGATTAAATTTATAAATCATATTTTTATTTTATGTCATTAGATAAAAAAAATTCAATCAATAACATACTCGAAGAAAAGAGGATTTTCCCTCCATCAAAAAAATTTGCAGAAAATTCAAATATTAGTTCTCAAGAAGAATTACTAAGCCTAAAAAAACAAGCAATAGATAATCCTACTCAATTTTGGGGATCTTATGCAAAATCTGAATTAGATTGGTTTGAGCCATTTCAAACTGTACTAGATAGCGATAATGCCCCATTTTTTAAGTGGTTTAAAGAAGGAAAACTCAATATTACATATAACTGCTTGGATAGACATATTAATAGAGGACTTGGAGGTAAAACTGCCTTGATATGGGAAGGCGAACCTGGAGATAGTAAAAAATATACTTATGAAGAACTTCTTAAAGAGGTATGTAAAGCTTCAAATGCATTAAAAAACATTGGAATAAAAAAAGGAGATTTGGTATGTATTTATATGCCAATGATTCCTGAGGCTATGATTGCGATGTTAGCTTGTGCAAGAATTGGGGCGCCTCATTCTGTTGTATTTGGAGGATTTTCTTCAGAAGCTTTAAAAGATAGATTAATTGATGGAAATGCCAGATTTATTATTACTGCAGATGGTGGCTTTAGAAAAGATAAGGTGATTGAGCTTAAGCAAGCAGTTGATGCAGCAATTGAGAGTGGGGCAGATAAAGTTGTTGAAAAAGTAGTTGTTGTTCAACGATCCCAAAAAAATATTTCGATGGTTGATGATAGAGATTTTTGGTGGCACGAACTATTAAAAGATCAAAAAGATCATTGTGAACCAGAAATAATGAATAGCGAAGATAGACTTTTTATTCTTTATACTTCAGGCTCTACTGGAAAGCCCAAAGGTGTAGTTCACACTACAGGTGGTTACAATCTTTGGTCCCATTTGACATTTAAATGGATTTTTGATTTAAAAGATGACGATATTTACTGGTGTACTGCTGATGTTGGTTGGATTACAGGTCATAGTTACATAGTTTATGGCCCTTTATCTAATGGTGCTACAACCTTAATGTATGAGGGAGTGCCAAGACCCTCAAATTTAGGGGCTTTTTGGGAAATTGTTCAAAAATATAAGGTTTCTATTTTTTATACTGCACCAACTGCAATAAGAGCATTTATGAAGTCTGGTCGTGAAATCCCTGATAAATATAATTTGGAGAGTCTTAGACTTTTGGGCACAGTTGGTGAGCCAATTAATCCTGAAGCATGGATGTGGTACAGGGATGTTATTGGTAAAGATAAATGCCCTATTGTTGATACTTGGTGGCAAACTGAGACTGGTGGTGTGATGATAAGTCCCTTGCCTGGAGTCGTCGCTACAAAGCCAGGTTCAGCTACTTTCCCTCTGCCAGGAATCGAAGTTGAAATTGTCGATAAGAATGGAGATAAGGTTAAGGAGAACGAGGGAGGCTATTTAATTGTTAAGAAACCTTGGCCAGGAATGATGAGAACAATTCACGGAAACTCAGAGAGATATTTGAAGAGTTATTGGGCATATATTTCCTTTAAAGGAGAAAAAAATGTTTATTTTGCTGGGGATGGAGCACGCATTGATGAAGATGGATATATATGGATTATGGGAAGAGTTGATGATGTCATAAGTGTATCAGGACATCGGTTAGGAACAATGGAAATTGAATCTGCTTTGGTAAGTCATAAATCAGTTGCAGAGTCGGCAGTCGTTGGCAAAAAAGATGATTTAAAAGGTGAAGTTATAGTTGCTTTTGTATCTCTAGAGAAAGACGTGAACGGTTCTTCAGAATTAGTAGAGGATCTAAAGAAACATGTTGTTAATGAAATTGGAATTATCGCAAAGCCTGAAAAGATTATAATTTCTGACTCTCTTCCGAAAACACGTAGTGGAAAAATTATGAGGCGTATTTTAAGATCGTTAGCTTCTGGAGAAAAAATTAGTGGTGATATAAGCACTCTTGAAGATAGTTCTGTTTTGGAAAAGCTTAAAGAATTATCCTAATCAGATTCATCAATTAAATTGGAAATTTTTTTTATAGTATTTCTTTTGAATTCATCATCTGCCCAGTCTCCTAAAAAATTTTCTCTTAGTCCTGCGCTCGCAATTATAGTGTGTGTACCTTTTAACATTACTCCCTTAGAATTATCTTCTTTTCTTGCTTTCAGGCAAGAAAATAATTTATCTGTTTGATCTAATTCATCTGAGTTGAATTTTATTAGGAAGTTATTTTTTTGATTATATGTTTTTTCAATTAATCTCAAAGTTCTTTCAGGGCTTGGGCTGAATTCACTTTTAAATTCTAATTTTTGAGAAATTTGTTTCAATAATGGAATAGATTTGTTAGCACTGAAGTTATTAAAACTTATTGATATGAATTTTTCACAATTTCTTCCACCATCAGGGGAAATTAGATGAAGTTTGCAGCCTAGGCTATGACCAATTCTTATTGAAGGAATTGATGTTCCTATTCTTTTTGATAATGATATTCGACAATTCTTGAAATCCCTCCATGCTTTAATAGCAAGTTGTTGGTGATCAAATTGTGGAGTGTATTTGTATGCATGTACTGCATAGTTTTTATTAATTAAACTCTCTATGAATCTTTTATAAGTTAAATCTGGTTTAGAAGCTAGATAACTTCCACCAATAAATTCCACAATTTTTTTAGGACTTGAAGGCCAATAACAGAAATTGTTAAATTGAAATTTTGTAAAAGTCATCTTTCATAAACTAAAAATGTTTCAAAAATATTTTCTAGCCTGTTTTTTAAATTATATTAATTTAAAAGAAATATTTATTAAATGCGTCAAGATAAATGAAAGTATTTTGAGTTAATTGGAACTATTTAACAAAAAAGAATTAAATCAATTGGATTTTCTTCATGATCAAATTAACGCCAATCCCTCTGAAAAGAGAGTAACGAATAAAAATAAAAAAATTGAAAAAATTTTAATTCTTGATACTGAAACAACAGGTTTAGACGAAAATAAAGATGAAGTCATAGAAATAGGTTGTATTTTATTTGATGTATCTTTTAAATGTGTACTTTCACAAGTTTCTTTTTTATTTCCAGTTAATAGTAATGAAGCCGAACATGTAAATGGTATATCTGCAGAGGTAACTAATATCTCTCAACCATGGGAAGATGGATTGAATTTCTTTTTAAAACTTGTTGATTCTTCAGATTTCATCGTTGCTCATAATGTGGAGTTTGATAAGAAATGGTTTGGGAAAGGAAGATTGCCTAAGCTTAATAAGAAATGGATATGTAGTTTAGAGGATATTAATTGGTCTTTTCAAAAATCACTAAAAACAAGGCCTTCAGTAACTGATCTAGCCTTATCTTTTTCAATACCAGTTTGGAATTTACATAGAGCTTTATCTGATTGCTTTTATATATCTGAGGTCTTCAAAAAATGCGACAACTTAGAGGAACTTTTACTTAAAGCTACTGAACCCAGGTTTTTATACAAGGCTTTGGTTAGTTATGAAGATAGGTCTTTAGCTAAAAATGCTGGGTTCAGATGGAATAGTCCTGTTCAAGGGGCTTGGTCAAGAAAATTAACTAGTGATGAGGCAAAAAATCTTGATTTTAGAGTTGAGATTTTGAATTAATATTTATTTAATTTTTGACTAGGAAAATATTTAGTGCATCTTACAAGGCATCCATTTATTACCCATTTTATGTGATCCAATACATCCGTATTTTGAAGCAGCCTTTTCAGCCTCTTCTTTAGTGTTAAATAGATCTGACATCATATTTTCCTTATTTGAATTTGAAATTTGTTTGGAATGATTATGATGATTTTTATGAGAATTAGGTGAATACTCCCATATCCCCATAGTAGTAACACCAGCAGAGATAATTCCCATCCCGACTACTGATAAATTGACTATTCCCATTGCCACTGCACCAAAAGAAAATACACCCATTGGGACTACCCCTATACTTATTACTCCCATTGGCACTATTCCTATTGAAACTATACCAAGAGGTGCTATTCCAAAAGCAATTTTTTTTGGTTTTGAACCGCAATGTTGATTCTCTTTACTTTTTTTAATTCCCAATAGTTTTTCTAAATGTTAAATTAAAATTGTCTCACAAAACAATCAATCAAAGATTAATTTCTAGATGAATTAAAAATTTTGAATTATTTTTTAGAACTTTGAATAACTTAAAAAACCTAAGAGGAACAGTAGACCTATTTCCTGATCAATTAATAAAGTGGCAAAACGTTGAAAAAATTTTATTAGAACAGCTTTCTAGAGCATCCATCAAGGAAATAAGAACACCAATATTGGAAATGACCGAATTATTTATAAGAGGAATTGGTGAAGGAACAGATGTTGTAAGTAAGGAGATGTATACATTTCTTGATAGGGGGGAGAGATCCTGCACCCTTAGGCCTGAAGGAACAGCCTCAGTCGCACGAGCGTTAATACAAAATGGAATATCGTCTAATCCTCTTCAAAAACTTTGGTACATGGGTCCTATGTTTCGATACGAAAGACCTCAAGCAGGCAGGCAAAGACAGTTTCATCAATTAGGTGTTGAGTTTATTGGATATGATTCAGTTAGAAGTGATGTTGAAATTATTGCTTTAGCTTGGGATATCTTAGGTAAATTAGGAATAAAAGAACTCAATCTTGAAATAAATACGTTAGGTGATACTAATGACAGATCAAATTTTCAAAAATCTTTTTTAAAATGGTTAGAAACAAATAAAGATTCTCTAGATTTAGATTCTCAGAATAGAATTTCTAAAAACCCTTTGAGGATTTTGGACTCAAAGAATATTCAAACTAAAAAAGTTCTTGAAAATGCACCAAGATTATTTAATTTTTTATCTGAAAAAAGTCATAACAGATATTTAGACTTAAAAAGACAATTAGAGTTTTTAAAAATATCTTATGTAGAAAATTTTAATCTTGTAAGAGGTTTAGATTACTACACTCATACAGCTTTTGAAATTACTAGTGGGTCTCTGGGCTCCCAAGCTACAGTTTGCGGAGGAGGGAGATACGACGATTTAATAAAACAAATGGGAGGGCCAAACACTCCTGCAATTGGTTTCGCTATTGGTTTAGAAAGATTAATTTTACTCGCAGGGAAGGAACTTGAAATTCCAAGAAATACTGATATCTTCATCATTAACCAAGGCTTAATTGCTGAATCATACGCAATGGATTTATCTAGAAAATTAAGAAATTACGATTTGTTAGTTGAGTTAGATTTAAGCGGAGCCTCATTCTCTAAGCAATTTAAAAAGGCAAATAAACTTAAATCTAAAAGTATTATTGTTATTGGTGATGATGAGGCAGTTAATGGGGAATTTATTATCAGGCTCTTTGATCAATCAGGTAATGGTAATGAAGAGGAGGTTATATCTTTTGAGGATGATATTAAATTAGAAAATTGGATAAACAATAACTTACTCCCAAAATGATGCTCTTAAAGTTAATAATAATTTTTCTTTTAGTATTTATTTTTTTTAATTTAAGGAATTTTCTTAAATTAAATAGAAAACAAAAAGTTTTAAAGGCTAAAAAATTAATAACTTTCAATAAAAAGAATCTTAATAATTGGATGAATTTAACTAAAAAAGAAAGATATAACTTAACAAAACAAGATTCTCTTAACTACATGGATAAAAGAAAACTTTTATTAGACGAAATTAGAAATGAATATAAGAAAATATCTAGAAAAAATTCTGAGGGGAACATTAAGAAAAAATAATTATGGAAAATTACTGGACTTCTAATAAAACCATAAATGGATTAAGACATTTTGTTTTAGTAAATGAGACTAAAGAAAAAGGAAATATTAGTTTCTTAATGGTTTCTGTCCTTGATTCCGAAATCAACTTAAAAACTACTTATGAAGAATTAGTAAATAGTGGAAATTGGCACCAGGGTTGGATCAATCTTTCAAAGCATCAATCGATTACAAAAGAATACGTTAGCTATAAATCCACTAATAAAAAAAAGGGTATTGATGAGATATTCATTAATGAAGATTCTTTATTTAATATTTCTTAATTTGATATAAATCTTTCAAATCTCTTTTCTTTGTAAACACTAGGTTTTTTGTGACTTAATAATTATTTAAAAGTTTTACCCCTTTCAAAAAAATAAAATTAACGTTATCAAGGATTAATAATATTTACTTTATTCAATGTTAGGGGATATGTGGAGCTCATCTGAGTTGACCTCGGAAAAACTGGGAATAACTGAAATTAAACTTTCTTTTTTACGCGAAAATGGAATACTCAAGCCTGGGATTCATTGGAAAAGCTCTCCACTCGGTCAGAAAAAACCTTGGAAACCCAAAGCGCTATACAATATAAAAATGTGCAGAGAAACAATTAATAAATTTTATTCTGAAGAAAACTATAATATTGCAGCCTAAAAATGATAAATTATCTTGATTAATTTGGGAAAATATATAAAATATTTATTCGATTAGATTCTCATCCTTACACTCAATAAGAGTGTTTTGCAAAGTTGGATATAAGTTAATCATATTTATATATTGTTTCGATTTTCTGTAAGATTTTGCAGCCTTTTTGTAATGAACTTCAGATTTCATTTCTAGTGAAAATTTTCTAGAAGACTCTTGAGAAGTAGTCATGATATTAGATGTCTTATCCCATATTTAATAATTGTTTGCAAATGAGGCAATAACCACCACGGTGTAATGAAACAAAACATCGTTTAATGTCAGCAAAATGAAATTTATTTAACTTATTTAAATTTAAAAATACTGGTTTATTTGATAGAACTTATATCTCTGAGAATAATTTTTCTTCATTAAATCTACCTTCTTTACTATTGTCATGCCCTACGAATAATTTTTGTTTAGTAATAGTTAGGATTACTAACCTTTACAATTTTGTTATGAATTCAACTGTTTGGTGAAATATAAAGTATTCTCAAAACGTTTAAGCTAATCAATTCCTAAATGCAAACCTATGGAAATCCAGATACTACCTATGGATGGTGGGCTGGTAATTCAGGTGTAGCAAATCGCTCAGGAAAATTCATTGCTGCTCATGTAGCTCATGCAGGATTAATTGTTTTCTGGGCGGGTGCATTCACCCTTTTTGAACTTTCACGATTTGACCCAAGCGTCCCAATGGGTCATCAACCTCTAATCGTTCTTCCTCACTTAGCAACTCTTGGAATAGGGTTTGATGCTAATGGTGTTGCGATGGGAGATACTAAACCTGTTCTTGCGATAGCAATAGTTCACTTAGTTTCTTCTATGGTTTTAGCAGCCGGAGGACTTTTACACTCTTTACTTCTTCCTGGAAATCTAGAAGATTCTGATGTAGCAAGAGCTAGAAAATTCAATATTGAATGGGATAATCCAGACAAATTGACATTTATTCTTGGTCACCATTTAATTATTCTTGGTTTCGCAGTTATCGCTTTTGTTGAATGGGCAAGGGTTCATGGAATTTATGATCCAGCTATTGGTTCTGTAAGACAGGTTGAGTATGAATTAAATTTGGCCAAAATTTGGAATCACCAAACAGACTTTTTGACTATTGATAGCCTTGAAGAAGTAATGGGAGGCCATGCTTTTCTTGCTTTCGTTGAGATCACTGGTGGTGCTTGGCATATTGCTACTAAGCAAGTTGGTGAATATACCAAATTTAAAGGTAAAGGACTTCTCTCTGCAGAAGCTGTTCTCTCATGGTCACTAGCTGGAATAGGCTGGATGGCTATTATTGCAGCCTTCTGGAGTGCAGCTAACACAACAGTTTATCCAACTGAATTCTTTGGTGAACCACTTGAATTGAAGTTTAGTATTTCTCCTTATTGGGTTGATACTGTTGATCTTCCTGATGGTGAGTACACTTCAAGGGCATGGTTAGCTAATGTTCATTACTATTTTGGATTTTTCTTTATTCAAGGTCATCTATGGCACGCTTTAAGAGCACTAGGCTTTGATTTCAAGAGAGTTACAAATGCTATCAGTAATATTGATAGTGCAACAGTTACTCTTAAAGATTAATTTTCAAACTTTCTTACCAATATCAAAAGGCTCCTTATACCGGAGCCTTTTTTATTTGAAAAATTTTGTTTATTAATTTAAATTTAGAATTATATGTTTTTGAAATCATTGAATATTTTTTCGATTCATAATAAAGATATTTTTTCAAATTCTTTTTTGATAAGTTTTTTTGGATTGTTAATTATATTTTTTTTGTTGATTTTTGGAAGGAAATTTAAACTAGCTGTTCAACTCGAGAGATTTGGATTACCGATAGCAGTCATATCAGGAATTTTAGGTATATCTATAGGCCCATTTGGTGCGATACACTTTTTACCAAAAGAAACAATAAATGTTTGGAGTAATTTTCCTACTCCTCTTTTATCATTAGTCTTCGCAACTTTAATGATGGGAAGACCTATACCGAATATAAATGGTTTAGTTAAACCGATTTTTAATCAATTTCTATTAGCTCTTTCACTAGGTTTCGGACAATTTTTTGTCGGGGGCCTTGTTGTTAAATATTTTCTGCCTCCATCTATGGACGCAAATCCTCTAATGGGTTGTTTAATAGAGGTAGGTTTTGAGGGCGGTCATGGAGCTGCATCAATAATAGGTGAAAGTTTTAATAAACTAGGTTTCCCAAATGGTTTAGATCTTGGTTTGGCTATGGCAACAATGGGTCTTTTATCCTCTTCAATATTGGGTAGCATATTCATCTTCCTTGGTAGATATTTAGGTCTTTCAGATACTGAGGAAATTCTTGAACAAAAAGATACCCTAAAGGGGAAAAATAAGACAGGAGATTTTGCTGATTTAAGAATTTTTATAATAAATCTAGGATTCTCCGGTTTGGCAATTTCTTTTGGTGTTTTGCTACTTAAATTTTTAAGGTATATTTCAAGTTATTTTGGTGATTTTTCTAAGGAAATTATTTTTTCGCTACCAGTATTCCCTTTTATCCTTATAGGTTCGCTCCTTATTAGATATATTTTAGAGAAAACAAAAAATACAGAATTTATTTCAAATATTCTGCAAAGGGAGATTGGTATTTTATCCACGGACTTGTTGATTTTTACAGCTATGGCGAGTTTAGATATTGCAGTTGTTTTTGATAATTGGATACTTATTTTAGTGTTTACTATTTTCGGTTTATTTTGGAATTTAATCTGCATTGCATATTTCGCATACTTTATTTTTGATGATTATTGGTTTGAAAAAAGTTTGATAGAGTTTGGGAATTCTACAGGTGTAGTAGCTTCTGGTTTACTTCTTTTGAGGCTTGCAGATCCTAAAAATATTTCTAAGACTTTACCAATTTTTACTTCAAAACAGCTATTCGCTCAGTTAATTCTTTCTGGGGGACTATTCACAGTTCTTGCACCATTAATGATTTCTAAAATTGGTTTAGATTATTGGACAGAAATTTGTGCCCTAATTACATTCGCAATTCTTTTTATTGCATTGATTTTTAATAAAGTAGAGATGAAAAAGTTTCTATAAGAACCCTTAGAATGGTAAAAGCTAAATTTTATTTTAATGTCATTTACTCCATACGATATTCCACCTCAAGAAAATAAAGGGAAGTGGTTTAGGAGTCATTTACTCGGAAGGGAAATCGAACTTGGTGAATTGTATAGTCTTGGATCAAATGATTTAGATTTGCTTATGGCGGAGACTGCAGAAATTAGAAGCGATCTTGATTTTAAGGAAAAAAATATAGGAAAATTTAGGACTGCAGGATATTTTTTGGAGCTAGCAAGAATAATTGAGAAAAGGAAGTTGTTGGAAAGTTAATTAGATGGGAAATAATTCTTCATAGAATTTGATCCCCATAATTCGTATTTATACATTAAAGATTTAAATTCTCTATTTTTCTCAAAGGAATCTAACCAGTTTTTTATTGGGGATTCAAAATAATTTTTTCTTTTTTGACTTTCACAAGCAATTCTAAATTGTCTTACAAAAGGCCAAATAGACCAATCAGCGATTGTGGGACTATCTCCAAAAAAGTATTTGTTTTCTGCAAGAAGTTCGTTCCATCTCTTTATAAATTTAATCGCATTTGTGAAATGAAATTCTTCATCACTATTCTTATATCTTGTGGCATATTTAAATCGATCTAAATGATATTTGAATTCGTTATCGTTTTCATTAATTAATTCAAAAATATCTTCCTTTTTGTTCTCAGGGAAATAAATTAATTTGATGTTTTTCTTTTTTGACGCTGAGAGAGCCCATAGGATGATTTCAAGACTTTCTTCAATAACTTCACTATTTTTTTTTATAAGTATTGGAACCGTTTTCGTCTTTGAATTATTTAAAAAATCTAGAGGTTTATTTTTTAAATCAATTTCTCTTATTTCTACTTTTATTTCACAAATTAAAAGGGCCCATCTTGCACGAATTGCATATGGACATCTTCGAAATGAATATAAAATATCGTTTTTCATATTGTAAAAACTTTTAATTTCCCTAATTCTTTTAGTATTATCTAAATAGGAACAGTATTAATTTTACAACGCAAATGTCGGGATATGTTTATCTTATTAGAGTAGGTGACCTTTATAGGATTGGGAAAACGGACAATCTTGAAAAGAAAATTAAGAAATTAAAGCCAGATGAATTATTAACATCAATTATGACAAAGGAGCCAGAAACTCTTGAAGCAAGATTACTAAGAAAATATAAGTCTCAAAGAATTCCTGAAACTGGTTATTTAAAGCTTTCTAAAAGACAAATTAGAGAATGTAAAAAGCAATTTGAATTAAAGGGTGGCTTACCTCATACTTTAGATGCTGAAGTTTCCATAACTCTATTTGCATCTTTTTTATTGTTTTCATTAAGTTCCTTTATTTTTAATTATTTAAATTTTGGATTTGTAAAATCTATATCTTATTCTTTCGGGATGGCATCTCTACCAATGGTTATATTATTTATAACAGGTAGTTTTGGCGGATATTTTTCTGAAGATTTATCTCTTTTTTCATTGTTAACTAATCGAATAAAAGGTTTATTTATTGCAATTGCAATGCTTTCAATGGCTTACTTAATTTTCAATTTAGGTTAAATTTCATAATTACAATTTAAGGCAATTTCAAATGGAACTGATTGGGTAGGTAACTTCAGAATAGTTGAGCATATTTCTGCAATATCTTCAGGTTGTGTCATGCTTGATTTGTCTAAGGAAGAGATATTTTGGGCCATTTTTGTATTAACCCAGCTTGGGCAAATTGCTGAAACCCTTATATCTTTATCCCAACCTTTATTTTTCATCGTCTGGCATAATCCCATCAAAGCAAACTTTGAAGAAGAATAAGCGGCTAAATCACCTTTAGATCTTTTCCCACTCATTGAAACTAAAACAATAATTCTTCCTCTGCCTGAGGTGCATAAATGATCCCAAGAAAGCCTACATAAATTCCAAATTGCCAAAAAATTGATATTTAATGTATTTAAAATATCTTCTTCATCACCATCTTTGTATAAGAAAGGAACTTTCGATAATACTCCAGAACAATTTATTACTGAATCAAATCCTCCAAATTCATCTACGGTATTCTTTATCCAATTTTCAGCTGTAATTTTTTTTAATGCATCATAATGATTGATTAAAATTTTCCCTTCTGGCCATTTATTCGGATCAATAGCACTTCCTTTTAATGATTCTAAATCTCTTATGCCAACACTAATTCTATTTCCTTCTTTTAATTCTTTAAGTGCAATATTAAGTCCAATACCTCTAGTGGCTCCACTTATTAGTATGGTTCTCATTGTTAAACTATATGTTTGGGAATATTATCCTAAGTAACATTTTAAATTCTCTCCCATGCATAATCATAAGACCTTTCTTTACACTCCATGGAGCCTTTATAAACATTACGCACATCGCATATACAATCTCTTTTAAGGAAAGAGTATCAGTTAGAAAACCATACCATTGATTTTTAGGTAGTCGGAAAAAACTGCCAAAAAATTCTCTCAACAGTTTCTCGTCAAACCTTATGAGTTTTTCTAATCCAAATTGGTAAAGTGATTTCTTCCTAATTAATTCTTTTGACCATAGGGTTTCCCAACCTTTTCTAGCAATATGATAGGAACTTAGATTTTTGTTTTTAATTGCTTCTGAGACTGCCTTGGCGACAAGTGGAGCTCTTCTTAAGACATTACCAATTAAATATCCAGATGCAGGATGTACCATTGAAGCAGCGCCACCATATCCAAGTATTTGTTGTTTGAAATCTGGGATTGGCATATTCATAGGGAGAAATAAGCCAAGCTCTTCATGTTGCATGCTTGTGATTGATATATTTCGATAAGAAAGCCTCTTCTCTAGTCTATCTTTTAAATTTTCCATTGTTAGAGGATTTACTAAACCAAGAGATGTCTCTTCAAGAAAATATTTCCCATCCCCCATATCCATGGCATATAGAAAAGTGGGCGGTTCTTTTTTTTGCTCATCGTTAAGATGGTCATTTCTATAATCCATTAATACAAACTGCCCTTTCTTAAGTGGAGGTTTACTAAAGTTACCAACTATCCCATAACAAGTTTGGACTGCTAATGGACCACACGATTTTAATTTAAGAAAAACAGGATCATATCCTGTTGCATCTACTACTAATCTTGCAGAGTAATTCTTACCATCCTTTGTAGTTACTGTACTTGTGTATTTTTCAAAATGTATTTTGTTTGCAAAGCCTTGATGCCATTTAATAAGAGACTTATTGCATTCATTAAACCAATAATTGTGGAGTTTCTTCTTATCAAATAGTCCATAATCTAGTGAATGTTCCGTGGCTTTATTCTCATCGTCCTTTTCTTCTAAAGCGCCATGCCCAAAAAAACTAACAGTATTTTTCCATCTATATTCAAGTAAATCCTGAAGCCCGAGTTGATCAACTTCTTTCCCCCAAATGCCATATGTGTTTGGCCAAGGTTCATCCGGCCCATTTGGAGAAAGCACTTCAACATTTAATTTTTCCTTCCCTAAAGCTGAGGCAATTGCCATACCTGCAGGCCCTGCACCCAAAACAAGAACATCTGGCATATTTTCTTTTGACATTAAATATAAATTTTATGATTAAAGAAATTTATGGAACAAATTATTACTTCTGCGTCTAGGATTATATATTTCATCCAATACTTGTAATGAGAGTAGATTAATAATAATCAAATTACTCAATTACTAGTGACTAAGTTTTCAGTGTTTTAACAATAATTTATAAGATTACAAAATAAAAAATAATTAAAAAATTTTTTATTATAAAAAAAAATATAGCTAGTTTAATGATTAAAAATAAAAATTATTTAATTACTGGAGGTAACTCAGGCATAGGGCTTTTTGCCATCATTAATTTACTAAAGACGAAAAATAATTTATACGTTGTAATAAAATCTGAATTAAGAAAGCATGAATTTCTCAAAACAATTGAGAAATATTTTGATAAAAATTACCTAAGTAAATATTTACATATTATTGAAAATTGTGATCTTTCAAATCTAGAGAATATTAAAAAAATTAAGGATTACTTTATTAGTAAAAAGATTTTCTTAGATGTTGTTGTTTTAAATGCAGGATTGCAATATACGGGTTCTTTTTACCCTAAAGTATCAAAACAAGGCATAGAACTAACTTTTGCAGTTAATCATCTTGCACATTTTTACTTAGTGAACATCTTAAAAGATCTAGTTAGAGATAAAGAAGAATCTAGAATCATTATTACATCATCAGATGTACACGATCCCAATAGCTCAGGTGGAAATATAGGAAAGAAAGCTGGGCTTAATAATCTAATTGATTTTAGAAAAAAAGTTATGGGTCAATTTTTAAATTTTAATGCTGATGAAGCTTATAAAAATAGTAAGTTATGTAATATTTTGTTTGCTAAAGAACTTGAAAAAAAATTAAAAATTTCTTCTAGTAGAATTTCCGTAATTACTTGGGCTCCTGGTCTAGTAATACCAAATGATGATTCCGGTTTTTTTCGATATAGTAAGCGTTTTAATCTCTTTGGATATTTAATTTTTTCAAAAGCTGCAAAAAATATTTTAGGAATTTCTGAAAGCATAGAAAATGCTGGTAAGATACTTTCTGAAATTGTTCTCGATTCAAGTTTAAATAATATTGGGTACGTTCATTTAAGTAATAAACTTATATCTTTTAAAAAACATAAATTAATTGAAAGTAAGGTTAGTGATGAGGCAAATAATTCTGAGTTGGCATCAAAACTCTGGATTTTAAGTGAAGAGATTTGTAGATCATTTGGCTTTGTTACTTTCAATATTTAAGGTTTGTGTTGGGAATGCAAACTCTATATTATTAACAGCAAATTCCTCAATAATTCTTAAATTTATAGATTGTTGAGCTTCCATCGCAGCGAGATAATTATTTGTTGGGATGTAATAAACAAGTTCGAAATTAAGACTGAAGTCTCCGAAATCCGTGAAATGACATCTATCAAAAGACGCGTCTTTTGTTTCTTCAACTATTTTTTTAATTATTTTTGGAATCAATTTCATAAGTTTTGGAGAGGTTTCATAAACAACTCCCAATTTATGCACTAACCTCCTTTTTTCCATTTGTGCGTAATTTGAAATTATTCCATTTGTTAAGGCGCTGTTGCTCATTACTATTACTTCTCCATTAATACTTCTTATCCTTGAGGATCGTACTCCCACTCTCTCAACCATTCCGAGGACTCCATCAGATTTTATAAACTCACCTTTTTGAAAAGGTTTATCAAGCAAAATTGTTATATATTCAAAAAACTCCTGAACGGGATCTTTCAAAGCTAATCCTGCTCCAATTCCTCCGGCACTTAGTAAAGCCCAAATAGCAGTCATTTGAACACCTATATTTTGTAAGAAAAATATTGAGCCAATGGTCCATGTTAATGCTTTTATCAATGGAGTTAGTGAAGATACCATTGAACTAATTGAGGAATCATTAATTTTCGAGGTCGATTCTGTTAAAGATCTTATTAAAACTTTGTTGAGAGCTTTTATGATGATTATTAATATAAATAATTTCAAAATATTCAATAAGACAGAGATGAAAGTTATTTCATCAGCAAAAAAATAGTCAATTGAAAAATAAAATGAGAGGAGGAACCCTGTAGGTTTTATAATTCCAGAGATTACCTCAAAAATAAAATCATCGAAATTTGTTTTTGTTCTTTTGGAAATCTTTTTAAAAAATGTTTTTGAAAGTTTAGAAATTATTATCGATAATAAAGTTCCAATAAAAAATATAGATATTGCCAGAAGGAAGTTTTCATTAACTAATTTCATATTCAAATAAAACCTAAAAATTTATCTCTAATAAAATTTTAAATTATCTCTAAACAACAAACCAGTCTTTATTTTTCTTTAACTCAATATTATATTTCTAATTTCTTTAAATTCTTTTCTATCCGCAGTTTTGCATAACTCAAAAATTATTGATTCAGTTGTTGTTAAGATCGCCCCACTCTGATTCATTCTTTGTAATGCTATTTCGTGATCTACTCTATTTCGACTCCCCATGGCATCTGATATAAGAATAACTTCAAATCCTTTTTGTAAACAATCTAATACTGTTTGTTGAATGCAAATATGCGTTTCGATCCCACAAACTATCAAATTACTAATTTTCTTATTTTTAAGTTCATTTAAAAAATCTTGTATATTAGCTAAGCTAAATACCATCTTTTCGATCTTTTTAAATCGAGCTTTGGGTAATAATTCAGGGATCGTTTCTCCCAACTTGAGTGGGTTCTGCTCAGATATAAATATGTTTTCTTCTAAAATTTGGTAAGCATTAACTAGCTTTTTGATGTTTTTTATTATTGAATCCTTATTAAAAATTGGTCTTATAATTTTTTCCTGAATATCAATAATTAGCAAGGCGTTTACTTTTGAGGAAAGTTTGTCAGAAGAGTTTTCATGGTCCTTCATCATTTCTATATAAAGTTATATTCAACATAATATTTTGAAGAACTTTAGTAAACATTTTAAATCAAAAAGTTGTTTTACTCTCATCTAGAGTTATTATTGAGAATAGTAATTGGTTACTTTTGTCATTATCCTCGCAATACAATGTCATTACATCCCCTCTTGGTGATGGTTTACATAAAGATGGGAAGAGGTTAACTCCTCAGAGGCTAAAGGTTCTTAATTTATTTGAAAATATTGGCTCTGGAAAGCATCTTAGTGCTGAAGAGGTTCATGAAAAGTTAGTTAAAACAAGCTCCAAAGTTTCACTAGCAACAATTTATAGAACTTTAAGACTTTTAGTGCAAATGGGTTTGCTTCATGAATTAGAACTCAGTGAGGGTGGACACAGATATGAATTGCTAAGTAACGACACACCGGATCATCATCATTTGATTTGTATTAGGTGTGGAAGAACAGAAGAATTTGAAAATGACGAAGTTTTAGAAGCAGGCAAAGTTGCAGCAAAAGTTAATGGTTTTAAACTAATTGAATCCTCTTTAAATGTAAGAGCTATTTGTCCTAATTGCATTTAGAAAGTTTTAACTTAAAGTTCCTCCACAACTTGAACCTGCGCCTGCAGTGCAAGCAAAACAATGTTCTTTTACCGCTACCCCGTAGTCAAAAGTAAATGATTCATCCAATAGATCAAAAAGTGTCTTTGGTCCTTTATTCTCTCTAAAATTTATCTGTTGGTTAAAGTCACAATCATAAATTTCTCCTAGCCAATTTACGCTAATTGTCCTTTTACACATAAGATTTTCTAAATTTTTTTCATTAAAATTTTCTTTTAGTAATTTGTAATAAGTATTTAGTTTCCCTTCTCTTCTTAGAGATTCTTCATATCTATTTATTGGCATATTAGTTATTGTGTATAAATTATTAAAAACGATATTGTATTTTTCGAATAGTATTTTTTTATAATCCTTCTCTAATATTTCCTGAGAAGGAGGAAGAATTGGGCTTACAGGATTGTAAACAAGGTTTAACTGTAATCCATTTTCTATCTTTCCATAGCCCAAATCATTAAGAATTTTTATGGCATTAATACTTTTTTCAAAAACCCCAAACCCCCTTTGAAAATCAACATTATTTTTTTCATAACACGGTAGTGAAGCAGTAACTATCACTTTATTCTTTGCAAGAAATTGAGGAAGATCTTCATACCCCTCTTCAAAGAAAATTGTCAAATTGCACCTATCAATAATATCAACTTGTTTTGTGCTTAAACTGGTTATTAGGTTTTTAAATTCCGGGTGGAGTTCTGGCGCTCCACCTGTAATATCTAAAGTCTTGATTTTGTATTTTTCAATGATCTTTGGGATAAGAGATATCATCTCATTGGCCATCTTTTCAGTCCTTAAGGGACTCGAATTGACATGACAATGCTTACAAGCCTGATTGCATTTATAACCTATGTTAATTTGCAATGTTTCTATAGGTTCTTTATATATTGAGGGGAATTTTTCTTTCATGAATCTATTATTTATAAATTGTCATTCGAAAATTAAAAAGTCAACTATTTTTTTTAAAGTTCGATCTCTTACTAGCAAGTTCAATAAACCAACTTATGTATTCTTTTGGACCATTTTTAAAAACTAAGTCAAACTTTAAGTTGTCATAAACATCACTGATCCCTGCTAAACCAGTTTTTTTTGTAGAGGGTCTTTCAACTTCGCCAGAACTACTATCTACAAAAATTATTTTATTCTTAACCCCAAATTCATTACCTAATATTTGTATTAATTCTAGAAAAGACCTGTCACTTCCTCCTCTTTGATAACTTTCTTCATCATTATTTTTTTTTGATGTGACTGTGTCACCAACTCCTACAATTAAAGGCATATCCTCTTGTTGAATAGTTCTTTTGCATAAATCAATTTTTTCCGCAACAGAATTTGGAGAGTTTCTAAAATTAAAATTTCTTCCAAAAGGAGCTTTACCAGTTTTATCCGCAATAAATTTATTTAAAAGAAATAAAACTCCATAATCTTTAACTGCTCCTTTAATAAGTAATTGTATGTCTGTTGATCCGATATCATCTTGAGAAGAAAGTTTAATTGTTTCTCTACCATTTTTATTACCTAAATTTGGTGAAATATGAAGGAAAAATGAGTTTTTGAGGCCTTCGGATTCACCTTTTAAGATAATTTCATTCATCATCTTTTCAAAACTAATTTGAATAAGCTTTCTTTTATCAGAATCTTTTTTCGCTAAATCAAATAGACTATTGAAATTAATCGTTGGAGAGAAGCGCGTTTCACAAATTGATTTTATCGCGTGAAAATTGATATCTTCTTGGCTAAGTTCAGGAAAAATATTCTTAACTATGAAATTAAATTTTGGTCTTATTAAACTAGGTACTTTTGATAAAAAATTTAGTTCTTTTTCTGATACTCCTTCAAAACTTATTTCACCATTGCTGTCTTGATACTCTATTCCACAGGCAGCTAAACCTCTTAAATATAACTTTTTATTTTTAGGCTCAGTAGTGCTCCCTAAACTCCTTTCTATTATTCTGTTAACTCCTCTTGAACCTTCATGTTCCCCGCAAGTTAAAACAAAGAATTCTTTGGCAAATTCTTTTACTGCATAAATATATTTTGATTCTAACTCTCTAGTCATTGGATCTTTAACTAGAGGGATACAAACTCCGTCAATGTCTTGAATAAATAAGATATTATTAGAAGAAATTAATTGTTTTTGTACTTTTAAATTACTTGCCATATATTCCATATTTATAATTATTTCTCTTTTATTAATTTTTAAGAAATTATAAATTAAAAAATTCAATATTTACAATAAATAATTTGCTATGGTCAAAAATTGCTTTAATGTAGAAAAATGTTGTTAGGGGTAAGAAATTAAAAAAATTATCAAGAATTTCCAAAAATGAAGAATAATTTCATAGAAAACATAAATGATGAAAAATATTTTTATTCATTAATTAAAGATATAGAGAACAGCAAAGTTGGATTCTACAGTGTTGGTTTATATCCTGCATCATTAGCATACAACTGTGCTATGCATGGAAAATCAAATAATATTCTCTTAGCTCCTAGAAAAGATAGAGATTTGTTAGGTGCTTTCTCAAATGATGTTCTTTCTGATATGGATAATGAGATTATTGAAAAGATTAAGAGAATGGGACATTATTCTGCAGAGGGGAGACAAAAGTCCTTTGATCTAAAAGATCTTCTCTTGGAATGTGAGATAGTTATTCTTGCTTCAAACAGTAATCACATAAAAGATGATGTTAAACATGCTTTAGAACTCAGAAAAACTTTAAAAAGAGAAAATGTGATTCTTGGCTGTCTCGTCGGTTCTTTTTGCGTTGACAATGAAAGTAAAAATCCTTTTATTCTCTGTAATAAATATCC
Organism: uncultured Synechococcaceae cyanobacterium; assembly: GCA_902570945.1. Taxonomy (GTDB): domain Bacteria; phylum Cyanobacteriota; class Cyanobacteriia; order PCC-6307; family Cyanobiaceae; genus Prochlorococcus_A. The sequence goes on from CACGAJ010000003.1 coordinate 46,578, forward strand.
AAATTTAGCTTTTTTTACAGGATTTCACCGCCACGGAGCTTTACGAAATCCTAAAGATAGTTTTACTGCAAATTTCTGCCATCCTAATGCCCTAACTGCTTTAATAGGAGCTCGCATTTTGAATCAATTGTCCCCGAAAATTCAAGTTTCTCCTGGAGTTCATAATATTGAATGTCAATATATAAAATCAATAAAAAATATCTCATCAATATTTGCAGGCTTTGTAAATAACTTTCATTCCGATAAGCCAGGAATGCTACCCAGTATTAATACGATTTTGTTAACTCAATGTTTAGATCAGGCCGCATCAGTATCATTACAAGTTAGAAAAGAAAATAAATTAGAAAATAAATATCTTTCATTAAAAGAACTCGGTTATGGTGAAGAAATAATTAGTGCAAAGGAAATAATTAATGATAAATCTTGTGAAAAAGGAGATTATACTTTTTCTCAATTAAATGCTGTTAAGGCTGATGTCTTAGGGAGTATGACTCTGCCAACTGAAGGAAAACCAACACGTAATTTTCAAGCAGGACAAGTTTTATCAGACATGCTTCTGCAACTCAATAGATGTCCAAAAGATGTCTCAGAATTTGTAAATTGGTGTAATAAATACTCTCTCAGCCAAGGAGGTTTAGAAGGTTTAAAATCTTTAAAATTTTGGCCAGACATTTATAAAGAATTCAAAATCAAAAATAATAATTGTTCAATGATTAATCTTATTTATTTATGCTTTAATGCTAATTCAGAAGAAAAAAAAGAAATTTATAAGGTTTTAATTAGTTCAGAAGAGATCACTAATTTTTGCCAAGAATCTGTGAAATCTGAATCATCTTTAGAGCTAAATGAAAAATTAAAAGGAGATTATCTTTTTAATGATATTGAAAACTTTTACAAGAAATTGTTTATTGCCAAAGACGAAAACGATCTTATAAAAAATGAACATAGTAATCAAATTTCAAAAAAAAATCCAAGTTATATCAATGTATTGAAAATTATTAATAATTATTTTAATAATTAATTATTTGTTAAATTTAATAAAAAACATAGTTTTTCATTTTAAGTCCTTCATTTTAAGTTGTTCATTTATTTACTAATCTTGATTGCGGGGTTAGAATTATTATGGTTTTAAAATGTTTTTTTGAAAAAGGAATTATCACATCGTTCTCATGAACTGAAAGCTCTTGGTTGGAATCAAGAAGATTTAACAAGATACGAAGATTTATGGGACTACAGCCAAAGATGGGGATTAATAAATTTAGAAAGAGAAGACAGACAGTTTTTAAAGAAAGCAGAAAAGTTACTCCCAAAGATTCAAATTAAGAAAATATCCCTTAAAAAAACTATTGAAGAAAAATCATATTTTTTATGGTTGAATTTTTACTTAGATGAAATTTATACTTTTAGTAATTCTAATCTCCCAAAAAATAAATATGGTGTTTGGACACTCTTAATTGAAGAGGAAATAAAACTTCTTAAGGAATTACAACCAGTTATGGGTCTTCCAGATACTTTAAAAGCCAAAAATTTATTCGAAATTAGAAAACAGCTAATCAATAAAGCTTTAAGCGAATTTGACGCTAAAAACAACGATAAGGTTTTAAACTTTGATGATGTTTTAAACAACTCTGAAAAAGATGTTGGCAAGAATTGGAAATCAATTACTGAAAAAGATCCTGAGGCTAATAAAACTTTTCCAATAATTGATTCTGCAAATATTGAGAAACTCAGATCTGCGATAAAAGAGGATCTGAGATCATATATGAAAGATAATTATCCTTCATTAAAAAAAGTATTAAACAAGGATTTATAAATATTTATCTTTTTTTTGTTTTTTTTTTGGACTTTTTTAAGTTAAATAGATATTAGGATTATTTAAAAATTTTGAGCAACCAAAAGTTCGAGACGCTTCAGTTACATGCAGGACAAGTGCCTGATCCAACTACAAATTCTAGGGCAGTACCCATTTATCAAACTAGTTCCTATGTTTTTGATAATGCCGAGCATGGAGCAAATCTTTTTGGATTAAAAGAATTTGGGAATATTTATACTCGACTCATGAACCCCACTACAGATGTCTTCGAAAAAAGGATGGCAGCTTTGGAGGGAGGCATGGCAGCACTCGCAACATCCTCAGGTCAAGCTGCTCAATTCTTGGCAATCGTAAACTGCATGACAGCAGGGGATAATTTTGTCTCTACATCTTTTTTATATGGTGGGACCTACAATCAATTTAAAGTACAATTTCCAAGATTAGGCATAGAAGTTAAATTTGCTGATGGTGATAGTATCGATAGTTTTAGAAATAAAATTGATGATAAAACTAAAGCAATATATGTCGAATCAATGGGAAATCCTCGCTTCAACATTCCGGATTTTGAGGGACTCTCTGCTTTGGCGAAGGAAAATGAAATTCCTTTAATAGTGGATAATACCCTTGGTGCTGGTGGTGCTTTAATAAGACCAATTGATTTTGGAGCTGATGTTGTTGTGGAAAGTGCCACAAAATGGATAGGTGGACATGGAACAAGTATCGGAGGGGTCATTGTTGATGCAGGAACTTTTGATTGGGGAAATGGCAAATTCCCGCTAATGAGTGAGCCAAGCGCTGCTTATCATGGGCTCGTTCATTGGGACGCTTTTGGTTTCGGTAGTGATATCTGCAAATCTTTGGGAGTACCAGATAATAGAAATATAGCTTTTGCGTTGAGAGCAAGACTTGAATGTTTGAGAGACTGGGGATCAGCTCAAAGTCCTTTTAATTCGTTCTTGTTATTGCAGGGTTTGGAAACTCTAAGTTTAAGGATAGAAAGACAAACTTCTAATGCTCTTGAATTAGCAAAATGGTTAGATTCTAATTCTAATGTAAGTAATGTTAATTATCCTGGCTTAGAATCTGATCCATATTATTCAAGTGCAAAAAAATATACTACTGGAAGGGGAATGGGCTGCATGCTTATGTTCTCTCTTAATGGAGGTTATGAAAATGCAGTAAAATTTATTGATTCCTTAAAATTAGCGAGTCACCTTGCTAATGTGGGTGATTCAAAAACTTTAGTAATTCATCCGGCTTCAACTACTCATCAGCAACTTTCTGAAGAAGAACAAGCATCTGCAGGTGTCACTCCCACGATGGTAAGAGTTTCTGTAGGAATTGAACATATTGATGATATAAAAGCAGATTTCGAACAAGCACTTTCACAAATCACATAGGGAAGGAGATTTATTGGCTTTAATAATTCCTAGCAACTATCACAAGATAAGTGATGTTGAGAAAAATCATATATCCTGGATCGAACCAGAATTAGCAAAAAGACAGGATATACGTCCCCTTAGGATTGGAATATTGAATATTATGCCTCTAGGCAAGCAGTATGAATTTAACTTACTTCATCCACTTGGATTGTCTCCTCTTCAAATAGAGCCAGTTTGGATAAAGCTTAAAACTCACACTTATAAAACATGGGATCTTAATCATTTAAATAATTTGTATATAACTTGGGAAGAGGCAAATAATCCAGAACCGTTAGATGGAATTATTATAACTGGAGCACCTATTGAGCACTTAGCTTTTGAGGATGTTAAGTATTGGGATGAATTTGTGAAAATTGTCAATGAAGCCAGAAATTCTTGTGCCAGTACTCTTGGATTATGTTGGGCTGGCTTTGCGCTGGCTTATTTGGCAGGAGTTGATAAGAAAGTTTTTGATAGGAAATTATTTGGGGTATTCCCTTTAAAAAGTCTTGTTCCTGGACATCCTTTGATGGGCACACAAGATGATGAATTTATTTGTCCTCAAAGTAGATTTGCAGGACTACCAGATTTTGAGATGGAGAAGGCACAAAAAGAAGGGAAATTGAATTTGTTGGCTTATGGAAAAAACGTTGGATATACAATATTTGAATCTAATGATCAAAAACAACTTATGCATTTAGGTCATCCTGAATATACGGTGCATAGAATTATTAGTGAAATTGAAAGAGATAAAGAAAAGGGAGATGTTCCACCTCCTGAAAATTTTGATCTAAAAAGTTCAAAAACATCTTGGAGATCACATAGGAATCTGCTTTTTCAGCAATGGCTTTGGTTTTGTTATCAACAAGTTAGTCTTAATTAACTTTTTTTAATGAGCACTTTCTATACCACCAAGTCTCTCAAATAAATTAAGACTTTCTTTATTTAATCCTACAATTTCAACTTTAGAACCTCCATTCTGAAATTTTCTAATTATTTGCTCAAGAGCAACAACGCCACTTTGATCCCAAATATGAGCTAATGACATATCAATTACAACATTTTCTGGATGTTCATGAATATCAAACCCTTGTAAAAAATAAATTTTACTTACAAAAAATAATTGTCCTTTTACTTCGTAGGTAGTTAAATTATTTTTTTTAGCTCTTGAGACAGTTATAACTTTTGCGACTTTTCTGCTGAAAAGAATTGCAGCTAATGCAACTCCTGCAATAACTCCAAGTGCAAGATTGTGGGGTTTTGTAAGCATGGTAACTGCAAAAGTCATAAGCATGACTGCAGTGTCGCTTTTAGGTATCTTTCTAATATTTTTTAATCCATTTATATCTGCCGTACTTATTGCTATCGTTATCATGATTGCAACTAAAGCAGCCATTGGTATTGCTCCAATCCAAGACTTTAAGAGGATGATCATAATTAGGAGAGAAATACCTGAGGAGAGGGTTGATAATCTAGATTTGCCACCATTTTCAGTATTCATTACAGATTGTCCAACTAAGGCACATCCTGCCATTCCACCAAATAAAGATGCCACAATATTTGCGATCCCCTGTCCTCTTGCTTCTTTATTTTTATTAGAACTTGTATCGGTTACATCGTCTAAAATGTCTTGAGTTAGAAAGGTTTCCATTAAACCCACGAGAGATATTGCAAGTGAGGTCGGTAAAATTATCCCTAATGTTTCAAGACTAAAAGGTACTTTCCCATTTTCCAATGATCCAAAAGGCAGAGAAAGACTAGGTAACCCATCTGGTAATTTACCCAAATCGCTAACTGTTGGGACATCTAGATTAAAGAATATACTTAAAAGAGTAATTACTACTATTGCGATAAGTTGAGATGGGACTACTTTTGTGATTTTTGGAAGCCCATAGATAATCACCAAACCTAGGATTACAAGGATCCAAACTACTGGAATCTGAGAGTTAACTGGATATTGACTTAAAGTTTGTTCAACTAATCCTTTTGATTCTTTAATACCTATACCTAACTGAGGTAGTTGTGCTTGAAATATTAAAAGTGCCAATGCATTTACAAATCCACTTAATACTCCTGTTGGGACGAATCTCATTTGGTAGGCAAGTCTTAAATATCCCCAAAGTATTTGGAAAATTCCTGTTAATATCCCAGCGGCAATAAGATACGGTACTCCTAATCCAGGAGCTTGTGATTCTCCATAAGCAACAAGTCCAGTCATCAAAAGAGCTGTTGAACCTGTCGCTGAAGTAATCATCCCCCTTCTTCCTCCAACAATCGCAATTGTTATAGATAAGCAAAATGCACCAAAAAGACCAACTCTAGGATCTACACCAGCAATACCTGAAAAAGCAATTGCTTCTGGAATCATTGCAAATGCAACAACTAAGCCAGAGAGTATATTTGACTTTGGATCATCTAACCAATTTTTAGATAAATATTTTGAGAAATTTGACATTGTAATTTTCTTTATAGTTCTGAACTTACCTTATAAAGGAGGTAAAATACCTTGTGGGTCAAAAATATTCTTTAAAGTTTTCAATTCATCAATTCTATCGCCAAAAGCTAATGTAAGTTCTTTACTATGAGAGTTTAAATGATTATGCAATTGGGCTAAGTGAATATTTGGAAAAAATCTTTTAAGTTTACTCCATGATTTATACATCCAGTCAATCACGTCTTTTTTTTCTTGAAGATCATTTTTTTTCCATGAAGCATATATCCATGGTTTCCAAGTACTATTTCTATGAACAAAAAAACTTGAACCATTATTTAATTTTTTAGTTTTACAACCCAGTTGTTGAGAAGCAACATAACAGGAATTATTAGGCTTATTATCCATTATTTCGTTCAAATATTCTATAAAAATTGGAATATCATTTTCTAAATCTTCTCCAAGAAGACTGATTACTTCGGAATGGTTATTTGCATTTAGCTCGTACAAATTTAATTCCTTTGGGAAGAAATTAATTTCGTTAAAGTGACCATACAAATTTGTATATAAAGAAGGAAATTTTTCTAAAATCATTAAGTATGTTTTTGTCCTATAGTCCTCTAAATTATTTTTGAGTTCGGCAAAAATATATATGTAAATTTTTTGGGCATATATCCATTGAAGACTAATGTTTTCTGGAAACTCCTCTGATAGTTTAATTATTTCTGAAAGTTCATTTGGATTTACAAATCCTTCAATAACTTTAATAGGATTTGATTGGATAGTCTTAAGTCCTATTTCGGTGATAATTGAGAAGAAGGGTGCTGCCCCTTTAATTGCTTCCCAAATTAGTTGTTTTTCTGGACTTATTTGATTTTTTCTTAAAGAGATAAATTTACCATTACCTAAGAAACCCTTTATTGATTCAATATTATCAATTGCTAATCCGTAGGCTCTACTAAGCGGGCTTACTCCACCAGTAAGTATATAACCTGCTCCGGGAAGTTTAGAAAGTCCAATAGGAAAACTCCTATGATGTGTTTGTAAATGATTTGTAAGATCGCCCATTATTACTCCACCCCCAATTGTTACTAAATTGCTTTTTCTATCTAGGTGAATTTTGCTGTAATTTTTTCGTAGATCAAGAGTCGTAAAACCATTTTTGGCACAGCTAGAAGTTGTACCTCCACTACATACGCAAAGGTGCTCGAACTCTTTCTTGGAGTAATTATCTTCCTTAAATATGGAATCATTAACCTCATAAATTAATTCTTTAAACTTTGCATCCTTTGAGTTAATATTTGGAATTTCAAGCAAGTTGTTATTTTTTTTCACTACTGATTATTGTTCTTTACTATTATGGTATAAGTTATAACTTAATTTTGGATAACTTAGATTCGAAGTTAAATAATCAAGTCGCGATTCTTATATGTGGTCACGGGAGTAGAAATAAATTAGCCATTAACGAATTTCAAGAATTAACTAAACGCATCCAAAAAAGATACCCAAACATATTAGTTGAATATGGTTTCTTGGAATTTGCCAAACCTTCACTTGTTGATGCCTTAGACAAGTTAAGAGATAATTCTATAAAAAAAGTAATTGCAATACCCGCAATGCTTTTTGCTGCTGGCCATGTAAAAAATGATATACCTAGTTTGCTAATGAGTTATTCAAGTAAAACAGGTATCGAAATAACTTATGGAAGAGAATTAGGTATTAATAACTTAATGATTAGTGCAGCTTGTGAAAGAGTAAAAGATGTATTTAAAGAAAATAATACTCTCAAACCTGAAGAATCATTATTAGTTGTTGTTGGTAGAGGCTCTTCTGATCCAGATGCAAATTCTAATGTTTCAAAAATAACGAGAATGATCGTAGAAGGAATCGGTTTAGGATGGGGGGAAACAGTTTTTTCTGGTGTAACATTCCCTCTTGTTGAACCTGGCTTGAAAAATGTTGTGAGACTTGGTTATAAAAATATAATTATTTTCCCTTATTTTCTTTTCTCGGGAGTCCTTGTTACAAGAATTAAAAGGCAAAGTGATTTAGTTGCGATTAATAATCCACATATTTCATTTATGCATGCAAAATATCTTTCATCACAGTCTTATGTGGTCGATACTTTTGTAGAAAGGATTGAAGAGATTCTTAATGACGAAGGTAAGAATTTTATGAATTGCTCCACATGCAAATATAGATCAAGTTTATTTGGCTTTGAAAAAGAAGTTGGAATGGTACAAGAAAGTCATCATGACCATGTAGAGGGTTTGGGTATAAGCTGTGATTTATGTGATCCTGAATGTAATGGTGCTTGTGAAATACAAAATCAAATTCCAATTCATAAGCATGAAAAATCAAATTTAGTAGAAGGTGATTGCGTAGAACATGATCATAAACACCATCATGAGCATCACCATAGTATTTATCCAAATTCAAAACACCCTTTGGGACCTGTCACGCTTCGCTTGCCTAATGAAGATTAAATCTTAAGAAAATACGTTGAAAATAACTGAATCATCTGTCTCTTTCTCGACTAAGTCTTAATAGACTCAGCACATATAAGTATTACTAATATAAAATTTTAAAAGTATTTTGAGCTAGATTTTCCACAATTTACAGGTTGTTTTCCACGTCCAAATCCACATTGGATTAGAAATCCCAGCAGTTTTCAAAAAAAACAGGACTTCAACATTATTGTTGACTTTTCTTTAAGATCTAATCAATTTCCTTATTTAAAAAGTAAGTTTTTTAAAAACCAATTTATGACATGAGTCTCATTTGATAATTTGAAAAGTTTACATGCAGATTTTGTTTGATTTTTTTTGAAAAAAATATCATCATAATGATGTAAAAATATAGATTTATGGAACAAATGAGACAACCAAATTTAACTGATAAGAAACTTGTAGAATGCTCATCAAATAAAGTCTCTTTAGAAACAGAGCTTTCAGAAACTCTTTACAACACTATGAAAGATTTTGTATTAAGTAACCCAACTTGGGATCAATATAAACTTATAAATTCAGCATTAGCTACTTTTCTCGTTCAAAACGGATGTACAGATAATTCTGTCTCGGAGATTTATTTAAATCAATTATTTACACCTTCTAAATCTTTTTAATATTTAAACAGGCTCTTCTACTCAAGGCCATCATTGTAAGTGTTGGGCTTTGCCAAGATGATGTGGGCCAGCATGCTCCATCTAGTATAAGTACATTCTTGCATCTCCATAATCTATTAAATTTATCAACTACACTATTGTCTTCATTAGTTCCCATTGGTGCGCCTCCTACTTCATGTATGTAATATCCTGGAGGAGGGGGACTATCTGAAAGTGCGATCAAATTTTTTGTAAAAAAACTCCCTAATGGGATATTCATTAGGTCATCAATATTTTTTATTTCTCCATTTGCAGCTTTTATTGATTTTAGTATTGTGGTTTCCATATGTTTTGCCATATTTAACTCATTCTCGCTCCATTCGAATTCAATATAGGGAATTGGGATACCCCATTCATCTGTTTTATTCGAAAGAGAAACTGAGTTTTTCTCTCTAGGAAGTACTTCCCCATGGGCGATAAGAAAGCCAATGGATTTGTTTTTGTCTTTTTGCAAAAATTTAGGTATTCCTAATCTATCAATTCCACCCCAGATTCCATAACCTCTATGGAAATTTATGTCGTCAATTTCTGGTAAATTTGAACCAAATGGAATAAAGAAGCTGCCTGCTCCAGAAAGATCGGGAGGATTATCTAATGGTTTATCTGAGTTTTTTATTTTTGGGACTGAAAAAAATCTACAGATAGATATGTGATCCATGAGGTATTTACCTAATTTCCCAGAATTATCTTTAAACCCTGAGGAATTTGATTTGTATTCTGAGTTCAGGAGTATTCTCAGTGTTGAAATTGTTGATGCGCATAGAAAAACTAAATCACAATTCAATACTTCTTTGTGTCCATTTTCTAGGTTTACGATCGTTAGTTTTGATGCAATCTCTGTTATCTTGTTAATTTCAAAAGACTCTACTAGGTAATTAGAGATTATTTGTACATTTCCAGTATCTAAAGCTTTTTTTAAAGAGCTTCCTACGCTAGAGGAATTGGGCCATTTTTTATCTTTTACTGATGAATTATGGTCAAATCCTCTTGATTGGATAAATGGATAGTTTAATTTTGATTTAACTTTGCTGCCAAAAACATTTTCGTTTTTTGTAAGAGGAATTTCACCAATATATTTACCGTTCGGGACTTCCTTAATATCATCTTTTCGTCCATAAATTCCACAAAAATTTTCAATAAAATCATAGTGAGGTTTAAGGTCTTCGTATGAAATAGGCCAGTTTGGTCCAAATCCATCTTTTTTAGCTGGATGAAAATCTTCTGAGGAAAGTCTTAATGTTATGCCTCCCCACGTTAATGACCTTCCCCCATATTGTTTTCCTTGAGTCCAAATGAAGGGCTTTTTTTTGGGGAAGTCATAAGGATGCTTCAATTCATTTGAATATAAATCAGGATTATTTTTCCAATAACCAGGATGTTGGCATTGATTGGTATGTTTTTTTGTTAAAACTCCTGATAATCTTTTAAATGTACTTTTTGGCTCATAATTGCTAGCCTCATGCCTTTTGATTTTTGGTCCGGCTTCTATTACTAAAACTTTTAGCCCCTGTTCCGCCAATGTAAGTGCTGCTATTCCTCCTGTAGCTCCAGAACCAACAACAATTGCATCATAAGGACCTATATCCAAAACCTATTTCGTAATTTGTTATTTAAATAAATATAGCATTCAGTAAATAATTAATTTTTAGATTTCAGCCTAAGAAGTTAGAATTTATTTAAATATTACTCAAAAAAATGAGATTTATAATTTTAACTGTCTTAATAACTGTTTTAACCCTTCCTTCTAGAAGTCTTGCTGCATTGGATTATGGTAAACAATCATTGGTAGGAGCAGATTTTTCTGGATCTGATTTAAAAGGAGCAACTTTCTATTTGACTGATTTACAAGACGCAAATTTGTCAGGTTGTGAGCTCCAAAATGCGACTCTTTATGGAGCAAAATTGAAAGATACTAATTTAAGTAACTCCAACTTAAAAGAAGTAACTTTAGACTCGGCTGTTTTAGATGGAACAGATTTATCAAATACTAACTTGGAGGATTCTTTTGCTTATAGTACACAGTTTGAAAATGTAAAAATTCAGGGTGCAGACTTCACAAATGTTTTTTTGCCAAAAGATATTGTTAGAAAATTTTGTGAAAATGCTTCTGGTACTAATCCATTCACAAATAGAGATACCAAAGAAACTTTAGAGTGCGATTACATTTAAATTTATGCACATAAAAGTTCTTTTTTAATTTTTCTTTGTTTATAAAGTGATCTCCCAATAGGCCAACCTAAAGTAGATAAATGTCTCATTAAAGAACTTGAGTATTTAAAATCAAGATTGTCTGAATATTTGATACCGAGTTCTTTTAGAGTAGTTATTAATAAAAAGAGATCTTTCTTATTGCCTTTTTTCATATCTAATAAAATTAATACCTTATTTGATAATTTTTTTTCTAGAACCTTATTATTTTCAGCAAAACCAACTTTAAGTGAATTAAATTCATAAGAATAAAGAGTGTAAATTATTCCATCTTTGAAGGTATCAGTAGAACTATCTATGTTAAAACTTGATGATTTTGAAGTTTTGTATCCTTTTACGATTTTTCTGTTGTTCATAATTATTTGATTTCGTTCTGTGATATTTGGTATTTCTCTAACAGATTGTTTACTTCTGCTAATGCAATTCTCTTTTGACAGGCAGAGTCATATCTATTTATTGCTACAGAAGGTATTGATCCTTTACTTTTCATTTCCATTATTCCAGTTTCTAAACACTGAAATGCAACACTCGATAAATCTCGCCCCTCTGCTGCAGCCCAAACCTTCAACAGATAAGTAAGGTTTGATGGCACTGAGATCTGTACTTTATTTGAATTCGAAGTGTTTAATGTAATATCATCGAGACTAGTTTCTTTGGAGGAAATAGTTTCTTTTACTTTTTTCTTTAGGATTTTTACTTGGCTTATCGCGTCCTCTTTATTCCTAATCTTTTGTTCTATTTCAAATAACTCTTCTTCAGAATTAATTAAAGCTTCTAATGCCCATTTGGCATCATCTTTTGCAATGGCGGTTCTATCAAGCCATTCATCTCTTATTTTTGACCAATTACTAGGCATAAGTTTTATGCGATAATTCTATAATAAATAAATCTAAATAGATTGTCTATATATTCTAAATAGATTTAATATAGATTGTATAAAATTTAAAATGAAATTTAAAGATCCTTCTACTTAGAAATAAAGTTATTTAGCAAATAAAACTTTAGAATCTATCCAACAAGTTTTTTAGGTATTTTTTTTCTGCTAATTACAAACGGATTTATTAGACAACCCAATCTTTTTTTAAGTTATTTGTTTATTAAATAAAAAACTTCCTGGCTTTTAATCTCTTTCAATAAGTTCAATTTTATATCCATCAGGATCCTCAACAAAAGCCAAGACAGTGGCACTATTTTGCATTGTTTTAGGTTTGGTTGTTACTTTACAACCATTATTTTCTAATCCTTGGCAAATCAGATGAATATCTTTTACTCCAATAGCTATATGACCATATTTATCCCCAAGCTCATAGTCCTCTGATTTTTTGTTCCAGTTATAAGTTAATTCAATTACAGTGTTTTCTTTCTCTGAACCATAGCCAACAAATGCTAAAGTAAATTTCCCATGTGGGTAATCCTTTTTTCTTAATAAATTCATTCCTAATCTATTAACGTAAAAATCAATGGATTTATCTAAATCTCCAACTCTCAGCATTGTGTGTAGGATACGCATTTTGGATTATGAAGCTCAATTAATTATCTAATATTTAATAAACATCTGCCAAAAATTGATATTTTCGAGGCAAAGTCTTTTATTAAGTTCATAAAAATTAGGTTAAAATATTAATAATTGATCTTAACAATATATTGAATCAGTTATTACAGAGACTCTCATCAGTATTTATGTATATTTTGCCATTAAATGCTTCAATACCTTTTGGATATTATTTGTTTTATAAATATTCTTTTTTAAAAGTACTATTATTTATAACTTTCCCAATAGCAATAGTTGAGAAAACTATTCCTTTTGGTAACTTTTTATTATTTATAATTTTATTTGCAGGATTAGCACGGAATCCAAAGGTGCCATATTTCGTTAGATATAATTCATGCCAAGCATTACTTATTAATATTGCTTTGTTAATAATTTCCTATTTCTTGAGCATATTACCGATAGTTGAACTAGGTTCAATTATTTTCATATTTACACTATGCATTGTCATTTATTCTATTTCTCAATGTATTTATGGAGTTGAACCGGAAATACCCTTAATAAGTAAGTCTGTAAGAATGCAAATTTAAAAATAATTTATAAATTTACTCACTTTTTCAGCAATCATTAAGAATTGATTCCCATTTTTGTTGAGTGGCTTTTATTACGCTCATCGGTGGTTGAGTCCCTTCTATTTCAAAGGCTTTAATCAATGATTTATTTGCTAACAAACCCAGTTTTGCGGCTTCTCTTTGTTTAGAACATACTTTTTTTCTTGATCCCTCTTTTAAACTATTTTCAATTTCTTTAAGAATCTGACTGGCTTTATTAGATTTAGAATAAAAATCATTTATATAATAATTAAGTTCCGTATCAGCAAAAATTTGAATCGGAGAGATTAAGGTCACTATAAAGATTGTAAATATGAATATTTTCATCAAAATTTAATTAACTTTATTGTCCCATCTTTTTAAGATTAAATAAAATGTAAGAACACTTGTTGTCCCAGATGGCCCTATTAATATATGCCAAAATTGATCGCCAGTATTTAAAAGATTTGTTCCAAAAAAGGTTGTAAAAATAATACCAAATATCGGGTAAAGGATTAAAAGCCAATCTTTAAAGGCTCTTTGCCAACTTATTATTAGAAAAATACTTATAGTTACTTGAAAAAAAAGAGAAATCGTCTTATCAAATAATAAATATGACGTTATTGCACAAAAAGCTGTGCAAAGGTTAGTTGTTTGAATAAATTTATTTTTTATAACTGATACTGATAAACATGTTAAGCCTAAAGATAGGAAGGAATAAAATAACCAATTAAATAAAGAAGAATGATTAATGTATATCCAAGATGTTTGGGTATGATCTATCATTTCAGAAATCGACGCTAATCCTAAAAAGATAAAACCTAAGGCTATTTTTTTTCTCTTATTTATACTTTTAAATTTATTAAAAGAATTAATCCCTAAAATTATTGGAATTATCGCTGCTTGAAGATGGGCTAATAATAAAATTAAAAAAAACAAAATAAATTCTCAAAATCAATTCATTTAAGTAAAAAAAAAAATCCATTCTATTGTTATCTAGGTAAAGAAATATACCATTGACCAATTATTAAAATTAAAATTGTAAGAACGAAAGGAAAAGCAGGATACCTTGTCTGAAAATTTGCAGGAGGCCATGGAGACCATGATATTAACCTTCCTTGAGGTTCATTGGAAACAACTCTTTTTTTTGATTTTTGGGATATTGAGATATCTTTTGCGAATCCTTTACTCATAAACCAAAATTAAAAACTTATATTAACAAGAACGTAAAAAAAGGGCGTCATAATAATGAAGTTAATTTTACGTTACTTTTTAATAAGAATGATAGAGGCTATTTTTTAACCAATGTTGTCCTAGAAAAGAAGATGTTTGCAAGATTTTAGGAATTTACTAATACGAGTGGATTTATAGGTTTAGGCGAAATAAAAATATATAAGCTTGAGTGTTATATTGATTGGACTATACTAATTTTTAAAATTTGAAGTGAGACAATTCAGTATAATTAAAAATTATGTATTAGGCTTTATACCAGCCATAAATTCAACTGATTTTTGTAAAGATATGGTACTCCAAATTGCAAAAATAACATCTATGAATGCTAATACTCCACCAGAAATAAGTCCTATAAATAATGATATTATTCCTCCCCATAGAATAATCTCAGGTAAGCTTTCTAATGGAGGATTTAGACCTTTTCTCTTTGGAGAATTATTTCCTCCACTTTTCCTAGAAATAGATGCAGCATCTCTTGCTACTTTATAATTAAAGTAAACAGCAGCAGCCGTACAAGTAATTATTGTAAGAAAAATCGCTAATCCAGGATCAACACTCGTTACCCCTTCAAATTTTTTATTCTTTTTAATAACCTTTAGCCAGTCAGCAAGTAAGACAAAATAGTATAAACCACAAGTAACAATTAATAATATAGCTACCTTACCCTGATCTCGATATTTAAATGATGTTGCATCTATTGAGTTTGAAAGCTCATTAGTTATTTCTTCTTTTGATTTGACTAGACTATTATATTTTCCATTACCTTTAACACCTAAATCTACACCACAGTATTCACATGAAATTTGATCATCATTATTAATTGCTCCACAATTGGGACATTTAATACCCATTATTTAAAAAAAATATCTTGGTAAGATTAAATCATAATTTGTTATCTTTCAAGAATATTTTTTTATTTGAATATTTTCTAATCAATTATGTATAAAAATTAAGCTTAAAAATTTATGAGAAATAAATTAAAATTAACTAGCCGAAAGTTCACAAATTTAAGCTATTTGTTACCTATATCATTGACTTCATACTTATTTTTAAAACAGAAATTTCCTTGGCTTCCAGGATACAGCTGTCCAATAAGGCATGCAACTGGGATGCCATGTCCTTCTTGTTTTTTAACAAGATCAGTTTGCGCCAGTTTAAGTGGCGATTTTTTAAATGCGTTCAAAATGCATCTTTTTGGACCTCCATTGGCCATATTTTTAATCATTTGGTCGATATTATCCTTGAGGAGAAAAACTTTTTTAAAAATAAAATTTAAAAGTAAGTTTTTTTATATTGGGTTTTTTTTCTTTTTAATATATTGGGTTTATAGATTAATAATGTATTTTATTTTAGGAGTAGAAGTTTTTCCAGACTTTTAGGCTATTTTACTTGACATATTTTTTTAGTATTGAAAGTAAATTATCTTCATTATTTATTTTTTCAACTTGCTCCATAATTTTTTTAGATTTATCACTTCTGAAAAAAGAACTGTAGGGTAATATATTTCTAATTCTTTTGATTTCATTTTGAATCTTAATAGAGTTTTCAAATTTGCTCTCAATTTGATCCAAATATACCTCCCATAGATCTCTTGACTCAATTGAAAAATTC
The DNA here is from genome assembly GCA_902570945.1 of uncultured Synechococcaceae cyanobacterium. Classification (GTDB taxonomy): domain Bacteria; phylum Cyanobacteriota; class Cyanobacteriia; order PCC-6307; family Cyanobiaceae; genus Prochlorococcus_A. The sequence goes on from CACGAJ010000003.1 coordinate 62,537, forward strand.
CTCTCTGCTGATCTTTCAAGAAATTTTTCTTCTAATTGTTCGTTACTATAGGCAAATAGACCTGTTAAAAAAAAACTTGCTAAAGTTGAAAAAATAATAAAAATAGTAGGAAGTAAATCTTTTATTTTTTGAATCTCACTTGTTACGTTAGTTACGTTTTCTTTTAAAGAAAACTCAATTAAAATTGATAAAGTTGAGATTAAAAGACAAATTAGTAACCCCCTAGTTTTTGCATTTTTTGCAATTGGATCATATTCAGAACCAGTAATTAGATTTTGAATATTAAAAACTATTAGCCCTGAGGATATAAAATAAAGAATTGTTGGAACTAATTTAAAACTTTCTTCAAAATCTTTGCCTAGATAAATTGCTATTAGGAGAGTCCAAAAACCTAATAAAGGGAGAAAAAATACGTAAAATGCTTTTTTGGTAATATTTGGCATAGAAATTTAAATAATTTTAGAGTTGGCTTAATAGTTGTGTTTTTTTATCTTGATATTCTTTCTCATTAATGAGTCCAGAATCAAATAACTTTTTAAGTTTTAACAATTTCTCTTCTATGTTATTAAGATTATCAGATTGATTATTTTGAATATTAGGGTTTGTATTTTGGTTCACTGTATTAGCCATCTGTTGACCTGCTCCTAAACCCATACCAAGTCCCAACCCTCCGGATAAAAGAGTTCCTGAAATTCCTGATTCATTTTCTGCAGCTGCTTGAAGAGCGTCAAAACTTCTTTCTGTTTGATAGAAATTACCGGAATCTTTTGCAGCATTAGCTCTTAATTTTAATGAAGCCGCATCTCCCAAACTGCTTTTAAGTTTTTTGTATTCTTCGCACTTCTCGTCAATCTCCAATGATTCAATATAAAAGTCAAACAAATCTAATCCAAATCTTCTAAATTCCTCAGCAAGTGACTCCTGCACATTTTTAGAAATATTTTTTAGTTCAGTAGATATAGTAAAAACATCAGCCTTATCATCAACAATAGTATCTGCAACCTCTTCTTTTAAATTTCTTACTAAAAGGGGAACTAATTTTTGCTTTAATTCAAGTTTGGAAAGACTTTGATTTCTTCCAACTATTTGAAGTATCAATGAGGCTGCATCTTCTATTTTTAATGCATATGTTCCAAAAGAGGTCATTGGAAGTATTAATCCGTATGTATTATCTTTTATTTGTAATCTCGTACCCCATTTATAATCAAATGACGCAACTTTATTAGCAAACCAAATTTCTACAATAATTGGGCTACCTCCTTTGAAAGATTTTGATATTAGCCCTTCAAGTCCAGGAATATTGCCAGTTTCAATTAGATGTTTACCTGATTTAAAGATATTGAGTAATTGACCATTCTCAAATAGTAATGCTTCTTCGTTCTCATGGACAATTATTTGAGAACCAATTGTTATTGTATGTACGGGAGATTTCCAAATTAGGTAATCAGTATTAGATTCGTTTTGAATGGTTGATATTGGCATCTGAGTTTTTTTCAATTCTAATAAAAAAAAAAAAAAAGAAAAAAATAATCTACTAATTTCTTATCAATTGATAAATTTTGTAAGCATTTATAGCTATGTTAAGTTTACCGAAATTTTAATAATTTTTTAATTTAGATAATGATGACTCTATTCTTCTGTAGATATTTCTTCAGAAAAATACAATACAAATAACTAATAAATAAATGCTTTTATTTCTAAAAAGTGAATAGTGGAATCTGATTATTGTGTTATGACGTATGCCTCTAATAACTCTTTTCTTCTTGGGTACCATCCATCTTCAGATCGCGCTCTCATAGTTTCGATAACAAAAGAAGGAGAAACGCCTCTCTCCAGATAATATTTAAACTGAGAGTATATATCTTCTTGTGATTCATCATATACCCAAGATGCAAAGTCAAATTCATTATCCCACTCATAATTTTCTCTAGTCTCTTTATCTTCATAAAAATCCCTCATGCTATCACCGCTCCAATAACTTCTATGAAAACCAATCTTAGATCCTCTTTCTAGTGTTCTTTTTTCTCCACCTATTAATAAAAGAGGACAAGCACTAAAACATATTTCTTTTACATGAGTATCAAGTTCAAAATCAATAATTATATCTGCCATTTCTACCGCAGCAGAAATGTAACCGCCCCAACTAGTAAGGTTAATTGTTTTGATATTAGGGTTTTCCTTTAATGTTTTTAATAGGAACTCAACATCTTCATCCATAATATTCCTGTTTATTTCTTCAACTGCTAGCTCAGTATTGTAATGTAAAACTTCCCCATCAACTTTAAACTTTTCGTTAGCATAAAGATTTAGGGGACTTACCAAAAATGGTAAAGATATTATGCAAACTTGCTTAAGCATATTTTTCAGACTTGTCATACGGAGCATACGGAGCTATCTATATTAATCTTTAAATTTTAAAATAATATTGGTAATTAGTTAAGGATTTTAATTCAAGTTATATTAATACTAATTAGAAAAAATTAAACTCTAATTTGATGAAATTATAAATTCAGCAACATATCACCAGATAAGTTTCTATCAAAGAAATTATCCTTAGCATTCTTAATTCGTTTAATACATTTGTTAGTTAAAAAAAAAAAAGAGGTTTTGGTCTCTCTATGTTAAATCTACTGTCAATTAAAATTCGTCAGCACCGTTTAAAAGATAACCCCAATCAATAAAACTCCACTATCACGTTTTGCAGCGAGAGTATCTTCGCGAATGCACTATCTAATTTTTTCCTAAGGATTGGCATCCTGCTCCTATGGCCCCAAAAAGGTAAGGGGTCCAAAACTGGCCAGTGAAGTCGTATCCAAAGAACATTCCTAGAAAGTCTGCGATAGCAATGCCATAAAATACATAACCGATGAAATTAAGCATAATAATATTTAATTATTTGGATCTTATTAAAGAACGGTATCTTTCTGCAAGTCTTTTCATAAAAAAGGAGTTAATTGCCCCTTAATTTAGATATGTTGTCAACAAAAATATATTTAGATGGGTCAGCCGTAAGTGAGCCACTTTTTTTACTTTGGCTAAGGAAAACTTTCCGAAAATTAGCGAAATAAGTCCAAAATAATTTGCAATAAAAAACTCCCTAAGGAGCAATTTTATAAAAGTCAGTTGTTTAGTACGGAGGGGGTGTTAGTTGAGATGATTTCAAAAGGAACTCTCAGACACTTACTGACAATAGTATTTTAATAATTTGGTCTATTTCCCCCAACATTTCCCCCAACATTTCCCCCAACATTATTAAATTGTCTTAATAGACAAGGTAATGAAATTCATTTTTGTAAAAATAAAAATAAATTAAAATATATTTTGAAAAAACTAATATTACTTTTAATTCCATTTTTTCTAATTTCTGTTCCTAAAAAGGCATTAGCAGAAAATAATTTAGAAAATAGTTTACAGTGGTTTTTCGAAGGAGTTACGTGGACTATTTGTAATTATTATAAAGAGGGATATTTGCCTGATGAAAAAGCAAAAAAGGACGTGAAGTATTGGTTCTCAATTATTGATAGAGATATAAAAACAAAAAAGATTAAAGATACTATTATTGCAGAGTTTTCTAAAGAAGCAAAGTGTAGAAATTTAATGCCCTAATTTTAAAAATAATATATTTTAAGATCGAACCCATTCCCCCAACACTTTCAAAATTCCCCCAACATTTCCCCCAACACTTTTAATCAAAATTCTGATAATGGAAGACATCCTCTGACACTAAGGGGAGCAGTTTTTTAGGAAAAAGATGGAATATTTTTAGAAAATACTTGTATATGGAAAATTTTGACACTCTCTGAACACGTTAGATACTATCAGAGACGATTATTTGAACGGAGGGGGTGGGATTCGAACCCACGGTGCCCTTGCAGACACGCTAGTTTTCAAGGCTAGTTTGTTTCTAGTGATACCAATCGACCTGATGGTGTTAGGCGAAACAAAAAGACCAATAGTTGACCACTTCGGAAGATTTGGTTGATTTTCACGAAATGTCGATATACATTTATATTAACTCAAAACCCCAAAGTGAGTTTTGATTTATCAGCAAGTTTGGTTTCTACAAAAATCAAACCTCTACGGGTAAATTAATATCGCAGAATTTACGTCAGGAAGGTTATTAAATTAACCCCGTGGGCTATCGGCAATAGTCACAGTCTTGTAGGACTGACAGACCATTTTTACAAAAGATCGGGGAAGCAAATGTTCTTTTTTAAAATGGTGTACTGTCATGTCATGCGACAAATTTTCAATAGATGATGAATCCGTAAATAGGATTGCAGAAGCGGTAAATAAAATTAATAAGAATAAATCAGATTCTAATCAGACTCCACTAGAGCCTTACATCCAGGATCTTATTCCGTGGATCCAGAATCTTGATAAAAGAATGATCTGTAAATGTAATTTCTGTGAGATTACTTTTATAGGTCATATTAGAGAACAGAAGTATTGTTCTAATACTTGTAGAGCTAAATTCTGCTACAGAAGAAAAAACAAACCAAAAGATACAGAACGATTCCCTCATTTAGAAAGTCTGTATGAGCAGATGAAGAAGCGGAATGAAGCGGAATGTGCTGGGCTTAGTCAATATGTTGACTATATAGATAATGAAAATCCCAACGATAAGGGGAGGGATTAAAAGTGATTAAAAAGCAACCTATGAAAGTAGCGGCTAAGAAGGATCCAACTTTTACAGAGTTGGCTTCTGGTGCTGGTACTAAAGTAACCAAAGAACAATTAATCTCAAAAATACTTGCTTTTAGAAGTGATATTTTCAGATTAAGAAGTAGCTGGTTAAAACGGATGAATGATGACACAGCGACAACAGAGAGTAAGTTAAAAATTTTAGAAAATAGATTTATTGCCAAGTACGGAAGCGAGGAGTTCTATCAGATATGAATACTACAGATCAAAAGATTGAAATTCTTACTGGAGTGGTTCATCAGTTATTAGCGA
>CACGAJ010000004.1 GCA_902570945.1 uncultured Synechococcaceae cyanobacterium
TCGGGTATTAATTCAAATATATTTATAAAAAACAAACTCAAATTTAATATCGATAAAGTTCTGGTTTATAAGGTCCCTCAACAGAAACATTGATATAATCGGCCTGTTCTTGAGTTAATTTGGTTAATTTTGCACCAATTTTATCTAAATGTAATCTAGCCACCATTTCATCTAAATGTTTTGGTAAGACATAAACTTCTTTATCATATTTGTCTGACTTATTGAAAAGTTCAATTTGAGCTAATACTTGATTAGTAAAAGAATTACTCATAACAAAACTTGGATGCCCAGTTGCACATCCTAAGTTGACTAATCTGCCTTCAGCTAAAAGAATAATTTTATTTCCACTAGGTAAAGTTATATGGTCAACTTGCGGCTTAATATTTTCCCATGGATAAGTTTTTAGTGAAGCTACATCAATTTCATTATCGAAATGACCGATATTACAAACTATGGCCTCATCCTTCATTTTTACAAGACTTTCATGGGTTATTACCTGGAAGTTACCAGTTGCCGTAACAAAGATATCTATATCTTCGACAACATCGTCCAGGGTAACAACGCTATACCCTTCCATTGCAGCTTGAAGAGCGCAAATTGGATCAACCTCAGCAACTTTTACAATTGCACCAAGTCCTCTTAGAGACTGGGCTGAACCTTTACCAACATCTCCAAAACCCATTACTAAAGCTACCTTACCAGCAATCATCACATCAGTAGCACGCTTTATACTGTCAACAAGAGATTCTCTGCAGCCATATAAATTATCAAATTTGCTTTTAGTCACTGAATCATTAACGTTAATAGCAGGGAAAGGTAAAGCATTTTGCTTTTGCAGTTGATAAAGTCTTGCGACGCCAGTTGTAGTTTCTTCAGTGACACCAATGATATTACTCTTAATTCTAGAATAGAAGTCACTATCATTTTTCAGCTTAGACTTAATGGAATTGAATAAAGCAATTTCCTCTTCATTACCAGGGTTATCTAATACAGATAAATCTTTTTCTGCTTTACTACCTAGTATCAATAAGCCAGTTGCATCTCCTCCGTCATCAAGAATCATATTTGGAGAGTCTGAACCCCAATCTAGGATGTAATGGGTATACTGCCAATATTCATCAAGGCTCTCACCTTTTTTTGCATATACAGAAATTCCTTGATCTGCGATAGCTGCAGCAGCGTGATCTTGTGTTGAAAAAATATTACATGAAGCCCATTTTACTTCTGCACCAAGATCAACAAGAGTTTCTATTAGGACTGCTGTTTGAATAGTCATGTGAAGACTTCCAGCAATTTTTGCACCTTTTAGTGGCTTTTCAGATTGATATTTATCTCTAAGGGCCATTAATCCTGGCATTTCCGTTTCGGCAATTTTAATTTCTTTACGACCAAAATTTGATAAGGAGATATCAGCAATTACGTAGTTTGGGATTGAGGTTTTTATTGAATTTGCGATAACCATATCTAAGTAAATAGTTTTTCTATTAAACTATAGATGATTATTGTGTACTTTTGTGTTTGTTGAGAATTTAAAAGAAACTTTAAATTTAGGAAAAAAACTCTCACACAAATTAAATCCTCAATCAATTGTGTTATTACAGGGTCCAATTGGGGCCGGGAAAACTTCATTCGTGAAAGGCATTGCCAAAGGGCTGTCAATCTCTGAGGACATTACAAGCCCTACATTTGCTTTATCGCATCACTATAACTCCGGAAAAATTCCGCTAATTCACCTTGATTTATACAGGTTAGAGGATGTTTCTTCAGCAAAAGAAGTTTTTTTTTCAGAAGAAGAAGAGGCAGTGCAAAGCCAAGCTATTTTAGTTATTGAATGGCCAGAATTAATAGAACCAGTTATTGAAAATTTCTGGAAAATAGAAATTAGTTACGCTAAAAATTATGGAAGGCACTACAAGATACTGGATCCTAAAAATTCATTAACCTTTGAATAATACGGCTGTTGCTCGATTGCCCCTTCACCCAGACAAGTTAATAATCCACAAACACTTGCAAACTCAATGCAATCCTGTATCTCTAGTTCATTTGAAGGATAGCCTGAAGAAATTAATTTTGAAATTAAGCCAGCTAGAAAAGCGTCGCCTGCGCCAGTTGTATCCACAATTTTTTGTGAAGTAGGAGTTTTGGTAATTCCCTGCAATCCATTGATGTACCATGCAACGGGATTTTTCCCATCAGTTATTATTACATCTGGTCTATGAGACATTTGTTGAGATATTAGCAGGGGATTTTCATCCTCAAAAAACAAAGTTGCTTCTTCCTTAGCAAGTTTTAAAACATTTGCATGATTTAGAAATTTCATGATTACATCAACTCTCGCGGCCTTACTAATTTCTGATGAAAAACTTGAATGATCCCAAAACACCTCTCTCCAATTCAAATCAATAACTATTTTGACTCCAAATTTTTTAGCTTGTTCTAAAAGAAAATAGATAGTCTCTGCTGATGTTGGTGATGATAATAAGATCGTTCCCGTAACCAAATATTTTGTTTCTAAAAAAGATTTCTCCAAATTTAAAATTTCTTTTTCGATTAATTTCTTACTAAGAACTTCATCTGCAAAGCAAGAATGAGAACTTTCTTCAAAGCCTGAAAAAAAACGATCTCCCAATTGATCTCTATCTACATTAACCACGCGAGTAGATGAATTATCATCTAATTGCAAGAAATCTAAATTAACATCCAATTTATTAAATTGCATAATAAATTTTTTTCCATAATCATCACTACCCAAACGTCCAATAAATGTTGAATCTATTTTTAATTTTTTTAATGCACAAGCAACATTAGCTGGCGCTCCACCCAAAAAATCTGTAAATCCTTTATTTGACTTATTTCTGATCCTATCTATTAAAGCCTCTCCAACACATATAACCTTTTTCTTTTTCATGAAGTAAACCCTTTTTCTTCACTAAGAATAATTTATTAAAAACGAATATTTTTTTTTTGAATTAAAGTTTAATTAACAGCTTGTTTATAGTGTCTTTAAATAAATCTAAAACTTGGAAATGGAAAAATTGGGAAATTTCATGGTCTTTATCAAAAAAATCTACTTTCGAAAAAAATATTAATATTTTATTAGTTCATGGATTTGGGGCATCAAAAAACCACTGGAGACATAATCAAGATTTTCTTGGTAAGATTTCTAACTGCTACGCAATTGATTTATTAGGATTTGGGAAAAGCAGTCAGCCTAGTGCTTTATTAAATTACGAACCTCATAAAGCAAATTCAATTAAATACTCATTTGACTTATGGAGTGATCAAATATCAACATTTTGTTCAGAGATAATAAAATCTCCCGTTTACTTAGTAGGCAACTCAATTGGAGGAGTTATTGCATTAAGAGCTGCAGAAATTCTAAAAGATGATTGTAAAGGTGTTATTTTGATTGATTGTGCACAAAGAACTATGGATGATAAACGCTTGAATAAAAATGATATTTTAATGAATTTATTCAGACCAGTATTAAAAACATTAGTTAGGCAAAGAATAATTAGCAATACACTTTTCACAAGAGCTGCTAATCCAAAAATTATAAAGAGAATACTTGAACAAGCTTACCCCTCAGGAAAAAATATCGATGAAGAATTAATAGAAATCCTATATAAACCCTCTAAAAGGGAAAACTCTAAAGAAGCATTTCGAGGCTTTATTAATTTGTTTGATGACTATCTTGCTACAGATCTTTTAGATAAGGTTAATATTCCAATTCAATTGATTTGGGGAGAAAAAGATCCTTGGGAATCTTTAAGTGAAGCAAAAGTATGGGAGAAAAAATTTAATAATATTAAAAGACTAGATATTATTGAGGGTGCTGGTCATTGTCCTCATGATGAGGAACCTGAGAAAACAAATAATTTTATTTGCGATTTTATTCAGGAGACAAAATAAGCTTCTACATTGTCACTGAGTCTTCTGAGACCTCTTAATCCATCTCGTTCTAGATTTCTTACTCTATCCCTACTTATTCCGAGTACTCTTCCTATTCCTGTCAGAGACATTGGCTCATCACCATCCATTCCATATCTCATTCTTAAAACTCTACATTGTAAATCAGGTAATTGATGCAACAGAGAATGAAGATCTCCTCTCATACAATCCATCTCTATTTGTTCGTCTGGAAGATCCTCGCCACCTGCTAATAAATCTAATAAAACAGTGTCTTCACCATCACCAACTTTTGTTTCAAGACTAACTGGCTGTCCAGCTTTGCACATTAAATCTTTAACATCCTCTTCGGGAAGCTCTACATATTCCGCAAGTTCACTTACTGTAGGGGTTCTTGACATTTCTTGACTCAACTCTCTTTGACCTTTTTTTAACTTATTCAACATTTCAGTTATATGAATTGGCAACCTTATTGCCCTACTTTTTTCAGCTATTGCTCGAGTTATTCCTTGTCTTATCCACCAATATGCATAAGTTGAAAATTTGTAGCCCCTAGCTGGATCAAATTTTTCTACACCCCTTACAAGTCCAATCGTTCCTTCTTGGATTAAATCTAATAATTCCATATTTCTTTTAGTATATTTTTTTGCAACACTTACAACTAATCTCAAGTTAGCTGCAACCATTCTTTCTTTAGCTCTTTGACCTGCTCTCAGTCTTTTTTTTATGATGGAGACAGATAAATTTAATTTATTGGAAAGTTCCTCAAGACTGGGTTTATCTCCAGTTAAATCAATAATTTCCAACTCTGCTCTTTCAACTTGCATATATTCTTGAACTTGCCTACCAAGTGTGATTTCTTGCTCGTGCGATAACAATGGAACTCTACCTATATCTCTAAGATAAGATCTAACAAGATCAACATCATTACTAGCCTTTAAACTTGATATTGTTGCCAATTTATTTTCACTTAATGTTTCAGAAGACATGAAAATTTATTTATGTTTTGTAAACAATACCATTAAGAAATGTAAAGTTAAACAAAAAAATCCACATTTTTACAAAAATGAGAATAAATACCTAGTCGATTTTATCCTAAATTAGGGGCTTAATAGCCATTTTGCAGTACTGAGATAAATAAATACACCTGCAATATCAGTGACAGTTGTTATAAACGGGGAGGACATTAAGGCTGGATCCAATTTCATTTTATCAAACAACAAAGGCAGAAAAGCCCCAGTTGTAGCAGCTAAAGTCGTTATTGATATTAAACTTATGCCCACCGCTAAGGCTATTTCAGGCCCTTTTCCTTGCCACCAAGCGAAGGGGAATACTACTAGCATCATCAAAACACCCAAAAGAGCGCCTGTTATTGCCTCCTTAACTACTGCCTTAATTGCACCAAGAGACTTCAATTTTTGGGTACTTAAACCTCTAATGACAACCGTTGAACTTTGAGCCCCAACATTTCCACCAGTACCTATAAGAAGTGGAATAAATGCAGCGAGTAAAACTATTTCTTTTAATATTTCATCATTCATGGCTATAACTTTTGTTGTTAAACCATTTGCTAAAACCAAAATTAACAACCATAAAATTCTCCGGCGAGCAATCGTAAACAAACTACTTTGAAAATAATCATCTTCATCTCCTGGCTGAACCGCGCCCGCTGCATAAATATCTCTTGTTGCTTCTTGCTCTATTACATCAATTAAATCATCGACAGTTACTATTCCAACTAATCTTTTTTCTTTATCAACAACTGGGAGTGCTAAAAAATCATATCTTTGTATTGCTCTAGCGACCTCTTCTTGATTCGTGTTAGTAGAGATATTAACTACATCTCTTGTCATAACATCTCCAATTGGCTTAGAAGGATCAGCAGTTACAAGGTCTCTCAAAGAGAGAATACCAGTTAAATGCCTTTCTTTATCAGTTACATATAAGCTGTAAATAGTTTCAGTAAATGGAGCTCTTTTTCTTACTATAGAAAGAGCTTCATCTGCTGTTTGCATCTCTTTAAGGTCTATGAATTCAGTTGTCATTAATCTTCCAGCAGTTTCAGGCTCATAACCAAGTAATTCAGCTGTTACTTTCCTTTCACCAGGACTCAGAGCGGACAAAAATTTTCGTACAACTTTTGCAGGTAATTCATCAAAGAGTTGAACCCTATCATCAGGAGACATTTTCTCAACGATTTCTAAAACTTCTCCTGAACGAAGTCTGTCTAATAAAGTTTGCTGAACTACTGGATCTAAATATTCATAAACCTCAATTGCCTCATTTTTCTTTAATAATCGAAATGCTAATGCCTGCAATATTAATGGAAGGCTTCCAATTGCATCTGCAATATCAACAGGTTGGGAAGGCTCTAAAAGTAACTTTGCCTCGTCATAATTCCCTGCAACGAGTAATTCTTCCAGCTCAATAGTGATAATTTCTCGTTTACTTAAATCTGAAGATAAGGATGTAACAGTTTCAAGATTATTTTCTTTCATAAATATAATCTCTTGTCAAAGTAACAACACCATTATATGAAATCTAAGTAATTTTTCTACTTATCCAGAACCCAAAATACATAGTGAATAGATTTGCTATAATAATTAAATTAAAAAAAATTATAAATCTTATCCAATCTCCTTGATTTAAAAACTTGTACAAAAAATATATAAATCCTGTATAAGATGTAAAGCAAGAAAAAAAGCCACTTAATAAAATTCTTTCATTTGAATAACTTAATCTTTTACTAATAAAAAAACCCAATAAAAATGATCCAATTATTGAAATAATAAAGTTATTATTTATAAATAATCTCAAAAAGGTCGCTAGATAACAAGCTAATAGAATATAAATTAAATGTTTTATTTTCACTTTAAAAAAATAGTATGAGGAAATAACCTAAATAAAAAAACAGAAAAGAAATAATTATTACTTCAAGATAGTGAAAAAATAATTTTAAGAATTTCCTCTTCTTAAATAAAATAAATAGTTGATATATAAAGGAAGAAAATGTACTAAAAGACCCTAAAAAACCACTATAAAATAATAATAATATATCGTTATTAATAAAATTTAATGCTACAAAAATTCCTAAAAAAAAAGAGGCAATAAAATTTACTATTGAATTATTTTGAATATCGAAGCCTATAGTTTTTTTAAAGTTATTTTGTATGATTATTCTCAGTATCAATCCAAAAGTACTGCCAAGTAAAATTATACCAATTGCAATAAATTCCAAAATTTACATTTTTATCCAGCCTTTTGAAATCTTATTAGGATCGTCTAAAAATTTATTAGAAGCCAGTTCAACCCTAACCCAAATTTCATTTTCGCTGACTTTCCAATTACGTAAAACTGATAAAGTTGTACCCATATCAAGAACTAATAATTCTTTAGCATTAATTTCAGGAAAAGAATAAAGAAAAGTATCAGCGCTTAATAAAATTTCTTTGGTATTGTTGAGAAGATTATCTTGATTTAAGCTTTTTTGGATTCCTCCAGCAGGTAGGGTAATGGGTCCAAATAATGCAAAAAAAATTAAACAAATATTCTTCAACAAATTATTCATCATATATCTAAAGTTGCCATATCTAAATTACTACTATGAGTTTCAATAAACTCCCTTCTTGGTGCAACTTTATCTCCCATTAATATATTGAATATTCTGTCAGCTTCAAGTGCATCTTCAATTTCGACCCTTTTCATCATCCTAGTTTGTGGATTCATTGTTGTATCCCATAATTGTTTAGGCATCATCTCACCTAATCCTTTAAATCTTTGAATATTATAATTAGCATTTTCTCCAAAGCTTACAATTGTATCCTTTAGTTGATTCTCGTTATAACAGTATTTATGGTTTTTACCTCTTTCCACTTTATAAAGAGGAGGACAAGCTATGTATATAAAACCTCTCTCAACAAGTTCTCTCTGATATCGATAAAAAAATGTTAACAATAAAGTTCTAATATGAGCTCCGTCAACATCAGCATCCGTCATGATTACGACTCTATGGTATCTCAATGAACTGACATCAAACTCTTCACCTTTTATTCCTAATCCTAGAGCAGTTATTAATGCCTGAATTTCTGTATTTTTATATATTTTAGTGTCATCAGTTTTTTCTATATTAAGAATTTTACCCCTCAAAGGCAAAATAGCCTGAAAATTTCTATCTCTTCCCTGTTTTGCAGAACCTCCAGCAGAATCTCCCTCAACAATATAAATTTCAGATTCTGAGGGATCTCTAGAGCTACAATCTGCTAGTTTACCTGGCAAAGTTGAACTTTCAAGAACGCTTTTTCTTCTAACTAATTCTCTAGCTCGTCTTGCAGCTTCTGCAGCATTAAATGATTGTATTGCTTTTTCAAGAATCATATCCAAAATTCCAGGATTGAATTCCATATATTTTGTAAGAGCTTCCCCAATAAGAGAATCAACAATTCCTCTTACTTCAGTATTCCCTAGTTTTGTTTTTGTTTGCCCTTCGAATTCAGGATCTGGCACTTTAACTGATAAAACCACAGTCAATCCCTCTCTAATATTTTCGCCAGCTAATTTTTTTTCAATATCCTTTCTTTTCCCTCTCTTTTTTGCAAGATTATTGAAAGTTCTAGTCAAAACTGTTTTTAATCCTTCAATATGCGTGCCTCCATCAATAGTTCTAATATTATTAGCAAACCCCAAAATATTATCTGAATATACATCAGAACACCATTGTAAAGCTGCTTCTACATAAACATCTTCTTTCTGAGAGTCAACATAAATTATCTCAGGATGAATAGACTCCTTTTCTGCATTCATATATTGAACATATTCTTTGATACCTCCTTGATATAAATAAATTTCTTCTTTAAAAGAACCATCTGATAATTGATTTCTCTCATCTCTAAAAACAATTCTTACACCACCATTAAGATAAGCTAGTTCTCTTAACCTCGAGGAAAGAAGAGCATATTCAAATTGAGTTCCTTCAGAAAAAATTGTTTTATCAGGTTTAAAACAAATAGTGGTTCCTTTTTTAAAAGGTTTTACAGACTGCTTTTTAGTTTGCAATTCACCTTTTGATAAACCTTTTTCAAATCTTTGATTAAACTCACTACCATCCCTGTAAACAGTTACATTAACCCATTCGCTTAAAGCATTAACTACAGATATTCCAACTCCATGCAAGCCACCAGAAACTTTGTAACCTCCACTTCCGAATTTACCTCCTGCATGAAGAACAGTCAGTACTGTTTCTAAGGCACTTTTCCCTGTTCTTGGATGAATATCTGTTGGAATACCACGTCCATTATCAGATATTAAAGCTGATCCATCTTCTCGAAGAACTATTTCTATATGATCACAATGTCCTGCAAGTGCTTCATCAACTGAGTTATCAACAACCTCATATACTAAATGATGAAGACCTCTAGGGCCTGTAGAACCTATGTACATCCCAGGGCGTTTACGAACTGGTTCTAATCCCTCTAAAACCTGAATTTGTTCCGCACCGTAGTCATTTGAGATTTTATTAGATCTTTTGTCCTCACTCATTTAATATAAGAAAAAATATTAAACTTTTAAAATGTTATTTTTAAAAGGTCTTTAATTAAACTTACCACCGCAACAAGAGAAAGGCTCGAAGTCTATGAAAAATTTAATCACTTTAATTATATAGCTATTAGATTTTTCTTCAGAAATTCATATGTCCTCGTACAAACCTCACGTTATTGTTTTAGTTGGAGCTACAGCAACTGGTAAAACAGAATTAGCTATTGAAATTGCAGAATATTTTAAAACTTGTATTCATAATATTGATTCCAGACAAATTTATAAATCTATGGATATTGGTACAGCTAAACCATCTGAGAATCAACAAAAACAAATAAAGCATTTTTTAATAGATATTGAAGAGCCAATTAATCCAATTAACGTAAAACAATTCCAAGAAATTGCTCAAAAGTCAATTAAAAGAGAAATTAATAGAAATAATTTGCCTTTTCTTGTTGGAGGAAGTGGTTTGTATATGAACTCAATAACAAAAGGATTTTTTGTGCCAAATGTTCCTCCACAGGATAATTTAAGAAGACAATTAGAAGAGCTTGGCCAGAGAGAATGTTGGGAGCTTTTAAAAAATTGTGATCCAGTATCCACAACAAAAATAAATTTTGCTGATCATGTTAGAACAATAAGGGCATTAGAAGTATTTTACTCAACAGGTAAACCTTTATCAGCTCAAAAAGTACAAAAACCACCAGACTGGAAAATACTAGAGCTTGGATTAGATAGAGATAATTTAAAAGAAAGAATTCTACAAAGAACAAAACATATGTTTTTGTCTGGAATTATTGAAGAGACAAAACATCTTATTTCTCAATATGGATCTGATTTACAAATATTAGAAACCATTGGTTACAGTGAAGCTAAGGATATCTTAAATAACCATTCAACGATAGATGAAGCAATTGAGTTAACTGCTACAAAAACGATCCAATTTGCCAAAAGACAAAGAACATGGTTCCGTAACAAAAATAATCCGACCTGGCTTAGTAACAAAAACCTGCTAAAAGATGCAATAATTAAAATAGAGTCCTTTTTAGGCTAACTTTATAAATATAAGATTTTGTTCATCACCCAATCAATTTATTAACTGAACTGAATGCCACCACGTCCACGCTTTGACCGCCGCGCTCCTGTTAGAGAGCTTCCAAATATAAATGAGAGAATAAAATACCCTCAATTGAGAGTCGTTGATTCAGATGGAAAACAACTTGGAGTAATAGATAGATTAAAAGCTTTAGAAATTGCTTCGCAAAGAGAACTAGATTTAGTTTTAGTAAGCGAAAAAGCAAATCCTCCTGTTTGCAGAATCATGGACTATGGAAAATATAAATTTGAACAAGAAAAGAAAGCAAAAGAAGCAAGAAAAAAATCTCATCAAACAGAAGTTAAGGAAGTAAAAATGAGGTACAAAATTGACAAGCATGATTATGACGTTCGGATAGGTCAAGCTACTAAATTTTTAAAATCGGGAGATAAAGTAAAATGTACCGTGATTTTTAGAGGCAGAGAAATTCAACACTCTAATTTAGCTGAAACACTTCTTTTAAAAATGGCTAATGATTTAGAAGAGCAATCAGAAGTACAGCAAAAGCCAAAAAGAGAAGGAAGAAACATGATTATGTTTTTAAGTCCTAGAAAAACTCCTCTCATTAAAAAAGATGCAGGATGATAAATTAATATCGAAAAACTATGACAAATGTTAAAGTGTCACTATGGATAAAAATTAATTACTCAGGATTTTTCTAAAGTGCGATTCCATATTCAACAAGAAAGTGATATACCTGCCTCGACACAATTATATAATCAAATTTGCTTTGCAATAGCTGCAAGACACTATCATCCTGGACACAGACTTCCAAGCACTAGACAACTGGCAATGCAAACAGGTCTACATAGGAATACTATAAGCAAAGTTTACAGACAACTTGAAATTGATGGGGTTGTTGAAGCCATAGCTGGATCAGGTATTTATGTAAGGGATAATCTTACAAAAAAAGACTTAAAAAAATCAGTTTTCTCAAAAGATAAAATTGATAAATCACCAGATCGTGAAGCAAAGAAGGCTATCGATAATTTTATAAATCTTGGCTGTAGTTTACAGGATGCCAGAAAAATACTAACAAATGAAATTGATTGGCGTATTAAATGTGGAACAAGAATTTTAGTCAGTACTCCTAGAGAGGACATAGGCGCCTCAATGTTAATAGCAGAAGACCTTTCTCCAAAAGTTAATGTACCAGTAGAAGTTGTTCCCATGGAAGAATTAGAAAAAGTTTTAAGTAATTCTAATAATGGTACTATTGTCACAAGCAGATACTTCTTACAGCCTCTTGAAAAAGTTGCAACTCAACATGGAATTCGAGCAATTGCGGTTGATTTGAGCGACTTTCAAAAGGAATTGAAAATTCTCAAAGAATTAAATAACGGAAGTTGTGTTGGTATTGTTAGTATCAGCCCTGGTTTATTGAGGGCAGCAGAAGTTATTATACACAGCATGCGAGGTAGTGAATTAATGCTCATGACTGCAATCTCAGATAACAACAGTAGATTACTATCACTTTTAAAGGCGTCAAACCACATAGTATGCGATGGACCTAGTTTATCAGTTGTAGAAAACACTCTATTAAAAAATCGTTCTCAGCTTATGAGATTACCTCAAATTATATGCGCAAAAAATTATTTAAGTATTGAAACTATAAATAAACTAAAAAAAGAAATTGGAGTTATTAATTAGACCATGGTGCTAAGAACCTTTAGATCGGATATAGAAATTATTAAAGAGAGAGATCCAGCCGCCAGAGGAATATTAGAGATATTTCTTTGCTACCCTGGCTTTCAATCAATAGTTATGCATAGGTTTACTCATAAATTATGGCAATTCAAAATTCCTTTAATTCCTCGCATGTTAAGTCATCTAAATAGGCTTATAACCGGAATTGAGATCCATCCTGGAGCTAGAATTGGTAAAAGGGTTTTTATTGATCATGGAATGGGAGTTGTAATTGGTGAAACAGCTGAGATAGGCAACAATTGCCTGCTTTATCAGGGAGTAACATTAGGAGGTACTGGTAAAAGTCATGGGAAAAGACACCCAACTTTAATGGAAAATGTTGTAGTTGGAGCAGGTGCAAAAGTTCTTGGATCAATCACAGTAGGCTCTAATACACGTATTGGTGCTGGTTCAGTGGTTGTTCGTAACGTAGAGGGAAATAGTACTGTAGTGGGAGTCCCTGGCAGAGTAGTTCATCAAAGTGGTGTAAAGGTAAATCCATTAGCACACTCTGCTTTACCAGATGCAGAAGCTAATGTGATCAAAAATTTAATGGATAGAATAGATCTTCTTGAAAATGAAATTCTTAAATTACAAAAAACTCTACAATGTCTGGCTAACTCAGAATCTATTGATATTTCTAAACTAGGTGATGCTCAAAATCTAAAAGACAGAGAAATTATAGAATTTCTTGGAGACGATTAAATCTTAATTTAATTTTTTTCATCTGCATCAGTTTTAGGTTGAAACATAAACATTGAATAAATAACATTTCGTCTCATGTTCGTCATCATTTCAAGGAACATATCATATCCTTCATTTTTATATTCGATTAAAGGATCTTTTTGCCCATAACCTCTTAATCCGACTGATTCCCTTAAGGAATCCATGGCTTGAAGATGTTCCCGCCATAAGTTATCAATTTGCTGCAAAATGAAAAATCTTTCAGCTTCTCTCATTAATCCAGGACGAATCTTCTCTATTTGTGATTCTTTTAAATCATAAGCTGTTCGCAACTGCTCTTGAAGATAGTTTTTTAATTCTTCTATTGACAGTAAATTAACATCATCTGCTTTAAGATCATCTAATAAATATATGAACTCTTTAACTTTAGAAATTAATTGATCAATATTCCATTCTTCAGGAGGAAGATCAGGGTTAATATAAGCGTCAACAATTTCACTCATTGTTCTTTCTCCATATCCTATTACTTGCCTCTTTAAATCAATTCCCTGCAAGACTCTTAGTCTCTCGCTATATACTGCTTTTCTTTGATTATTCATTACCTCGTCATATTCAAAAACTTGTTTTCTAATATCGTAATAATACGTCTCTACTTTCTTTTGAGCACTTTCTAAAGACCTAGTAAGCATTCCTGACTCAATAGGCATATCTTCATCAACCCTAAACGCATTCATTAGATTTGCTACTCTATCTCCTCCAAAAATCCTTAATAAATTATCTTCTAAAGATAAAAAGAATCTTGTACTTCCAAGATCACCTTGTCTGCCTGATCTACCTCGAAGTTGATTATCCACTCTTCTTGATTCATGTCTCTCAGTACCAATTACATGTAAACCGCCAGCTTCTCTTACTTTTTCTTCTTCATGAATCAAAACTTTGTCATATTCTTTTTTTACATCAGACAAAGATTCTCTCAAAAGTTTTACCATCTTATCGTCAGTTGGTGCTTTTTCTGCAGCTGTAGCTATCCTGTCATCGAGCTCCAAGACAGAAAGTTGTCTATCTCCCCAATTTTTAACAAGTTCATGAGATAAAAGAGAGAGTTTCTTATCAATTTCTTCATCAAGCTTGCAAGGGAAAAGACTATTTGAAGAATTTGATATAATCTTTTTCAAATTTGAATCAGTTTTTTTAGAAAAACCACCCTTAGATTTTGAATTTCTTTGTTTAGGGATTGGTGGCTTATGCTCATCATCAGGCTTTACTAACAACGGAATTAAAATTTCTTTTAATTTAAGCCTTGCCATATAATCACTGTTACCGCCAAGAATTATATCTGTTCCCCTTCCAGCCATATTAGTTGCAATAGTAACAGCACCTGCTCTTCCTGCCTGAGCAACAATTTCTGCCTCACGTTCAACGTTCTCTGGCTTTGCATTTAACAAATTATGTGGGATTTTTTCTTCAGATAAAAGTGAACTTAATAATTCACTTTTTTCAACACTTGTTGTACCAACTAAAATAGGTCTACCGTCTCTATGAATTTGTGCAGTTTCTTTAGCAACGGCTTTCCATTTACCAATCTCTGTCTTAAATACTTGATCAGACCAATCTTTTCTCTTCCTTATTTGATTTGTTGGTATAACTACTGATTCTAATTTATAAGTTTTTTCAAATTCAACCTCCTCAGTTTTTGCAGTTCCCGTCATTCCTGCTAAACCAGGATATAAAAGGAAAAAATTCTGATAAGTTATTGAAGCTAATGTTTGAGTCTCAGGCTGAATTTTAAGGCTCTCTTTTGCTTCTATTGCCTGATGTTGTCCATCACTCCAACGCCTTCCTGGCATCACCCTACCAGTAAATTCATCCACTATCACAGCCTCATTGTTCTTAATAATATAATTTACATCTTTAATAAATAATTCTTTGGCTTTTAAAGAGTTAGTTATATAATGCGCCCAAGGATCTTGAGGATTATATAAGTCATTAACTCCCAAATACTCTTCGCATTTTGCAAAACCCTGATCAGTTAATATACAACTTCTCTGCTTTTCATCAACTTCATAATCCCCTTCTGGATCGATACCATCTTTACTTAATTCTTTTGCCCTAACTAATGTCAGAGATAATTCTGCAGCTTTTTGATATTTTTCTTGAGGTCTTTCAACTTGGCCAGAAATGATTAGAGGCGTTCTTGCTTCATCAATTAATATTGAATCAACCTCATCAATTACGCAGTAATTAAATTGTCTTTGAACTACCTCATTAATATCGGTAGACATATTATCTCTTAAATAATCAAATCCTAATTCAGAATTTGTGGCATAAGTTATATCACGATCATAATTTTTCTTTCTCTCAATTGGATTCATATCTTGCTGAATTAAACCAACTGATAAACCTAAAAAACGATGAACTTGTCCCATCCACTCTGCATCTCTTCTAGCTAAATAATCATTTACAGTAACAACATGAACACCTTTTCCAGTAAGAGCATTTAAAAAACAAGGTAATGTTGCGACAAGAGTTTTTCCCTCTCCAGTCTTCATCTCTGCAATTTGACACTCATGTAAAACCATCCCGCCTATTAACTGAACATCAAAATGTCTCATCCCAAGAACACGTTTACTTGCTTCTCTAACGATTGCAAAGGCTTTAGGAAGAAATTCTTCTAAGAGTTCTTTTTGTTTTTTTAAATTTAATTCTGATGAAATATTTGATTTAAGATTTTGAGTTTCTTTTCTTAGCTCATCATCAGTCAGTTTAGAAATTTCTTCTTCCAAAAAATTTATCTCTTCCACTATTGGTTGATAGCGCTTTAACTTTCGTGTATTCGGATCTCCCAACAAAAGTTTTAGCATAAGTCAAAGTCCTTAAAAAATTTATCCTATTACATACATTATAAATTAGTGCGTTACAACAGAATGAAGAAAACTATTATCTCTTTATTTTATAGAAACTATCGATTAATGTATGTAGATTGAAGTCAAAAAATAATATGACAGAAATCAATTTTCAAAAATTTTTTAATAAATGAAAGGAATATCTCTAATAAAACATACCAAAGGAGCTTTAGGGTTAAGGTTCTTAGGATTAGGTCCTAATCTTCAACCGACACAAGGATTAATTAAGCTTCAAAAATTATTAGACGCCAATGCTTTCTGGGCTAAAAATAGAACAATTAATGATCTGAAAAAATGTCTTGCTAATAGTGATGTCGTAATAAGTCTTTGGGTTGGTAAAGAAATAGTTGGTTTTGGTAGAGCTTTAACCGATGGGATTTACCGCGGGGTGCTTTGGGATATTGTTATTGATCAAAATCACCAAGGCAAAGGTTTTGGTACATTAATTGTAAAAAATCTTTTATCTTCCAAAAAAATTAAAAATACAAAAAAATTATATTTAATGACGACAAATAAAAAATTGTTTTATTCGCAACTTGATTTTAAAGAAGTTACTTCTCAAAATTTATTAATTCGTGAAATATAAAGCTCTGTTTCTGAAGAAAAAAATCAAGATACAAACTTACTATAGAGCCATCTTATAAAAGGTCCTAAAATCGGAACTGGTCCAAAAGTTGGGCCACAAAAATCAAAATAATCTCTGTGCTCTTTTATTAATCCATTTTCACCAAATAATAAGCGAGTAGTTCCAGGATAAATAAATTCTTTACCCATAATTTTTAAACCCATTGTCCATTCTACAAATCCACAATTTCCAGTAATAGAAATTGCATGAGTTTCTAAAAAAACATCATCACATCTTTTAACTAACTTTTCTTGAGCTTTGATGTAAGAATCCAAACCCTCTGTTTCCTGAGTTGGGTCTGTAAAAATGACATTATCATTATAAAATTCAGCCCATTTTTCTTTTGTTGGTGCATCTTTGCCATAAGGTTTAGTAAATAATCCCTTTAAATCCTCAATAGAAATTACTCTTGTCATTACTAAATTATTATTGAATTTATTCTAAAAGATACAATTATTAAAAGCGGATGAAGAGATTCGAACTCTCGACATTCTCCTTGGCAAGGAGATGCTCTACCACTGAGCTACATCCGCATAACATTGCTATCTTATCTCAAAGAAGGGCTTAATAATAAAAATAATTATTTTTTTTTTAACTAATTTAAATTTTTAATTAATGATCCCATCTCAATTGCTTGTAAAGCATAATTCCAACCAAGATTATTTTTAATCCCTGCTCTTTCTAAAGCCTGCTGCATAGTATCAGTGGTTAAAACTCCAAAAATAATTGGAACATTATTTTCATTTGAGACTCCTGAAATACCTTTGCTAGCTTCAGACACAACTACATCATAGTGAGAAGTTTCACCACGTATAACGGCCCCGAGAGCAATTACTACATCATAACTCTTTTTTTTCAAGAGAGTTTTTGCTGCAATTGGCAGTTCGAATGACCCAGGTACCCAAACTATATCAACTTGATTACTTAATTCAGAAGTATCTAGTCCATGTCTTTTTAGACAATCCAGACAACCAGATAGTATTTTATTTGTAATTAAATCATTAAATCTTGCTATTACGATTCCTACTTTTAAAGTAGATGCATTAGTAAAAGACCCCTCAAAAATAGCCATTAAATTTTAATTAGGTATATAAATAGACTCTCACGAAAAGGTATTAAGTTCAAACTAATGAAGAAACTATCCCTGTAACAAAAACCAAAACAACCCAAACAGCAGCAATAGAGTAAATTTTTCTCCTACTTTCTCGCTGTCCTTCCTCAGTAGAAGGTTGAGTCACATATAAAACGGGCACTCCAACTACCGCAATTAAAGAAGCAAATAATAGAGCATTCACGAAGAAAAAGTTAACAGCCTGCATAATTCAGTCTTAGGTTTCAAATATTATAAATACTATAATCTCATGAAAATGAGAATTTTTAGAGAAAATTTACATACTTTAGCCACTTTAAATGCAAAAAAAAAATTTCTACCTAATATCTATTTAGGAATTAAAAAAGTATGCAAGAAGATACGATAATTCAAAAGAATTTATTTGCGATTGGTAATGATAATAATGAGCAAAAAGAAATAACAAAAATTCCAGAAAATTTATCTTTGGAAGATTTAAAAAAAGAATCGCAAAAAAGACCCAGACAAAGAAAAAATTCAACTAATTTAATAAATAAATTTAATACTGATTTAATTTCAAATAACAAAAATGTTTGCATAAATGAAGAATCTTATAGCTATAAAACAGTTTCAAAACTGAAATTAACTCCTGTAATGAAGCATTATGTAACTCTAAAAGAAGAAAATAAAGATAGGTTATTACTTTATAGATTAGGAGATTTTTTTGAATGTTTTTTTGAGGACGCTGTATTAATATCTAACCTTTTAGAAATAACGCTTACCAGTAAAGATGCTGGTAAAGAGATTGGTAAGATCCCTATGGCAGGGGTTCCCCATCATGCAATGGAGAGATACTGTGCTGATTTAATTAAAAAAAATTATTCTGTGGTTATATGCGATCAATTAGAAAAAAGTTCTGGAAATTATGGGACTCCTATTAAAAGAGGAATAACAAGAATAATTACTCCTGGAACAGTAATTGAAGAGGGGATGTTGATAGCAAAGAAAAATAATTGGATTACTGCTATTTACTTATCCGAAGAAAACTCAGATGAATCTTATGAATGGGGCATATCAAAAGCTGATGTAAGCACAGGAGAATTAATAACTTTAGAAGGCCAATCTCTGTCAAAACTATTTGATGAAATTATTAAATTAGATTCTTCAGAAATAATAGTAGGAAGCAATGCAGTAAGAAATTTATTAATTAAAGGAAATAGTCAAATTACATATACCGTTTCTCAAGAGACTAATTTTGGAATTAATGAAGCAACTTATCTAATAAAAAATTATTTCCAAATTTCAAACCTTGAGGGAATAGGACTTAAAAATTTAAACAATGCAACTAGATCACTAGGAGGTTTATTAAATTATTTAGAAAAAATTAATCCTTCAAATTTAGATAAAGATTCTTCTTTAAAAATCTCATTAGACTTTCCACAAATCCAATATGGTCACAACAAATTAATTATTGATTATCAAACTCAAAAAAACTTAGAAATCAAAAATACACAACGAGAAAACAATTATGTAGGTTCGCTACTATGGAGTATTGATAGAACTTATACTTGCATGGGTGCAAGGTGTTTAAGAAGGTGGATAGATTCACCACTATTAAACGTTAATGAAATTTATAAAAGACAAAATATAATTTCAAACTTTATTGAATCTAAACAATTACGTACAGATACCGAAAATTTACTTAGAGCAATGGGGGATTTAGAAAGACTTGCAGGTAGAGCTTGTGCAGGTCATGCAAGTCCCAGAGACTTAATTGCAATAGCTGAAGGTTTAAAAAAATTGCCTAGACTAAAATCCATAATTGAATTATTTAAATATGATCTCCCAGATTGGACTGATCAATTAAAAAATATTGATGAAGGACTCTTAGAATTAGCTGATACCATAAGTTTTAAACTAATAGAAAATCCTCCTCTAAATATTAGTGAAGGAGGCATGATCCACGACGGTGTTGACAATATATTAGATGGTTTACGCAATTTAATGGATGATTACTCTGAGTGGCTAAATAAAGAGGAATTAAAAGAAAGGAAAATTAGTAAAATTTCAAACCTAAAAATTCAATTTCATAAAAATTTTGGATATTACATTTCTATAAATAAGTCAAAAGTTAATTTAGCTCCGCAACATTGGATCAAAAGGCAAACACTTACTAATGAAGAAAGGTATATCACTGCAGAAATTAAAAATAAAGAAAATAAGATTTTCCAAATAAAAAGTAGAGCTTCTTCAAAAGAATATGAAATTTTCTGCGAATTAAGAAATAGAGTTGCTGAAAAAACAAAACAAATAAGATCAATCGCAAAATCCATAGCATCTCTTGATGCACTGCTTGGTTTATCAATTACTTCAGTAGAAAACAATTTTATAAAACCTTCATTAATACCTATAAATGATTCAATGACAAAAAATAGTACTAAGATTATCGCAGGAAGAAATCCAATTGTAGAGCAATTGTTAAGTGATAAAAAGTTTGTAGCAAACGATATCTCTTTTGAGGATACTCAAAAATTAATTATATTAACCGGTCCCAATGCAAGCGGAAAAAGTTGCTTTATAAGACAACTTGGTTTAATACAAATTCTGACACAAATTGGTAGCTTTGTTCCTGCTAATAATGCTGAAATCAAGATTGCAGATAGGATTTTCACAAGAATTGGGGCGGTTGATGATCAATCATCTGGACAATCAACATTTATGGTAGAAATGTCTGAAACTGCATCAATTCTAAATCAGGCAACTTCCAGCTCACTAGTTTTACTTGATGAGATAGGCAGAGGGACATCTACTTTTGATGGACTTTCAATAGCTTGGTCAGTAAGTGAATATCTTGCAAAAAAAATTCAATGTAATACTATTTTTGCTACGCACTATCATGAGCTTAATTATTTAAAAAATTCAAATACGAATATACAAAATTTTCAAGTTTTAGTAGAACAAAATAACGATCAGATAATTTTTAGCCACAGGATTGTAAAAGGGGGCTCAAACAAAAGCTATGGCATAGAAGCTGCTAAATTAGCAGGAGTTCCAAAAGAAGTTATAGAAAAAGCAAAATCAGTTTTAAATTCCTTAGAAGAAAATAACAAATTAAATTATGATATTAAGTAGATTTTTGACATTTTTATAAAATAAATACTTTTAAATAGTTTCCCTCAATAAGGCGTTAACTGCAGCAGCTGCCATGGCAGCACCTCCTCTAGTTGAATTCAAAACAATTCTAGGAAGGTCAGTAGAAATTAGTTTGTTTTTACTTTTCTCTACTCCAATAAATCCAACAGGCATTCCGATAATTAAACTAGGTAAATCTTTTGCATTCTCTAAAATATCAACTAAATAAGTTAACGCTGTAGGCGAACTGCCAATAACTACAATAGGTGATTTGCTTCCAGAATTCATAGCGGATAACTCCTTCCAACCTTCACTTAAGCCATATGCAGTTTTAGTTAAGTTTGTATGATTATTTTTTCCAAACCACATTCTAGCGGTGAATATTTTATTCCTAGCGGTATTTTCTGCCATGGATTTTATTGCTGCTGCAGCCATATCAGTATCAGTTAAAATCGGAGCGCCATTTTTAAGTGCCTGAAGCCCTTTTTCGCAAGCACCTTCACTAAAATTTACAAGATTTTGAACTGAAAAATCTCCTGAAGTATGGACTAATCTCTCTAACACCTTTTTTTCCAAATAATTTAGATCATTGGCTAATAAATGAGATCTTATGAATCTGATGCTTTCCAAAAAAATTGGATGATCTATTACCATTAAATTTAATTTGTGTTAGAAGTAATCATAGTTAATATATGGTTTTTATTGAGCTATTATGCCAATACAAATATTATGGGGTAATGATTTAAATGCTCAAAATACATTTATTCAAAAATTAATTGATAAGGAAGTATCCAAAGAATGGAAAGAAATAAACGTAACAAATTTAAATGGGGATGATGATGAGCAAGTCAATAAAGCTTTTGATGAAGTTCTTACACCTCCGTTAGGAGAGGGATACAGAATAGTTACATTGAAAAATAATCCAATTTTTACTGCCAAAAATGAGGATCTAAGAACTAAATTTGAAAAAATTCATGACAATATACCTCAAAATACTTATTTCATTTTACAAAATACTAAAAAACCAGACTCAAGACTAAAGAGTACAAAATTTTTACAAAAACTTATCAAAAATAATTTAGCCAAAGAAAAGTCATTTTCTTTACCAGAAATCTGGGACTATGAAGGACAAAAAAGATTTTTAGAAGATGCAGCAAATGAAATGAATATCAAGATTGATAAAAATGCGGCTGAATTAATAATTGATTCAGTTGGTAATGATAGCTTTAAACTAATAAATGAATTAGCCAAAGCAAAAACATACCTTTCTGCAGTATCAAGTGATTCGAATTCACAACTTTTTCTTAAAAGTATTGATGTAAAAAAAATATTTAGTGATCATCAATCCAATATTTTCAAAATCATTGATCTTCTCTTACAAAAAAATATTAATGAAAGCCTCATAGAAATAAATTATTCCTTACAGAAAGGAGAACCTGCTTTAAGACTAAATGCAGGTTTAATTAGTCAAATAAGAATTCATACCATTATAAAATTAGGCGTTAATTCAGGTAACGATAATGCAGAAAAGATTTGTAATCTTGCAGGCATTTCTAATCCAAAAAGAATTTTTTTTATTCGAAGAAAAGTCAAAAATGTATCTCAAGAATATTTAATTAATTTGATGAGTAACTTACTAGATATTGAATCATTACTAAAACAAGGTAATAATCCTATAAATGTTTTTACAGAAAAATTAATTAATTTAAGTTAACCAAATTATAAGTTTAAGAATTTACATTATGATTTAGATATGGCTTTACTAGTAAAAAAATTTGGCGGAACTTCTGTAGGTGATATTAAAAAAATTAAAAATATTGCAAGTAGTATCTGCCAAAGTAAAGAAGCAGGAAATGAAATTGTCGTAGTTGTCTCTGCAATGGGGCACACTACAGATGATTTAAATTGTTTAGCGGAATCAATTAGTAAAAATCCTAATCGAAGAGAATTGGATATGCTTCTCTCAACTGGAGAGCAAGTAACCATAGCTCTTCTCTCAATGGCATTAAACGAATACGGAATACCTGCAATTTCAATGACCGGTAGCCAGGTTGGAATTATTACTGAATCAATTCATGGGAAAGCGAGAATTCTGGATATTAAAACAGAAAGGATCCAAAATTATATAAATCAGGGTTTTGTAGTTGTAGTGGCTGGATTTCAAGGAACAACATTAAGTCATACGGGTTCAATGGAAATTACAACTTTGGGTAGAGGAGGTTCAGATACTTCTGCAGTAGCTTTATCAACAGCTTTAGGAGCTGAGAAGTGCGAAATTTATACAGACGTTCCAGGGGTTCTTACTACTGATCCAAGAATTGTTCCTAATGCAAAACTCTTAGATGAAATTAGCTGCGAGGAAATGCTTGAACTTGCAAGTGTCGGTGCTTCAGTTCTGCATCCAAGAGCAGTAGAAATTGCTCGCAATTATGGAATTAAATTGTGTGTCAAATCAAGCCAAAGTGACTCAAGTGGGACTCTGCTAGAAAGTCAAATCCAACCTCTCCCTTTAAAAAGAGGAAGCTTAGAATTAACAAAAACAGTCAATAGTCTTGAGGTATTAGAAAACCAAGTAGTATTCAGTCTTTCAAATATTCCTGATAGACCTGGGATTGCTGCACAAATATTTGAAAAACTTTCAGAAGCAAGTATTAGTGTAGATTTAATAATACAAGCGACAAATGATGGAAATAAAAACGATATTACATTTACTGTTAGTGAATTAGAAGGTAAAAAGACTGCAGAACAATGTGAACTTATAACTAGTCAATTAGGAGGTGAATATCACTTAAAAACAAACATGACTAAATTAAGTATTCAAGGAGCTGGCATTATGGGGAGACCTAGTGTTTCAGCTGATTTATTTGATACTTTATCTCAAGCGAATATAAATGTCAGATTAATAGCCACTAGTGAAATTAAAGTCAGCTGTGTAATTGAAATCAATAATATACCAAAAGCTATTAGATTTATTGCTGAGAAATTTAAGTTATCCGATACACAAATATTTGTTAATCCAATCAATGAAAAACAAGATCAACCTGAAGTAAGAGGAATTGCATTAGATAAAAACCAAGTTCAAGTAAGTATTCGAAAACTGCCTGATCGTCCAGGTGTAGCAGCATCGATATGTTTAGCATTAGCTGAAAATAATTTACTTATCGATACTATCGTTCAGTCTGAAAGAATTTCCTCTTTAAAAACTAAGGATATTAGTCTTACAATGAATAAACAAGATAGAGAAAAAGCTAACTTAGTTTTTGAGGCCTTAACAAAAAAATTACCCGGTTCATACATTGAAGATGGCCCTGCTATAGCCAAAGTAAGTACTGTAGGAGCGGGAATGGCATTTAAGGTTGGAACGGCTGGAAAAATATTTAGAGCATTGGCTGACCAAAATATCAATATTGAAATGATTGCCACTAGTGAAATCAGGACTTCATGTATTGTCTTAGAAAAAGATTGTGACAAAGCAGTTAATGCGATTCATAATCATTTCGAATTAGAAAAATAAGTTCTTTTTAATTATTTCTTGCCAATTTTTGTCTTAATTTTTTGATTCTATCCCTCAAATTTGCTGCTTCTTCAAAATTTAACTCTTTTGCAGCATCTTTCATTTTAATTTCTAACTTTTCTATTAAGTCAGGCAATTCTTCGAGCAAACATTGATTATCACTAGAACTGAGAATTGCATCAGTTTTGTTATTAACTATATTTATTAAATCTTTAGATACACCACCAGCATCTAGTTTTCTGGAAAGTTCTAGAAAAGATAATATTGAATTTTCTATTTTTTTACCTGCAGGTTTTGGAGTAATACCATTGACTTGGTTATATTTTTTTTGAATAGTTCTTCTTCTTTCAGTTTCAGATATTGCTCTTTTCATTGAATCTGTGAAGTTATCTGCATAAAGCAATGCAACACCTTCAACATGTCTTGCAGCTCTTCCTATTGTTTGAATCAATGACCTTTCAGCCCTGAGAAAACCTTCTTTATCAGCATCTAAAATGGCAACTAAGGATACTTCAGGAAGATCTAGTCCCTCTCTTAATAAATTAACTCCTACCAAAACATCATATTCGCCCATTCTGAGGTCTTGAATAATTTCAATTCTTTCAATTGAATGAATTTCGGAATGCAAATATCTAACTCTTACTTTATTTTCAGATAAAAAATCAGTTAGATCTTCAGCCATTCTCTTAGTAAGTGTTGTCACTAGCACTCGTTGATTCTTTTCAGATCTAATTCGTATTTCAGATAACAGATCTTCTATTTGGCCCTCACTAGGTCTTACATCAATTACAGGATCTAATACCCCAGTTGGTCTTATAACTTGCTCAATAAATTCACCATCACATTGATCTAATTCCCATTGCCCCGGAGTTGCACTTATAAATAATGTCTGTTTTGATTTTTGCCAAAACTCTTCACATTTTAAAGGTCTATTATCTGCAGCACTGGGCAATCTAAAACCATGATCTATTAAAACTTTTTTTCTAGATTGATCACCATTGTACATTGCATGAAGTTGAGGACATGTTACATGACTCTCATCAACTACCAACAACCAATCTTTGGGAAAGTAATCTATTAAGCATTCTGGCGGTGAACCTTCCTCCCTGCCTGACAAATGACGAGCATAATTTTCAACTCCATTACAATAACCAACCTCTTTGAGCATTTCTAAATCATATTTTGTGCGTTGTTCTAGACGTTGAGCTTCTAATAATTTTCCTTCGTACGTAAATTTATCTAGTTGAGTTTTTAATTCACTTCTAATTGCACTTATTGCACTTTCAAGTCTTTCTTTTGGGGTCACAAAATGCTTCGCTGGGTAAACGCTAACTTGTTCCAAACTTTCAAGTATTTCTCCTGTAGTAGGGTCAACATATCTAATAGCTTCGACTTCATCACCAAATAATTCGATTCTAATTAATCTATCCTCATAAGCTGGACCGATTTCTAAAACATCACCTTTAATTCTGAATCTACCTCTAGTAATTTCAATATCATTTCTAGTATATTGATTTTCAACGAGAGACCTCAAAAAAGAACGTAGATTTATTGATTTTCCCACTTCAAATTTAACTGCAGCTTTTAAATACTCACTCGGTATGCCAAGACCATAAATGCAACTTATTGAGGCTACAACAATGACATCTTTTCTTTCAAATAATGAGCGTGTTGCAGAATGCCTAAGCATATCTATTTCTTCATTAATTGAAGCCGTTTTGGCTATGTAAGTATCACTTACGGGTACATAAGCTTCAGGTTGATAATAATCGTAGTAAGAAATGAAGTACTCAACAGCATTTTTTGGAAAAAATTCCCTTAATTCATTACATAGTTGTGCAGCTAACGTTTTG
The DNA here is from genome assembly GCA_902570945.1 of uncultured Synechococcaceae cyanobacterium. Lineage (GTDB taxonomy): Bacteria > Cyanobacteriota > Cyanobacteriia > PCC-6307 > Cyanobiaceae > Prochlorococcus_A. The sequence continues at coordinate 26,004 of CACGAJ010000004.1, forward strand.
TTATGGGCTAATACAAGTGCTGGTCTCCCTGTTTGTTGAATTACATTCGCAATAGTAAATGTTTTACCAGTTCCAGTAGCCCCTAAAAGAGTCTGAAACTCTTTACCAGTATTGACGCCTTTAACTAATTTTTTAATAGCTTCTGGTTGGTCTCCATTTGGTTCATAAGGAGCTTGAAGCTTATAGTTGTTCATCAACCTAGCATTAAGGATATTGCTATACTAAGAAATTTTTTCTCTAATTATTGAATTTTTCAAAGATTCTTTTAAGCCCCTAACAACCGCAATCATTGATATTAAATCATCTAATTTATTAACTACAGATCCAACGCCAACTGCTGAGGCTCCAGAGGATATTGCTAGTGGACAAGTTACTTGGCTTAATCCAGATGCACTCATGATTGGTATATTCAGAGATTGTTTCTTAAATTCTTGATGAATAGCATAGGTAGCTGCAAGAGTTGGTACTGATTTTTCAAAAAAGCCTTGGATTCCTGAAGAGTAAGGAGTAGAACTGGTGCCACCTTCTGTTTGAATAATGTCAACACCTTCTTCCACTAGCTTTATAGCAAGATCAACTTGTTTATCGATAGGCATAGTATGAGGAACAGTTACTGATAAAGGAACATTAGGCAATAAATCCCTCGTCTCTTTTGTAATGTTTAAAACTTTTTTATCTGAAAAATTAATGCCTTTTTCATAAAAAGTATCGTAATTTCCTATTTCAATTAATGATGCTCCTGCTTTTACAGAATCTTGAAAAGATTGAGGCACTACTGAACTAACACAAACGGGTAGTGTTGAATTCTTAAGTGCTAAATCAACTAGTTCAGGTTTACAAGCAATATCGACAAGATCTGCACCTCCTAATGAAGCAGCCTCAACAATTATTTTCACAGATTGAACATCGAAATTATTCAATCCTGAAATAACTTTGAGTAAGGATTTGCTTCTTAACTCTTCTTTGATTTTTTGTGGCAAAAGATTAATCTGACTCATTTACTTAATGAATTTATTACCCGATTGTGACATTGTTTTAGTAAAACAGTGCATTTCTTAAAAAATATTATCTGAGCAACACAAAATGACTGATAACAAATTAACTCAGAAAAATTGGTCATCATGGCATCATCAGCTTCATAAGGAGATTCTTACCAAAAAAATATTAATTCCCAAAGGATCCAATATTTTAATAAGTGTTTCCGGGGGTCAAGACTCAATGGCCTTATTAACCCTGATTAATGACCTAAAAAAACTACATAATTGGTCTATTAGTGTTTGGCATGGTGATCATCAGTGGCACAAAAAATCATCACTATATGCTCTTGAATTAAAAGATTATTGCGAAGATAAAAATATTTCATTCTCTTTTGATCAAGCGAATAAAGAAAGTATTTCTTCAGAAGAAAAAGCACGAGAATGGAGATATAAAAAATTATGTGAAAGAGCCAAAACTTTATTAAATACAAACCCGCAAAAACATAATATTTATTTGTTAACTGGTCACACGAGTAGTGATAATGCAGAAACATTTATCCTCAATTTATCTAGAGGAAGCAATTTTGCAGGTCTGAGTAATATTGAGAGTAAAAGATTAATAGAAAATCAAATTTTTTTAATAAGACCAATATTAATTTTCAGTAGGGAAGATACAAAACAATTTTGCAATGATATGAAGATACCAGTCTGGGAAGATCCTACAAATTCAGATCTTAAATTAAAAAGAAATTTAGTAAGAAAAAAAATTATTCCTACCTTAGAAGTCATGTATCCTGGTTGTTCTGAAAGGATAAATAATTTTTCCCAAAAAATGAGCAAATACAATAATGAACGTAATGATCTTAGTGAACTAGCATATTTATATTGTAAAGATGTAAAAGGTATCGATAGGAATCTCCTCAATGGTATGTGTATTGAAGCGAGGTGCACAATCTTAAATAGATTTTTAAAAGAAATATCTGCAAAGCAATGTAGTTCTAAAAATCTGACAAAGTTAGCAACTTCAATTTATGAAAAAAATAAAGGTCAAATTAATCTGCAAGAGTTTTTAAAAATTGTTTGGGATAAAAACTATATAAATTTTGAAAAAAGTTAAGATGTTACAGCAGATCTTCTTCTCCTTGTTCTACCTTCAAATGAATCTTCTGTAGCAGTCTCAGCTGATGGATTCTGTGAAACTTTTGGACTTTTTTGGGTATTTTGTGGTTTATTTGAACTATTAAGATGATTATTGTTTGATTTCTTATGGAAATTATTATTATTTCTATTTCTATTGGAGAAATTTTGCTCTTCGGTAATCTTTGGAATATAAGCACGAGTTCCACTTGGAGCAGGTTGAACTAAACACAAAATAAGTGGTTCAACTTGTAATTCTCTTCTCATTCTTCTCGATAATCCATTTTCAATTTCTCTTTGTACACCAATCCAATCTACTTCAAATTTATTCGGCCCAGTTTGTCTGGATAATTGTTTCCATCTATTTTCCAATACCCAGCTTATTTCTCGTTCTGTCCACATAGACATTTTTCTTGGCTCTGCAGTAGTAACAACTCCTCTTAAATTCACTCTGGGAGGCGCAACCATCTTTCCATCCGTACTAATAGGAGCTAAAACAGTTACTACGCCATCACCAGCTAATTGCTGCCTTTCCTTTAATACTCGAGCATCTACTATCCCATTTCGTGAATTATCAAGCAGTTCAACACCAGCTTTTACAGGATCACCCTTTTGAATAGAATTAGGTGTTAACTCAACTACATCTCCATTTTCAATAATTAAAATATTGTCTTTTGGAACCCCCATAGTTTGTGCACTCTTGCCATGACAAACGAGCATTCTATGTTCTCCATGAACAGGAACAAAAAACTTAGGTTTTGCGAGTGCCAACATTAACTTTTGATCTTCTTGAAAACCATGACCAGACACATGAATATTCTCACCCTTTCCATAAACAACCTTTGCTCCCAGTTTCATTAATCTATCTATTGTATTAACAACAGAAATAGTGTTACCAGGAATTGGGCTGGCTGAAAATATTACAGTATCAGTAGTCTTAAGACGAACATGCTGATGTTCACCACGAGATATTCTGCTTAACGCTGCTAGAGGTTCGCCTTGACTTCCAGTCATTAATAATAAAGTCTCTCTATCTGGCAAATCTCTAATTTGCTTGATGGGAACAAACAAATCATCTGGGCATTTCATATAACCAATATCTCTCGCCTTAGCAATAACATTTATCATCGATCTACCTAACAAACCGACCTTTCTTCCATGTTTCATGGCCAACTCTAAGATCATTGTCACTCTATGTACAGAACTAGCAAAAGTGGTAAGGATAACTCGTTCTTTTGCCTCCGCAATATGTTTTTCTAAAGAGGGATAGATAGTCTTCTCAGAAGGACAAAAACCTGGAACTTCAGCATTAGTCGAATCACTAAACATGCATAAAACGCCCTTCTCTCCATAATGAACCATTCTTTCAATATCAAATTGCTCTCCATCTACTGGCATATGATCAAACTTAAAATCTCCTGTAAAAATTATTGTGCCAACAGGTGTTGTAACTGCTAAAGAAAAACTATCGCAAATAGAATGGGTATTTCGAATAAATTCAACAGAAAAATGTTGCCCAACTTTTACAACATCTCTTGGATTTACTGTCTGTATAGTTGTTCTATCAGATACCCCTGCTTCCTCCATTTTTCCTCTAAGCATTGACATTGCAAGTCTTGGTCCATAAATAATTGGAATATTAAAATGCTTTAGATGATGAGAAATACCTCCAATATGATCTTCATGACCGTGAGTAACAATCATTCCTTTTATTCTTCTTTGATTTTCTTTTAAAAAAGTCGTATCTGGCATAACAACGTTTACGCCATGCATACCATCAGATGGGAAAGCTAGGCCTGCATCAACAAGCATCAATTCATCACCATATTCAAAAACACAAGTGTTTTTTCCTATTTCATGTAGTCCTCCAAGAGGAATTACGCGTAGAGCTGGCGTATTAGTTTTAGATCTAGATGAATCATTAGTAGATCTATTTACAGTTGAATTAGTACTTGATTGCATAATTTTGAAATTTATGGAGGCCTGCTTGTAATCAAATGAAGTTTATTTAAATTTAATTATCAAGTGAAATATAATCCCTATTATAGGGATTCCAGGATAAAAGATAGTTGCTTTTTCATATCATTGGTTAATGGTGACAAAGGACTTCTAGGATTACCTACATTCCATCCCGATAGCTCCAAAGCAGCTTTAATTGGGATTGGATTAGTAGTCATAAAGAGTGCTTTGAAAAGAGGCTGAAGTTTTTCATGAATAGAAAGCGCATTGGAAACCTCTCCACTTTGAAAGGAATAAATCATCTCTTTCAATTGCAATCCAACCAAATGACTTGCAACACTTACAACTCCTACAGCACCTACAGATAACATTGGAAGCAACAATGAATCGTCGCCACTATATACAGAGAGTTTGGAGCCACAAATAGCTCTTAGTTCTGTTACTTCTTCTATTCTACCGCTTGCAGCTTTAATACTGAGAATATTTGAGAAATCCATAAGTTTCTTCACAGTATCAGGTAATAAATTGCATCCTGTCCTCCCAGGAATGTTGTAGAGCATTAAGGGCAAATCCTTTGCAGAATTAGCAATAGAACTAAAATGTTTATAAAGACCTTCTTGAGGTGGCTTATTGTAATAAGGGACAACGACCAAAGCACCGTCGGCACCAGATTTGTAGGCTTTTTTTGTAGCTTCCACAGCCTCGCTTGTACAGTTACTACCAGTGCCAACTATGACTTTACAGCTTGAATCCAAAGATCCTTTTACCGCAATAAATAAATCATGCTGTTCAGTCCATGAAAGAGTCGGAGATTCTCCAGTAGTACCGCACAACACAATTCCATCGGAACCGTTCTCAAAAAGATAATTTGAAAGTTTTATAGCTAGTTCATAATCTACATCTCCATTTTCAGTGAATGGAGTAACCATTGCAGTCAATATTCTTCCAAATAGTGGATTATTACACTCAGTTTTGTCTGTAATCATTTTTTTGGAATTAATAACTCAGCTATTTGAACAGCATTCAGAGCTGCTCCTTTTCTTATTTGATCTCCACATAACCATAATTCTAATCCATGAGGCTGACTTATATCAGTTCTTAGCCTGCCAACAGCAACATTATCCCTTCCCATAACGTCATTTGGCATAGGAAATCTATTATTTTTGTAATCCTCAATAACTTCAATTCCAGGAGATTTTTTTAATTCTTCAAGAGCATCTTTAGGCTCAACTACATCTGCAAATTCAATATTGATCGATTCAGAATGTGCTCTCAGTACTGGGACTCTAACACATGTAGCAGAGAGCTTTAAATCAGCAATATTTAATATTTTCCTTGTCTCATTAACCATTTTCATCTCTTCTTCGCAGTAATTATTTGAAAGCATAGGGGAATTATGTAAAAACAAATTAAAAGCAAGGGAGTATGGCAAAACTTCACTTTTTTGAGGATTTCCTTGAAGATATTTTTCAGTTAAAAGTTTTAGTTCCTCCATTGCCAGTTGGCCTGCACCACTAACAGATTGATATGTTGAGACAATAACTCTTTGAATAGTCGAAAGTTTGTTTAATGGAGCTAAAACTAATGTCAACAAAATGGTAGTGCAGTTTGGATTCGCTATTACCCCATCATGATTAAGTACGTCACTAGCATTAACTTCAGGAACTATGAGAGGAACGTTCTTATCTAGTCTGAAAGCACTTGAATTATCTATCAGTAAAGCATTTTGATCAATAATGGTAGACAACCATTTTTTTGAAATACTTCCGCCAGCTGAAGCCAAAACTAAATCAAGATTCTTAAATTCTTCCTTAGTTGTTTTTTTTGTAACTAATTCTTCATCTTTCCAAATAATTTTTTTTCCTTCTGACCGCTCTGATGAAAGCAAAACCAATTCTGATATTGGGAAATCACGTTGTTCAAGAATTTTTAGCAATTCAGATCCCACAGCACCTGAAGAACCTAAAACAGCAACTTTTAATGGCCTATTAGGCAAATACGGAGATTGTCTCACACTTAAAAATGAATTTTATAAATAGATTGACTATTTTTTTTACTTTATCAAAAAATTAACTTTCAAGGAAATCACATAATGTGAAATAATTAAGATTCGGCTCATAGTAATAACGAAGAAAAACATGGCTAAAGATGCACTAATAGTCAAAACAACTCCTCTGCCTCAAAGTAGAATTTCATTCGAATTAGAAATACCATCTGAGACATGCAAAACGTGTGTAAATGAAACAATCAGTTCTATCAGTCGTTCGGCTAAAATTCCGGGATTTAGACTTGGTAAGATTCCTAAACAAGTCTTAATCCAAAGAATTGGCATCACACAATTACATGCTTCTGCTCTGGAAAAAATTATTGATAAATCATGGCAAGAAGCGTTAAAAATAAAATCTATAGAGCCACTAAGTGAGCCAGAATTGGTAGATGGTTTTGAATCTTTACTTGCAAAGTTTAGTCCTGAAAAATCACTGAAGGTTACTCTTCAAACTGATGTTGCCCCAGAATTAAAACTTAAAAAATCCAAAGGATTAAGTGTTGAAATATCAAAGACAAAGTTTGATCCTAAGTCAATAGATGAAGCGCTAGAAAAATCTAGAAATCAGTTTGCAAACATTATTCCAGTTACCAATAGAGCAGCAAAATTAGGAGATATTGCTGTAGTTAGTTTCAAAGGAAAATATAAAGATTCTGGTAAAGAGATTGATGGTGGAACAAGTGAATCAATGGATCTTGAGTTAGAAAAGAACAAAATGATTCCCGGTTTCGTTGAGGGAATCGTAAAGATGAAAATTGGTGATACTAAAACACTTAACCTTAAATTTCCTGATGATTATTCTCATGAGGATTCAAGAGGCAAAGAAGCAATTTTTGAAGTAAATCTTAAGGATCTTAAGGAAAAAGAATTGCCTGAACTTAATGACGATTTTGCAAAACAGTCTGGTAACAAAGAATCATTAAAAGAGTTAAAGAAAGATATTGAAAAGCAACTTAAAGATAATTTTGAAAAAACTCAAAAAGATATCAAAATTGAAGCTTTATTAGATGCATTAACAAACGAATTGGTTGCTGAAATTCCAAAATCTATGATTGATATAGAAGTAAGGAATAATATTGAACAAACCGCTCAAAGATTTGCTCAACAAGGTCTTGATGTAAAATCCACTTTCACTCCGGAATTAGTTAAGTCATTAGCAGAGTCCACAAGGCCTCAAGCTGAAAAAAATGTTCAAAGAAATTTAGCTTTAAAAGCATTAGCTGAAACAGAAAACATAAGAGTCGAGAAAGATGAAATTGATTTAAAAATGAAAGATTATGAAGATGCAATCTCTCAATCTTCAAAACAAATAGATATTAAAAGATTAACAGAAGTAGTAAGTAACGATCTACTCAAAGAAAAATTAATAATTTGGCTTGAAGAAAATTCTGAAGTAAAAGAAAAAACTACAAAAACTTCTAAAACTACAAAAACCTCCAAAACATCAAAAGCCGCAAAAACTACGACTAAAACTACAGGAACTACAAAAACTACAAAAACTCAAAATAAAAAAGAAAAAAAATAATTTATGAAATTTCCTACTAATTGAACAAAAACCCCTTAAATTATTTATAAGACCAAAAATAGTTTGTGAACTCAGAAAAAAAACATTTAATCCAAAGCTCAATAAGTTCTTACGAAAGTAATAATAAAACTATTGCTGCTGTTCCTACCGTTATAGAACAATCAGGTAGAGGAGAAAGAGCTTTTGATATATATTCAAGACTATTGAGGGAGAGAATAATTTTTTTAGGTACTGGAATTAATGATCAAGTATCTGACTCACTTGTTGCACAATTATTATTTCTTGAAGCTGAAGATCCCGAAAAAGATATACAAATATATATCAATTCTCCTGGAGGCTCAGTAACTGCAGGAATGGCCATATACGATACTATGCAACAAATATCCCCTGATGTAGTGACAATATGCTTTGGAGTAGCCGCAAGTATGGGGGCGTTTCTACTGTCTGGAGGAGCAAAAGGGAAAAGATTGGCTTTACCTAATTCTAGGATTATGATTCATCAGCCTCTTGGAGGTGCACAAGGTCAAGCAGTAGAGATTGAAATACAAGCTAAAGAAATACTTTTTCTCAAGAAAACATTAAATTCGCTTTTAGCAGAACATACCGGTCAACCTTTAGAAAAAATTAATGAAGATACAGAAAGAGATTACTTTTTATCTCCTTCAGAAGCAGTCGAATATGGATTAATTGATAAAGTTATCAAAAAGTGACAAGGGGTTCTGATTTTTTAAGAATATGATGACGAATCGATATTTATGAGCAATCCTAGTGAATAGGGAATATTTACACCTTTCACTTTAAAAACTTATAATCGATGGCTAAATTCGACGCCCATCTAAAATGTTCATTTTGCGGGAAGTCACAAGACCAAGTAAGAAAGCTTATAGCTGGTCCTGGGGTTTATATCTGTGATGAGTGCATAGACCTTTGTAATGAGATTCTCGATGAAGAACTACTTGATAATCAAGCGAACTCAAACAACTCTCCACAAGTAAAAAAGAAATTACCAACTGATAATCCAAAAAAATCTGTTCCTTTAGAATTAACCTCAATTCCTAAGCCATTAGAAATAAAAAGTTTTCTAGATAATCAAGTTGTTGGACAAGAATCTGCAAAAAAAATATTATCAGTAGCCGTATACAATCACTACAAGCGATTAGCTTGGAAAGTTAAAGAAGACAATAAAAATAGCAACTCAACTGATTCACAAGCAACTAAATTACAAAAATCAAATATTTTACTCATCGGCCCTACTGGAAGTGGAAAAACATTATTGGCGCAAACTTTAGCAGAGTTTTTAGATGTTCCTTTTGCAGTAGCTGATGCAACGACTTTGACAGAAGCTGGATATGTTGGGGAGGATGTTGAAAACATACTTTTAAGACTTCTACAGAAATCAGAAATGAATGTAGAACTAGCTCAAAAAGGAATTATTTATATTGATGAAATAGATAAAATTGCAAGAAAAAGCGAGAATCCTTCAATTACTAGAGATGTCTCCGGTGAAGGGGTACAGCAAGCATTATTAAAAATGCTTGAAGGAACAATTGCTAATGTGCCACCTCAAGGCGGAAGAAAACATCCTTATCATGACTGCATCCAAATTGATACGAGTCAAATACTATTTATTTGTGGGGGAGCTTTTATAGGTTTAGAGGATATCGTTCAAAAGCGTATGGGTAAACACTCTATAGGATTTACCACCAATCCAGATCAAAACAAAGTTGATACAAAAAAAATTGTAGACCCAAGAGATTCCCTGAAAAATTTAGAATTAGATGACTTAGTGAAATATGGCCTAATTCCAGAATTTATTGGAAGAATTCCGGTTTGTGCTGTATTAGATCGTCTTACTAAAGAAACTTTAGAATCTATTTTGACTCAACCAAGAGATGCATTAGTAAAGCAATTCAAAACTTTGCTAAGTATGGATAATGTTGAATTATCATTTGAGCCTGATTCTGTTGAAGCGATAGCAAATGAAGCATACAAAAGAAAAACAGGTGCAAGAGCATTAAGATCAATAATTGAAGAGCTAATGCTAGACATAATGTACACTTTGCCTTCTGAAGAAAATGTAAAAGAATTCACAATTACGAAAAAAATGGTAGATAATTTGTTCTCGTCTAAAATTGTTAAACTACCTTCAGGATCTAAAAGAATCATTAAAGAGTCTGCATAAAATTAGAGTTTAATTTTTATAATTGAATCCCTAATTTTTCTAATTAATGAAAAATAAATGCCAAATATACATAAGCCTTTTCATCAAAAATATAGACCAAACAACTTAGACGAACTGGTTGGGCAAAAATTTATATCCATTACACTCAAACAAGCTCTATTAACAAAAAAAATTGCTCCTGCATATCTTTTTAATGGTCCAAGAGGCACTGGAAAAACATCAAGTGCAAGAATATTTGCAAAATCTCTAAATTGCCAGGCATTCGACCAACCTACGATAACTCCTTGTTGTAAATGTGACTTATGTAGACAAATTACAGATGGGAGCGCTCTAGATATTATCGAGATTGATGCAGCATCAAATACAGGGGTAGAAAATATAAGAGAAATTATAGAAAGAGCGAGATTTGCACCTACTCAAGCGAGATGGAAAGTCTATGTAATTGATGAATGTCATATGCTTTCAACGGCAGCTTCAAATGCTTTGCTAAAAACTATTGAAGAACCGCCCTCAAGAGTTGTATTCATACTTGCGACGACAAATCCTGAGAGAGTATTAAATACAATAAAAAGTAGATGCCAAAAGTTTGATTTTAGAAGAATAAGCCCTAGTGATATTTTTCAACATTTATCAGAAATCGCCAAAAAAGAATCTATTAAGTACGAAGTTCCGGCGTTAAAAATGATTGCGAAAAGGTCTAATGGGGGTATGAGAGATGCACAAAGCCTCCTTGAACAATTGAATCTTTTACCAGAAGGGATAACAATCAACAATATCCAAAACCTCCTAGGAGAAGTATCAGAAAGTGAATTAACAAATCTGATTAAATCATTGGTTGAGAATAATCCAGTGTCATTAATTGACACTTGCAACAAATTATATGATGCGGGAAACGAACCTCTTCAAATAATTATGGGATTATTGAATATAACAAGAGATCTACTATTACACACTACAAATAATAAATATTCAGATCTTTACTATACGTCTGATGAATTTCGAGATGAGTTAGATGAAATCTCAAGAACAATAAATAAATCAACAATAATTAATTGGCATAATAATCTGAAAAATATTGAATATCAAATCAAATCAAGTGATAATCCAAGGCTTTGGTTTGAAATACATTTAACTGGTCTTTTGGATAGTCAAGAGATAAATAGTTTTGAAAATAAACAAGAAAGTAAAAATAATACGACTGAAGAGAAGCATGAAAGTAGAAAAAACATTCCAATTAATAAAGAAAATATTTCAGATGAGATTCCAAAACCAATTATTCAAGAAGAGAAAACCAACGAGGAATTGATCGAAAAAAAAGACGAAAAATTAGAAAAATTTGTAGTTATTGAAAAAGAAAGTATTGAAAATATTTCTGAAAACAACCAAAATAATCCTGGATCAAATTTAAAAGATAAATGGGAATTAATTCTTTCTAAATTAGAATTGCCCTCAACAAGAATGTTACTTTCACAACAAGCCGAACTTGAAAGTATTGATTCCAAAGAAATCATAATTGCATTATCTCCAAACTGGGAAAATATGATAAAAAGCAGAAAAGTGATAATTGAAAATACTGTAAAGAAGATATTTGGAAATCATATAATACTTAATTTTTCTACAAAACAATTAACTAAAAGTAAACCAAAAAACTCTGCAGAAACGACCAAAAACGAAATAAATAATTTTGAACCAATAAAAAAAATAGAACCAAACAATAATTTATCAACAAAAATATCTAAAGAAGAGACTTATGATGATAGTTCAAAAAATCTAGCAAATTTTTTTAATGGAGAAATAATAGAGATTGATGAATAAATTAAACTCCAGTATGAAGAGTTTTTCGCCAAAAAATCTTTTTTGGGAAAATAGACATTTTTATAGTTACCCAAGGGATTACTAAAAACCAATGTGATAAATAAAAAACTGATAAAATCACCATCAATGAATTTCCTTTTTGCAATACAGGCACTTCACTTTTACAAGAAGAACCGTACCAAAAAGCAATGCCAGATAACATAAAAGCTGTTACTGAAATAGGCCAGTAAATTGGGGAATCTAATAAAGCAATACTTAGAAAAAAATCAAACATAGAAATTATTGGGAGTGCATATTGCAAGGTGAAAAAATAGGTTAAATCAAATTTCTGAAAATAATCAATTTTATTAGTAAATAGTTGGTCCCCATAATCAAAGAATCTTTGCAAGCCACCCTCTGCCCATCTTTGCCTTTGTGCTAATAGGGCTTGTAAATTTTCAACTGCTTCTTCCATGACAGGAGGATCCCACAAAATTCCGATTTTGGATTTTGATAGTAATAATCTCAGACTTAAATCGAGATCATCTGTAACTGTATCTTCATTAAAAGAACCACATGCCAACAATGTATCTTTTTTAATTAATTGACCATTACCCCTTAATTCAGAAACTCCAGCAACTGATAACCTTCCATATTGAAAGATTGCATCCATGGCCATTTCCATTGATTGACATGAAGTTAAAAAATTCTTACTGACATTTATTACTGATTTTCTTAATTGAACCGCAGACCAATCGCCCTCTTTCACAAAACTGAACAACCTTATTAAAGAATCCTTTTTTAGTTGAGCATCAGCATCCAAAACTAATAACCATTCACCATAAGTAAACTTTAAGGCATAATTTAAAGCTCCAGACTTACCGCCACCTGCGTTTGGAGAACGACTCACTACTTTTAACTTTGAAAATTGTTTGGATAATCGATCTAAGATTAAAGGAGTCTTATCAGAACTGCCATCGTCGATTATATAAATATTTAATTTATTTGTTGGATAATCCAAATTCAATAATCTTTCAACTAATCTTTCTATAACATTCTCTTCATCTCTAGCTGCGACCAAAATATCTAGTAAAGGTAAGTCTTTACTAGTAACTCTACTTCTAAAAGTATTTACAATGTTGTTCCTTTTGAAATTTCTAGAAATAACTGTTAAGCCGTAAAAAGAAATCAAGAAAGAAAGAATTAATGTAAAATAAAAAAAGCCATTTATGTTATAGAAATGAGGAATAGTAGCTACTAAAAAACAAGTACTAAGAAATAGAAACGACTTCAATCTTCGATTTTTATAAAAACCCTTACTCATAAAAGTAAATTTCTAATTATGGGGATCTCATTGAGACAATATCTCAATTTTTTCCAGTTTTGCATTTGGATAGTAATGATTCAATATTTGTTCATAAGAAAATCCTAACTCAGCCATTTCAATTGCTCCTGACTGTGATAAACCTACACCATGACCGAAACCACCTCCTCTCAAAAGCCATAAATCATCACTTAATTTATCAATCGTAAACAAGTTACTTGGTATAAAGTTCAAAACTCGTCGAATATCATCTTTTACAAGAACAATAGATTTATTATCTTTGTTAGTCTGTATTTCTAGTTTTGTAACTCTGCCACTTGAACCTCGTTCAATAACATTTAAATCAAAAACATTTTCATTTTTGCCTAGCAGTTTATTGTTAATTAACTTTTCTTTAATTTCAAGACTTGAAATTTTCTTGTTCCAGCGAAAAAGAGAGTGCTTCCAACCATAAAATTGTTCCTTATCAAAATTGAGAAAATTGTTTAATTCAGATTCTCTAGAAATTGGAAGTTTAAAATTTTTATTAAATGATTGAGAACCGTCTATTTTTGAATTTAGGTAAGAATAATCTTGCATTTGCCAAGACTCACTAGCCATAGCAGATATGCCACCATTGGAACCATGATAAAAAGCATTTATTGGTTTATTTTCATAGGTGAGAATAAAATTTGAAGTTGCTTCTATAGCTTTTTGCACTTTTTTATGTTTAATTTCAGAAGGCTTATAAACTTGGCATTGAGTACTTACACATAAATGATATTTATCCATATTAAATCTACTAGAATTGAAAATTCCCCATGTTCTTGCAATGACTGCCTGTGCCTTGAGTGCTTCTAGAGGAGAACTCGGGCCCATTTCATAGGGTAAAACACCTTCCAAATAATCATCAAATTTAATTTTTTGAATTAAGGTCCAAGTTCCATATAAATCTTTTATTAAATAAAAATTTTTACCAAAATTAACGTCGTTTATTTTTATTTCCTCTTCAGCAAAAATATGTATAGGTCCTTCGAGTTTTTTAAAATAATATTTTGTGCTTAGGAAAGGAGTAATTTGAAAATTTTCTATATTTCTGGAAATTTTATGTTTTAATTCAAACTCAGGAAGATCATCTTCATATGGAATCCATACTTCCCAATCTTTAGGATAAGCAACAGTAGTCTCAAAGCCTTTTTCTTTTAGTTTATCTGCTTGTTTTTTTGCCGATTCGTAGCTGGCAAAGGGACCAAAAACCACTCTTTCAATTGTTTTTGGATTTTTAATGGGTATATCCTTCCAAGTAATAGTAATTTGTTTTGATTTATGTTTAATACCATTTGAAGAAAGCAAGTTTAAATAGCTTTTTTCTGTTATAAAGTTAATATTTTTTTTCTTAGAAAAACTATCATTTACCCCGCCAAGATATTGCTTTATACCAAGTAAAAAATTTCCCTTTTTAATTTCTGTATTGAGTTCAATCTTTAATAACTCTTCTGCGACTGAGAAAGGAGAAAATATAGCGTTGATTTTCAAAAGAAATATACATACTAAAAATAAATTTAAATAGGTAAATTTAATCTTCATAAGTAGGAATCTTCCTTATAAATTAATAACTTTAATTTGCGCCAATGCGTATAAAGGTTTAGATTATCCTAATTAAACACATTTGACTTAAATGTCTAAACTTAAAACTCGTAAATCAGCTGCCAAAAGATTTAAAGCTACTGCGACGGGTAAATTCATGAGAAGAAGAGCTTTCCATAATCATTTACTTGATCATAAAAGCTCAAAATTAAAAAGACATCTATCAACAAAAGCCGTAGTTGATGAAAGAGATGCTGATAATGTAAGATTAATGATTCCATACGCATAAATCTTTAACCAATTTTTATTAGATATTCATGGCACGGGTAAAAAGAGGCAACATAGCCAGAAAAAGAAGAAACAAAATCTTAAATCTTGCAAAAGGTTTTAGAGGTGGCAACAAAAATCTTTTCAGAACCGCGAACCAAAGAGTGATGAAAGCTCTTTGTAATGCTTATAGGGATAGAAGAAGAAGAAAAAGAGATTTTAGAAGACTTTGGATCTCTAGAATTAACGCATCTGCGAGGATAAATGGAACAAACTATAGCAAGTTAATAAATGGGATGAAAAATGCAGAAATTATCATCAACAGAAAAATGCTCGCTCAATTAGCCTTAAACGATCCTAAGTGTTTTGAAAAAATTGTTTCTTCCGTTAGTAAGTAGAAAAAAGAATATAATCTATAAAAGTAATTATAAATAATGGAAATATCTTCCTTTCAATCTTATTTAATAATTCTTTTTGTTGTATTAATAATAATTTCTATTTTTGTATTCAGACAATTTCTAAAAACAAGAAGTGAAGAATTAAATTTAGTAAAATTTGAGCAGAAAGGTTTAGATTCTCTCACTCAAGCTACAGAATTATATGAATTTGGGTCTATTCAGATAAAAAAAAGATTATATTCTGAAGCTACTAAAACTTTTTTAAAAGCAATTGAAAATTATGAAAATGAACCTGATGAAGCCAAAGCGATAATAAATAATGCTTTAGGATTTTCTTATGCTGCTCAAAATGAATTTAAGAAAGCAATTAAACACTATAAATTTGCAATAAAATCACTTCCAGAATATCCTATAGCCCTTAATAACCTCGCATCAGCACAACAGCGTTTACTTGAGTACGACTTGGCATATGAAACTTATCAAAAGGTTTTGGTGATAGATCCAAAAAACAAAACAGCAATTAAAAAAAGTAAGGAGTTAGAAAAAAGAAACAATTATGAACCTTATAAAGGTATTAAGGATAAGGGATTCTAAATATGGAAAATTATTCTTCTTTACTAATTAGTGGAAAACAATTTTCCAGTAGATTAATGGTTGGTACTGGCAAATACAAATCTACTCAAGATATGGTGGAAAGTTTGTCAAATTCTGAAACGGAAATTATAACCGTCGCTGTTAGAAGAATTAAAAATGATCAGACCGGAGAAAATTTACTCGAAAAGATCAACTGGGAAAAATACTGGATGCTTCCTAATACAGCTGGTTGTGTTAATTCCGATGAGGCAGTCAGAATAGCAATTTTAGGTAGAGAACTTGCAAAATTATCTGGTCAAGAAGAAAATAATTTTGTGAAGTTAGAAGTTATTCCTGACAAAAAGTATTTACTACCAGATCCAATAGAAACTCTTAAAGCAGCCGAAATTTTAATAAAAAAGGGTTTCGCTGTACTACCTTATATCAATGCAGATCCTATTCTTGCAAAAAGACTAGAAGAAATAGGTTGTGCAACTGTAATGCCATTGGGCTCTCCAATAGGCTCCGGGCAAGGTTTGTTAAATTTATCAAACATAAGGATTATTATTGAGAATGCAAAAGTGCCAGTAATAATTGACGCAGGAATTGGGGTGCCTAGTGAAGCTTCTCAAGCTATGGAAATTGGAGCTGATGGTGTCTTAATCAATAGTGCAATAGCACAAGCTGCAAATCCTCCTCTAATGGCTCAAGCGATAAATTATAGTGTGAAAGCTGGCAGGCAAGCTTTTCTGGCAGGAAGAATTAAAAAACAAGACTTTGCAGTAGCAAGTTCGCCGGAAAAAAATATATCTACCTAATTCTCTTTATTTAGCAAAGCTTAAAAAGAAAGTAAAAATTTATTATTTGCTTTTATTTATCTTATTAAGAAAGAAGATTTGAAACTATTTACAATGTTTTTTCGCAAAGTGGAAGCACGCTGTAGTAATTTAATAAATATATTATGAATCTTTTTATTCTGGAGTTCTGAGTGAAAGTTATTGTTCTAGGTGGAGATGGTTTTTGCGGTTGGCCTTGTGCGGTGAATTTAGCAGAGCAAAATCATGATGTAATTATTGTCGACAATTTAAGTCGTAGAAAAATTGATATTGATCTAGAGGTAGAATCTTTAACTCCAATTTCTTCAGTAACAGAAAGACTTTCTGCATGGGAAGAGACTGGAGGCAAGCCTATGAGATTTCTTAACATGGATATCTCTAAGCAATATCAAAAATTACTCAATTTGCTCATTGATGAAAAACCAGATTCCGTGATCCATTTTGCAGAACAAAGAGCAGCACCATATTCGATGAAATCGAGTTTTACCAAAAGATATACAGTTGATAATAATGTTAATGGCACCCACAACCTACTTGCTGCGATAGTAGAGAGTAATTTAGATATTCATGTTGTTCATTTAGGAACAATGGGAGTCTACGGATATGGATCACATAGAGGTGCAACAATTCCAGAGGGTTATCTAAAAGTTGAAGTTCCACAACCTGATGGAAGCCGCTTTGAAGAAGAAATATTACACCCTGCAAGCCCAGGAAGTGTCTACCATATGACTAAAACTTTAGATCAATTATTATTTCTTTACTACAACAAAAATGATCTTGTAAGGATCACTGATCTACATCAAGGTATTGTTTGGGGAACGAATACAGAAGCAACTTTAAAAGATCCTAGATTGACAAACCGATTTGACTATGACGGAGATTATGGAACTGTTTTAAACAGATTTCTAATGCAAGCTGCAATTGGATATCCATTAAGTGTTCATGGGACAGGAGGGCAAACAAGAGCATTTATACATATAAAAGACTCTGTAAAATGCGTACAACTTGCTCTTGAAAATCCTCCAAAATCTGGAGAAAGAGTCAAAATCTTTAATCAAATGACTGAAAGTCATCAAGTTGGAGAATTAGCTAAAAAAGTTGCTTCTCTAACTGGAGCTGAAATCAATT
Organism: uncultured Synechococcaceae cyanobacterium; assembly: GCA_902570945.1. Lineage (GTDB taxonomy): Bacteria > Cyanobacteriota > Cyanobacteriia > PCC-6307 > Cyanobiaceae > Prochlorococcus_A. Next base: position 43,717 of record CACGAJ010000004.1, read on the forward strand.
ATTTGCCAAATCCAAGGAATGAAGCAGTAGAAAATGATCTAATTGTTGATAATAAATGCTTTATAGAATTAGGTTTAAACCCAACTACTCTTGATAATGGTTTATTGGAAGAAGTTGTTGAAGTTGCTAAAAAATACTCCAATAGATGTGATCTTAATCGCATACCTTGTGTTTCATCCTGGACTAAAAAACAAGCTGAGGCTATAAAGACTAATTAAAATTTCTGAAATAATTACCCTAAGAAAGTGAAAATTGCATTGTTTACTGAAACTTTTTTACCTAAAGTTGATGGCATAGTCACAAGACTGACTAAAACGATTGAATTTTTAATAAAAAATGGTAATGAAGTTATAATTTTTTGTCCAGAGGGGTGTCCAGAATCATATATGGGCGCAACTGTAGTTGGAGTTGCTGCAATGCCATTACCCTTATATCCCGAGTTGAAACTTGGTTTACCAGGTCCTGCAGTCTCAGATAAGTTAGAAAAATTTAATCCAGATTTGATACATGTTGTTAATCCAGCTGTACTTGGCTTAGGTGGCATATGGTTGGCGAAAACTAATAATATTCCTTTAATTGCCAGTTACCATACTCATCTTCCGAAATATCTAGAACATTACGGTATGGGTATGTTAGAGCCACTTTTGTGGGAATTACTTAAAGCAGCACATAATCAAGCCTTGTTAAATTTATGTACATCCACCGCTATGGTCAATGAGTTAAAAGATAAAGGTATTCAAAGGACTGCACTATGGCAAAGGGGAGTAGATACTTACAGTTTCCGACCAGATTTGAGAAGTGAGAAAATGAGAAAAAAATTATTTGGGAAATATAACGACGCTAATTACCTATTGATTTATGTAGGAAGATTATCAGCAGAAAAACAAATTGAGAGAATTAAACCAGTCTTAGAAAGTATCCCTAATACTTGCCTAGCACTTGTAGGTGACGGACCATATAGAAACCAGCTTGAAAAAATCTTCGAAAATACCAAGACTAATTTCATAGGATATTTATCTGGCGATGAACTTGCTAGCGCCTATGCCTCTGGAGATATATTTTTGTTTCCATCTAGTACAGAAACACTTGGGTTAGTTTTACTAGAAGCGATGGCAGCAGGATGTCCAGTTATCGGAGCAAACAAGGGGGGGATTCCAGATATTATTAGCGATGGGCTAAATGGTTGTTTATATGATCCTGATGAAAAAGATAATGGGGAACAGAGTTTGATTGAAGCGACAAAAAAAATTCTAGAGAATGAAGACAAAAGAGAGGTTATGAGGAAAGAGGCACGAAACGAAGCAGAGAAGTGGGATTGGAATCAAGCAACGTTACAACTACAAAATTATTATTCAGAAACTCTAAAAAAAATTGATTAAACTTAATCTTAATTATGCTACGTGTGGAGGCGTTGGACTACTATACGAGCTTATAGGAAGTATTAGAGTAGCGATATTTTGATTCTTTTCAGGCCTTTTTTTCTTTGAGAATTTTTTTCCAAAAGGCACTCTTATGACATTAGTTCCTTCAATGGAACAAACGTTTGAGTTATCTCCTGAAAAATTACTAACAAAATTTGGTAAGTCGACGTTTTTAACTGGCAGGTGCTTAACATTACCAGATTTAAAATCTTTGGTCATAGCTTCAAATACCCCAAAAAAATTTGATGCTCGAATATTTTAATAAAAAAATTTAAAAAATTTCTATAAGAAAATATTAAATTTTTATTCTCACTAATAATAACTAAGTTAATAAAAGGACGCTAGTCCTTTAAGCACATTTTTTTTCTTCGAAAGTCTCTCCTTGATTTACGTTACAAGAACAAATTAAATTGCGATCGCCATATGCATTGTTGATCCTAGAAACTGAAGACCAAAACTTAATAGATGTTGAAGTTTGATAAGGAAAAGAAGCTTTTTCTTTTGAATAAGGATAATGCCAATTATCAGCAATTAACTCTTTCAGAGTATGGGGGGCATTACTTATTACATTATTATTCTTTAATTCCATATTTTTTTCTATTTCGCTGATTTCTTCTCCAATCAATAACATAGCCTCACAAAATCTATCCAATTCAACCAAACTTTCACTTTCAGTAGGCTCTATCATTATGGTCTCTGGAACAGGCCAACTTATAGTTGGGGCATGAAAACTATAATCTATTAATCGTTTAGCTAAATCATTTACACTCAAACCAGTTTTGGATTTTAAATCTCTAAAATCTAAAATACATTCATGTGCGACAAAATTATTTTTTCCTTTATAAAGAATCTTGAATTTATGCTTTAAAGAATAGGCAATATAATTTGCAGATAAAATTGCATGCGCAGTTGCTTTCCTTAAACCACTACGCCCAGCCATTTTTATGTACATCCAACTTATTGGAAGAATACTTGCACTCCCATGCTTCGCAGAAGATACGTAATTGGAACTATTAAATAAATTATTATCCATTAGAGAATGAGTAGGAAGAAATGGGCTTAAAGCTTCTGATGCAGCAACTGGACCTACTCCTGGACCACCACCTCCATGAGGAATGCAGAATGTTTTATGTAAATTCAAATGACAAATATCAACACCATAATTCCCAGGTTTGCATAATCCAACCTGAGCGTTCAAATTTGCTCCATCTAAATAGACAAATCCTCCAACAGAGTGAATTAAATCACATATCTTTCTGATTTGTAATTCAAAAACTCCATGAGTAGAGGGATAAGTCAACATAAGAGCCCCTATTTGGTTATCAAATTTCTTGACCTTTTTCGACAAATCTTGAAAATCAATATTTCCTTCGTCATCACATTCAACAGTTAAAACATCAAAACCTGCCATAACTGCACTAGCAGGATTTGTTCCATGAGCACTTTTAGGAATTAAACATTTTTTTCTTGAAAGTTCACCTTTTGATTCAAAATAAGAATTTATTGCCAATAAACCTGCAAACTCTCCTTGAGAGCCTGCATTTGGTTGAAAAGATACTGATTTTAAACCGACAATATCACTTATCCATTTTTCTAGGTCAGATATTATTTTTGAATAGCCTTTAGTTTGATCTAGTGGAGAAAAAGGATGAATGGCAGATAAATTATCCCAAGAGACTGGATTTAATTCTGCAGCAGAATTTAACTTCATGGTGCAGCTTCCCAATGGCATCATTCCATCTACCAAAGAAAAGTCTTTTTCAGCAAGTCGGAATATATATCTCAATAATTCAGTTTCACTTCGGTAATTTGTGAATATATCTTGCTTCATCCATTCACTGGATCTCAAAGCTAAACTTTCAAGATGAAATCCTTTATCAAATTTTATATGCTCTAAATCTTCTTTTTTTTCTATAAGGTTTGCTATGAAAGTCACAATATCTTTGATTTCTTTTTCATTACTAAGTTCATCTAAAGAAATCCCAAAGCCAGTTGAATTTTCAATAGTTGATCCTAATGGCAAAATTCTTAAGTTATACCCATTTTTCAGAGCTTCATTATGGATCCTCTGGGAGTGCCTCGAATAGACATCAACACTATCAAATCTAATCCCATCAGGAATATCAAAACCTAAATCAGCTAAACATGATTCTAAGTTTATTCTCAACTCCACTAATCTCTTAGCAATTTGCGTTAATCCAGAAGGTCCATGATAAATAGCATAAAAAGATGAAATTATGGCTAACAAAGATTGAGCGGTACAAATGTTACTAGTAGCCTTTTCCCTTCTAATATGTTGCTCTCTTGTTTGCAATGCTAATCTTAGAGACTTTTCTCCATTTTTAGAGAGAGTTTGCCCAACAATTCTTCCAGGTATAAGTCTTTTATATTTTTCACTACAGGCAAAATATGCTGCATGTGGTCCTCCAAAACCCATAGGAACACCAAATCTTTGCATACTACCCACTGCTACATCAACACCAAATTCAGAAATTGGTTTAATTAAAACTTGTGCAAGAGGATCAATACATGCCGTTACGATAATTTCTGATCTATGTGCCTGGGATATTAAGAATGTGGGGTCAAATAATTGTCCATTTTTACCGGGTAATTGCAACAACATTCCAAAAACATCATCATGATTAGTAAAGTTGCTTTGAGTAAAGCGTTTTAAGGAGATTCCTAAAGGTTTTGCTCTGGTTTGTAGAACATTAAAAGTATGATCAAAAACATTTGATTCCACTAAGTACACTTTTGAAGATTTATTTTTTCTTGCGGCAAAACTCATGGCCATAGCTTCTGCTGCTGCAGTACCCTCATCTAACAAAGATGCATTAGCGACAGGGAATCCTGTTAGTTCACATACAATAGTCTGAAAATTAAATAGAGCTTCTAATCTTCCTTGTGCAATTTCTGCTTGATATGGAGTATAAGACGTGTACCACCTAGGATTTTCAAAGACATGTCTTTGGATTACTTTAGGCATGTGATTGTTATAATAACCAAGGCCTATTAGTGATCTCATTTTAATATTTTTCTTTGAAATCTCTTCTAATTCATTTAAAGCCTCTGTTTCTGAACAACCTTGAGGCAATATTTCTGAAGATTTATCTTTAAGCTGAATATCTTCAGGAATAACTTGATTTATAAATTGATCAATATTATTAAAACCAAGCTTGTTTAGCATAATTCTCTCATCTTTATCTCTTAACCCCAGATGCCTATCTATAAACAGATCAGACTCAAATTTGGATGACATATTAAAATATTTTTCTTTAAAATAGCTCTTTTTAAAAAATTTGCCTTATTTTGGTACAACCTTTGATTGATATTCCTCAGAAGTCATCAGATCAGCAATTGATACTTTTGATTCTGGTTTCAAAATGACTAACCAACCTTCTCCAATTGGATCATTCTGCAAAAGCTCAGGATTATCAATAACACTTTCATTTATAGATACTATTTTCCCTGAAAAAGGCAGGTAGACTTCTTCAACGGCCTTAACGGATTCTATTGTTCCAAAAGTCTCACCTTTCTCTAAAGTCTTACCTTGATCAGCCAACTCAACAAAAACAATGTCTCCTAATTGATCTATAGCAAATTCACTCACTCCAATTTTTAACAATCCATTTTCTTCCAGGACATACTCATGAGTATCAGCATAATTAAGGTTGTCTGGAAACTGATAAGACATTATTAGGTTGATAAAGGAACTAGAGAATCCTTTGAAATTAATTTTTCCTCTAATAATTCAAATAATAATCGAATTAATGCAATTTTGATGTGAGCTATGTGAGAACCACCTTGAACAAAAATATTGTAAGGATCTCTCAGAGGTGCATCTGCAGAAAATTCACTTGTACTACCTTCAATAAAGGTACCTCCCGCCATTAATAATTTTGAATCATATCCATCCATTGATGATGGAACAACATTAAGAAAAGAATCTACTGGTGAAGAATTTTGAAAAGATTGACAAACTTTTTGAACCAAATCAGGATTATTCAATCTTACTGACTGAATAAGATCAGATCTATAAGTTGCTGGCTCCGGTAAAACCTTAAATCCCAAATTTTTAAAGACTGCTGCAACCATATCAGCACCTTTTAGTGATTCGTGAACGATTTGTGGTGCTAAAAACAAACCCTGGAAAATTAATCTTCCAAGTCCAAAATTTATTCCTGCTGATGAACCAATACCTGGTGAAGTTAATCTAGAACATGCCATCTCAACCAACTCTGCATCTCCAGCAACATACCCACCAGTAGGAACGATTGTTCCTCCCAAATTTTTAATCAATGATCCAGCAATTATATTTGCCCCTTTAGAAATTGGTTCACTATCCTCAACAAGCTCCCCATAACAGTTATCAACAAAACATATACAGTGAGGATCAAGTGAATGAATCAGACTGCAAATTTTCTCTATCTGATTGTTCGTAAGAGATTTTCTCCAACTATATCCACAACTTTTTTGTATGAATACTAATTTACATGAATTTTCTTTAAAATAATGAACAATTTTTTCTTCAAAAGAATCAAAATTCTCGCAGATATTTATTTGCTTATACTCAATCTCAAAATTTTTAAGTGAGCCTTTACCTCCTCCCCTTATTCCTATGACCTCTTCTAATGTGTCATATGGTTTTCCCGTAAGCGATAACATTACATCACCAGGTCTAAGAATACCAAATAAGACAGAACTTATTGCATGCGTTCCACTTACAAATTGCATTCTCACAGCTGCCTTTTCAGCAAGAAACAATCTTGCAAAAACCGCATCAATTTTTTCTCTAGATATATCATCATAACCACTACCAGAAGATTGATTGAAATGACTAGTAGAAACTTTTTCTTCTTTAAAAATTGCCAAAATATTTTCTAATTTCTGGTAAACCTGATTGGACCTTTCTTGAAAAACTTTATTTAAACTCTCTTCTACAGAAAGAACTGCCTTTTCAGCAAGTTTGAAATTATTGTTTAGTATCATTTATTATAAAAACTCATGTTATTTTTCAGAAGCTAAATTTCTTAATTCTGCAAGGAAAGCATTCGGTCCCCTACCCTGAAAATAAGAGAGTTTTTTTGAAGCCTCATATAAATCAAGTAATTCTCCATCTAATTCTTCTGCAGTATAATCTCTAATTCCTGCTATTACCTCAGCAAAACGTTCTCTACGGGCAGATTTATTGACAGCATAGGCTTCCATAACCTGAATTTTACATGACCTCCAAGCCTTATTCTGACAAAAATGCACTGAAAGAGCATCAGATAAAGCAGAAGCTTCTTCATCTTCTATATACCAGTCAAAAGATGAAGGTAGAGATTTTAATCCTGAAAATATCTCGAATAACTCCCCGGCCGACAATGGATTACCAGAATCATTTTTTAGGGGTAATGCAGACTCTTCCAAAGATTTCCATAACTCTGGGTAATCACTTTCAAAACGATCCCTGATTTTTTCTATACCTTGATCAAGAATCGTATTAACTTGAGCTAATGCAAGAAAAACTTCAGGGCCTGGCGAAGATAACTTTCCATTCCTAAGATTAGAAATTTGCGAATTATGAACTTTACCTAAATCAAGAACTTCAGAAAGTAATGGTAAAACTCTATGTGACCATCCATTTCTCTCATGCCAAAGGTGTATCAAATGAGCCATTGCTCTTCGACCTCTAGATAATTTATCGCGATATCCGAGACTCACAGATAATTAAACTTATCAATAGTATAGTATGATAATATTACATATCGGTAATTTTGAAAATAGTCTTTCAATATCATGAATTCAGTAATTTTCCAAGAAACAGCAAAATTAAAAAAACCTGTTCCAGCTGAAAAAGTCATAGAGCTCTCAGAAAAATTACTGGAACCTTCCAGCCATTCAAAAAAATATCCTCCAAGACTACATAAAACTTGGGGAACAATAGTTTTCATGGTTGTAATTCATATTCTTTCCCTTATAGCTTTACAACCAAGGTTTTGGAGTCTCCCTGCAGTCACATCATTATTATTTTTTTACTGGGTAACTGCTTGTTTAGGAGTCACTCTTGGATATCACAGATTGTTATCACACAGATCGTTCATTGTTCCAAGATGGTTAGAAAGATTTTTTGCTACCTGTGGAGCTATAAGTTGTCAGCATGGACCTATTGATTGGGTGGGTTTGCATAGGCATCACCACTCCTTTTCAGATACAGAAGTAGATCATCACAACAGTAAAAAAGGGTTTTGGTGGAGTCATATGGGTTGGATGTTTAAAGACGTTGAAGCACTCAAAACTGTTCCAAAACTAAGTTCAGATTTGATTAAAGATCCATACTATAGATTTCTAAATAAATATTTTCTTTTATTCCAAATTCCTATTGGACTTTCTTTATATGCCATAGGTCAAAAACTAGGAGTAGGAGGTTGGGCTCTAGTTCTCTGGGGCATACCATTAAGACTTGTTGTGGTTTATCACGTAACTTGGCTAGTAAACTCCGCAACACATTGTTGGGGTAAGGCTCCATTTGAAAGTGGTGATTCATCCAAAAACAATGCATGGGTTGCTGCATTAACATTTGGTGAAGGATGGCATAATAACCATCATGCGTTTCCTAATTCAGCAAAACAAGGATTATTTAAAGGTCAAATCGACATAACATGGGAACATATTAAGATTCTTGCGAAATTAGGTCTCGCAAAAAAAGTAAAGTTACCCTCTAGGTCTTATTATTAAATATATTATAAATATTTTCATGGCAAAAAGAGTACAAGTTGCATTAACTGAATCAATAGCCTCACTAGGTAAAGAAGGCGATTTAGTTGAAGTATCACCTGGATATGCAAGAAATTTTCTATTACCTTTCGGCAAGGCAATGAATGTAACGCCAGCTGTTCTTAAACAAATTGAAAGGAAAAAAGAAAAAGAAAAAATTGCTGCTGATAAATTAAAACAAGAAGCTTTAGATTTCCAAACTGCATTATCAACAATAGGTAGATTCACCATAAAAAAACAGGTTGGAGAAGATGGTGTACTTTTTGGAACAGTGACCAATGGGGATGTTGCCGAAGCAATTGAAGCAGCAACCAAAAAAGAAATTGATAGAAGAAACATCACAGTGCCTGATATTCATAATTTAGGTTCCTTTACTGCAAAAATAAAATTACATCAAGAAGTAAACGCAGAAGTAAATATTGAAGTAACAAGTTAATCAATTTGTTGCATTATTTTGAAAAGTAGCCAGAGTATATATCTAAGCAATTAAAGATATGGTTTCCGTACCTTTTCCAAATAATGGGCAAAATAAAAACTTTAAAAAAGATTTTACTAGTGAAAATGCTGGACTAGTCCCTCCCCAAAACATTCAGGCAGAGGAAGCTGTTCTTGGTGGCATTCTCCTTGATCCAGATGCGATCGGGAGGATTGCAGACTTAATTAAACCTGAAGCTTTTTATATAAATGCGCATAAAGAAATTTATAAAACAGCAATAATGTTACATTCCCAGGGTAAACCCACTGATTTAACATCAATGAGTGCGTGGTTAGCAGATAATGGATCACTAGAAAAAATTGGAGGTAACAACAAATTAGTAGAGCTAGTGGAGAATGTATCCTCTACAGCTTCCATAGAACAAGTTGCTAATTTAATTAACGACAAATTCATGAGAAGACAACTTATCAGATCTGGGAATGAGGTTGTACAACTAGGTTTTGATCAGACTCAGGATACCAATGAAGTTTTAGATAAAGCAGAGCAAAAAATATTTGAAATAAGTCAAGAAAAGCCATCAAAAGGTCTAACTCAAGCAGCTGAAATCCTTACAAGTACTTTCAACGAAATAGAGTCAAGATCATTAGGTACTTCTGTAGCTGGAATTCCCGTGAATTTTTACGACCTGGATGCAATTACTCAAGGCTTTCAAAGAAGTGATTTGATAATTGTTGCTGGAAGACCCTCAATGGGAAAAACTTCCATAGTGCTTAATCTTGCTAAGAATGTTGCGCAATCTCAAGACTTACCTGTTTGCGTATTTAGCCTTGAAATGAGTAAAGAACAATTAACATATAGATTACTTTCTATGGAAGTTGGGATCGAAAGCGGCAGGCTAAGAGCAGGAAGATTACAACAAGATGAATGGCCTTTACTTGGAGAAGGCATCAATTCATTAGGTCAATTACCAATATTTATAGATGATAAACCTAACTTAAGTGTTTTAGAGATGAGATCTCTTTGCAGAAGATTAATAGCTGAACAAAAAAAAGAACTTGGATTAATCGTAATTGACTACCTCCAATTGATGGAAGGAACCACCCCTGATAATAGAGTGCAAGAACTGTCACGTATAACAAGAGGCCTTAAAAGCATGGCCAGAGAATTAAAAGTACCAGTAGTTGCATTATCTCAACTTAGTAGAGGAGTGGAATCTAGAACAAATAAAAGACCGATGTTAAGCGATCTAAGAGAATCAGGTTCTATTGAACAAGACGCAGATTTAGTATTAATGATTTACAGAGATGAATATTATAATAATGAGAGTGAAGATAAAGGGATAACAGAAATTATTGTCACTAAACATAGAAATGGACCTATAGGAACTGTTAAATTATTATTTGAACCTCAATTTACAAGATTTAGGAATTTAGCAAATTAAATCGATCCTAAAATGCAAGATCATAAATCAACAAATGAATCTTTTGACATAATCGTTATTGGAGGGGGACATGCAGGATGCGAAGCAGCTATAACAACAGCAAAATTAGGGTTTTCTACAGCCTTATTTACAATCAATCTAGATAGGATTGCCTGGCAACCTTGTAATCCTGCAGTTGGCGGGCCAGCCAAAAGTCAGTTAGTGCATGAAGTTGATGCATTAGGAGGAATTATTGGAAAATTAGCTGATGAAACTGCAATACAAAAAAGAATATTGAATGCAAGTAGAGGACCAGCTGTATGGGCATTAAGAGCCCAAACAGATAAAAGAGAATACTCAAAAAGAATGATCGAAATACTACAAAATACTGATAATTTATCTTTGAAAGAAGCAATGATTACTGAACTGGATATTGCAAAAACAGAAACAATTGGATTGAACTCAAAAAAAATCATTCAAAAAAAGATAAAGGGTGTAAAAACTTTCTTTGGAAGTTATTATTCAGCGAGATCAGTTATCATCACAGCCGGTACTTTTTTAGAAGGAAGAATATGGATAGGAAATAAATCAATGTCAGCTGGCAGATCTGGTGAACAAGCAGCACATGGTCTTACTGAAAACTTGCACGAAATTGGCATAAAAACAGAACGTTTAAAAACAGGAACTCCAGCAAGAGTTGATAAAAAAAGTATCATTTTTGATGAATTAGATATTCAACCTAGTACAGCAGCTGATAAATATTTTTCGTTTGACCCAGATATCAAAAATAATATGCCTCAAGTTAGTTGTCATATAACAAGGACGACTTCTAAAACACATCAACTAATTCGAGATAATTTACATTTAACTCCCATTTATGGTGGTTTCATTGATAGTAAAGGACCAAGATATTGTCCATCTATTGAAGATAAAATCGTTAAATTTGCTGATAAAGAATCTCATCAAATTTTCTTAGAACCAGAGGGAGTCAATACACCTGAAATATATGTTCAAGGATTTTCTACAGGTTTACCCGAAAATATTCAATTAGAACTATTAAGGACCTTGCCTGGATTAAGTAAATGTAAAATGTTGCGGCCAGCATATGCTGTAGAGTATGAATATATACCTGCAACGCAGCTGCAAACATCACTCGAAACGAAAGAAGTTGAGTATTTATTTAGCGCCGGACAAATTAATGGAACTACTGGTTATGAAGAAGCCGCTGCACAGGGATTAGTTGCAGGAATCAATGCGACAAGAAAACTAAAAAAAAGAGATCCAATAATCTTCACTAGGGAAAGCAGCTATATAGGAACAATGATTAATGATTTAATTACCAAAGATCTTAAAGAGCCATATAGAGTTCTGACCAGTAGGAGTGAATATAGGTTAACCCTTAGGGGAGATAATGCTGACAGAAGATTAACCCCATTAGGTTATCAAATTGGGCTAATTGATGAGAAAAGATGGTTGACCTATCAAGAAAAAATGAAATTACTTGAGAAAGAAAAATTAAGATTAAAAAACACCCGTTTAAAAAATACCGACGAAATAGCGAAACAAATAGAATTAGACACAGGATCAAAAATTAAAGGCTCAACAACTTTGAAAGAACTCTTAAAAAGACCTAAATTTCATTATTCAGATTTAATTAAATATGATTTAACTGAGAAAGATCTCGCTTCATCAATAAAAGAAGGTGTTGAAATAGATATTAAATACGAGGGTTATCTTAAAAGACAAAAAAACAATATTGAACAAATAAATCGTCAAAGCCGTAAATCATTGCCCCAAGAAATAAATTATGAAAGGATAGATACATTATCTTTAGAGGCTAGAGAAAATTTGAATAAGATTAAGCCCAAAAATTTTGGTGATGCTTCAAAAATTCCTGGAGTCAGCAAAGCAGATTTAACTGCATTACTTGTTTGGCTAAAAATAAGAGAAATAAAGAAAGAAAAGACAAATATTGTTGCTGAAAAAAGTTATCATCTTAGAAGCAATCTTTCAGAGCACTGAATAATAAACTTTTTAACTCACCAAAGATTTTATGGGAAGTCAAAGCATCTTCTTTTTTAGTGAAAAATACACTACCAAAAATATCTGGTCCTTGGAAATTAATGCTGCTTGGGGATGGCAGTCCAACTAGACATCTACAACTTTTAACTAACCATGAAACAAAAATTAAATTAATTGCAATGCAATTAGATCCTCTATCAATTAAAGAAGGTCCTAAAGAATTGAATCAGTTAAATAGCCCTTTAATTAGAAGACAAGTATGGATCACAAACAATAATCAAAACCTAGCATGGGCCGAAAGTTGGTGGAATGCTGAACAAGTGAGTGAAAATTTAAAAGCCAAAGAAGAACCAATTTGGAAGAATTTAACACAAGACAGATCAGAATTATTTAGGGAAGTTGATTGTATTTCTCTGGTTAATTCAAAATGGTTAGAAGATCAATTTTGTTTTCACGGTCCATTCTGGTCAAGAAATTATAGATTTTTTCGAAACAAAAAACCCTTAACAATTATAAGAGAAGTCTTTAATCCACATTTAGAAACATTACTAGGATCTTCAGGAATTAACAAATTTAAAAAACTATACTCTTCTTCTTCTTGATCTAGGTAAATTTCTTGATTTTGATTGACCTCTTTGGATTAATTGATCTCTTGTCTTATCACTCTCTTTTTCTGAAGATCTTTGCCATCTTTGAACTGTGAAATCCATTTCATCTGGCCAATCTTCATCTTTATTTTCTTTACCATAAGGTAGTTTTTTTTGCTCAGTAATTTGTGAATTTTTTGATTGTCTCAATGATATTGCCTCTAAAGGTCTCTTTAAATGTGGCTTATTAGATTTAACAATATTTGATTCTCTAGAATATGCCTTAATTTCACTGTTATCAGCATAATAATAATCATCATCATCATACCAATCATCATTATCTTCATCGAAAAATAAATCCACTTTTTCAGATACCCATCTTCCTACTTTTTTAACACTCTTACTTGTTATTCCTTGAAAATCTGAGTTCCTTCTTTTACCTGGCCTAGCACCAGATACTCCATCAACGAATTGTCTTCCCGTTTCAAAAATTTTATCAACTTGTTTATCAACAATATTTCTATCAAAACTATTTTTAAGATTTCTAATTCTCCTTGAATTCATAAACTATAATGCTTTTTAAGATATAAATTACATTAAAAAAATAAATAATTCCAAATATAGAAACAAAAACACATCTTATATTTTTAATCAAACAAAATTAAACAGTTCTTACTCCATGATCCATTAAATAAATTTACACAACATTTTTTACAGGCAATATTCTTTATCCTTTTCCTATAGAAAAATTTATCACCACAATTTTGACAAGTTCCTATATATTTTAATTCTCTCCTTTCAATAGGAAATGAGTGCCTTACAGAAATTGCAAAATTCGTCTCTTTCTCGTTAATTTCATTCATCTTTGCTAAGAAATTTGGGCCATGTATCTCATTTTTTTTTAATATCCTATCTACCCATGCATGAATCATTTCATGACATAAAGTACTGTTTATTTCACTTGTAGATAATTTACTCAAAATAGGTTTCGATAAGATAATTTCAGAATCTATAAGACCATTAATTCGTTTTCTTTTATAAAAACCAGCAGTAGTTTTTAATCTATTATCACTCCATCTAACTTTTACTAAAGGTTGATTATTAACAGTTAAAGAATTTTCAAAATATTGGACATTAAATCTATGAAATAAGGGTAAAAGAGGAATTACAGGCATTATGGATTAAAATTAATATTATTTTGACAAAAAAAGCCATCAAAAACGATTTCTTTTCTTAAAGTAATAAAAAAACTAAATCAACATGGATGCATCACTAGTTAAAGATATCGGAATTAAAGCATTATTAGTTGGCGGAGCAGCACTAGTTTCTTTTTGGACTTTTAATGCAATCAAATTAGTTATAAGCGCCAGAGGAATTAATCCATTAGTAAGAAAGTTTTTTGATCAAATAGCTGCTGGCAGAATTGATGCAGCATATGGTTTGACTACAAAAACTTATAAAACCCATGTTAAACGCCAAGACTTTCTTAAATTTTTAGCTAGTTTAAACCTCAATAAATATAGAAATTTAAAATCAGGAAGACCTAGAGTCCAAGAAGATCAAATCATAATAACTTTGAATTTAAAATCTGAAGACAAACAAGATGAGCTCCCATTAGATTTTACTTTCGCAAAAACTGACAATGATTGGAAAATAGACAGAATAGCTAAAGTTAATTAATAATTTCTTGTGAGGCAAAAAGATTTGTTTAAAGAAGAAATAATACGTAAATTAGAATTACACCCAAGTAGATTAGATAAAGAAAAAATCATTTCAGAAGTAATGAAAGAGGGTCTAGATGATTTTTTTGAGGGTATCCGTATGGCACTTGATCCATTGGTAACTTTTGGTGTAAAAATTGTTCCTGAGAAAGAGACTGAAAAAAGTCAAAATTTTTTATGGGAAGATTTTAGAAAATTAGCTAATAAGCTTATTCAAAGAGAACTTACTGGTCACGCTGCTCGGGATGCAATTCTTACGGCTATGGAATCTGCAACAAAAGAAGAGTGGAATGGATTTTATAGACGAGTTTTAATTAAAGATCTTAGATGTGGTGTATCTGAAAAAACAATCAACAAGATAGCAAAGAAATTTCCCAAATATGCTATTCCTATTTTTTCTTGTCCTTTAGCTCATGACAGTGCAAATCATGAAAAAAAAATGATAGGAAACAAGCAAATTGAAATCAAATTAGATGGTGTACGCGTCTTAACAATTATTAGAAAAAATAAAGTAGAAATGTTTTCTCGTAATGGGAAACAATTCCATAATTTTGGTCATATTATCTCAGAAATAGAAAAAGTCTTAAAAGAAGACCCAACACCTTATGACTTAGTACTGGATGGTGAAGTAATGAGCGCTAACTTTCAAGATTTAATGAAACAAGTACATAGAAAAGATGGCAAACAAACCAAAGACGCAATTCTCCACCTATTTGACTTATGTCCCCTTGAAAACTTTCAAAAAGGAAGATGGAACACTAGTCAAACAAAAAGAAGTTTATTAGTAAAAGAATGGGTAGCAAAACATTCTATGCTTCTAAAACATATAAAAACACTTGAATGGGAAAATGTAGATCTTGACACTATTGAGGGACAGAAAAGATTTGTTGAGCTGAATAAATCTGCTGTGGAAGGTGGATATGAAGGAGTAATGATTAAAGATCCTGATGCTATGTATGAATGCAAAAGAACACACAGTTGGCTAAAAGCAAAACCTTTTATTGAAGTCACTTTGAAAGTTGTATCGGTTGAGGAAGGTACTGGTCGCAATAAAGGTAGACTGGGAGCAATCCTGGTAGAAGGAAATGATGATGGGTATGAATACAGTCTTAGTTGCGGCAGCGGATTTAGTGATATCCAACGTGAAGAATATTGGTCAAAACGTAATCATCTTGTTGGTCAACTTGTAGAAATCAGAGCTGATGCTAAAACCAAATCAAAGGATGCAGTGGCTTATAGTCTTAGGTTTCCTAGATTCAAATGCTTTAGAGGATTTAAAGCTGGAGAAAAAATTTAAATTTTAAGAAATAGTATTCAACAAAGTAGTCAATTAAAAATGTGGTTTTAAATGAAAAAATTAAAATCTTAGCTATAAAATATAAGAATAATTATCAGAACTTTTTGCGAGACTTATGACAAAGAAAAAAGTTTTCAACTACATAAAAACACCATGTGGACAAGCAAAATATATCGAATTAGAGGCCAACAAAACTTTACTAGGTAGATTTAGGCTTTTATGGTTTATGTTAATTGCATCTATAAGAGATTGGAATATTAAAGATTAAATTCTTAGGAGTTTTCAAAATATTCTTTAGAGTATTTAGCTAAAAAATATACAACTAAAGAAGTTGAGACAACCCCAATAATAGTCATATATAAATTATTTGGTGATTGCACATTTTTTAACTCCTGGAGACTTTTTGCCAAACTACCGATTGAGCAATACAGAAAAGTTCCTGGGATTATTCCAATAAGACCAAGAGTAAAATCTCTAAACTTAACATTATTCAAACCATAAAAATAATTAAGAATACTGAAAGGAAATATCGGCGACAATCTCGCTAAAAAAATTAATTTAAGTCCGCCTTTTGCTACTACTTGTTCTATGACAGTTAATTTTGGATAACGACTAAAAAGATTTTTTAGCTTTTTTGCAAAAAAACTTTTTGATACAAAAAAAGCAACTGATGCTCCTATGGAAGCGGAAATGAAAACGATAATTGATCCTAAAAAAGAGCCATATAAAAAACCTGATAATAAAGATAACCAAGAAGCTGGAAGTATTAATAAAACAATTAAAATATAAATACAAATAAACGAAAAGATACCAATTTCAGTATTAAAAAAAAACGACAAATTATAAATATTTTCAAGGAATATATTCATTCTCAACTCAAGAGTTCGAGTTTTTTAGTAATCCGCTCCATTTGTACAGAACCTTCGTTTAATTTAAATCTGCATTCCTCAACAATATCTTTTGGGGCCTTATCAACGAAATTTTTATTAGATAACCTCTTATTTAAATTTTCTAATTCTATAGTCACCTTTTTTAAATCCTTGTTTAACCTTTCCTTTAATGCATCTATATTTACAAAATCCTGAAAAGGTAAGTAAACCTCTAAATCACTAATTATCCCAGAAAATGATTTAGCAAACCCTTTTTTATCAACATCATTAGGTTTAAAAATAAATATTTCAGAAGATTTGGTTAAAGTTTGAATATCATCAACTAAATTTTTTAAAAAATCAATCAATTCATCATTATCTGAAATTAAGTAGACAGGAACTTTTTCTGATGGCTTGAGACCTAATTCTGCTCTCAAATTTCTAATCAATCTAATAATTTCAAAGAGTTGCTGAAAGGAATTATCAAGCTTATTGTTAACAAATTTATTTTCTTGGTTTGGCCATTTTTGAAGAGATAATAATTCTTTATCTGGTTTAAGTCGCAGTGCATGCCAAAGTTCTTCAGTAATATGCGGCATAAAAGGATGCATCATCACCAAAATATCATTGAGCACTTTTATTAAAACCTTCTCAGATATTTGTCTATTTTTAGTCTCTTTATTATTAAACCTTTGTTTAGCAAATTCTACGTACCAGTCACAAAAATCATTCCATGTAAATTCATATAATAGTTTCGCAGATTCTCCCAATTTATATTCTTTCAACAAAGCAGAGACCTTTATATTTACCTGATTCAATTTAGATAAAATCCACTTATCACATAATTCTAAAGAAATTTCATCACTTTCATTAAGTGAATAATTATTATTAGAAGTCTTATGAATTAAGACAAATTTAGTTGCATTCCATAATTTATTCGCAAAATTTCTTGAAGCTTCAACAGTTGAAGATGTATCTTTTTTCCTATCAAAATCAAGCCGGATATCTTGTCCAGCACCTGCAACTTCTCGAATTAAAGCAAATCGCAAAGCATCAGAACCATATTTATCAATTAAAAGTATTGGATCAATACCATTACCTGAACTTTTACTCATTTTTTTATTATTTTCATCTCGAACTAGACCATGTATGTACACATCCTTAAAAGGAATATTATTCGTGAAAGTATTTCCCATCATTGTCATTCTTGCGACCCAGAAGAAAATAATATCGAAACCAGTAACAAGAACACTATTTGGATACCATTTTTTAAAATCCGGATCATTTGTATTTGGCCAACCAAGGGTTGAGAAAGGCCATAAACCACTTGAAAACCAAGTATCTAAAACATCTTTATCACGAACCAATTTAATATTTAATCCAAATTTTTTATTAGCTTTGATTAAAGCATCCTCTTCATTTCTCGCAACGACATATGGAGTATTTTGTTCTATTGAATCTTGAGATTCTTCTAAAACGTACCATGCTGGTATTTGATGGCCCCACCATAATTGTCTACTGATACACCAATCATTAATATTCTCTAACCAATCCTTATAAACTTTCTCCCAGCGTTTAGGAATAAACGATGGTTTTTGGGAATCTATTTCATTAAGACATCCTTGAGATATATCTTCCATTTTCAAAAACCATTGTGTTGACAATAAAGGTTCAATTGGTACTTTACCTCTATCAGAGAAAGGAACTGTATGTTTATAATCCTCTATCTTTGTCAAAAGTCCTAAGTTATCCAATTCTTTGATTATTTTCTTTCTAGCCTCATATCTATCTAAATTTTGAAATTTGCCTGCATTAATATTTAAAGTTCCATCTTTGTTCATTACATTAATCTGTTTTAAATTATGCCTTTTTCCTATTGCAAAATCATTTGGATCATGGGCTGGAGTAACCTTGACACAACCTGTACCAAAATCTTTATCAACATGTGAATCAGCGATAATAGGTATTTCTCTATCAACGAAAGGGACTTTTACTTTAACACCAATAAATTCTTTATATCTATGATCATCTGGATTAACTGCCACAGCAGTATCACCCAAAAGAGTTTCTGGCCTTGTTGTTGCAACCTCCAAGTACTTATCTAACTGTTCCCCACTTTCAGAAATTAAAGGGTATTTAAAATGCCATAGATGACCATTTACTTCTTGCATTTCAACTTCAAGATCACTTACAGCAGATTGAGATTCAGGACACCAATTAACTAAATATTCGCCTCTATAAATTAAATTCTTTTTATAAAGAATATTAAAAGCCTCAACAACTGCCTCATTTAATTTTTGATCCAGAGTAAATCTTTCTCGAGTCCAGTCAACTGAATATCCTATCCTTTTTAATTGAGAAACTATTCTGCCACCACTCTGTTCTTTCCAGTTCCATGCTCTTTTAAGAAATTCATCTCTTCCAATATCCTCGCTTGTTTTACCCTCGCTTTTTAATTGTTTTTCGAGAATAGTTTGAACAGCTATTGAAGCATGATCAGTTCCTGGTAAACACAAAACATTCTTCCCTAAAAGTCTTTGAAAACGAACCACAACATCTATCAAAGCTGTATTAAATGCATGTCCCATATGCAAAGATCCAGTTACATTTGGTGGTGGAATAACAATACAAAAGGGTTCCCCATCATCCTCAGGTTTAGGACTAAACGCCTTTAAACTTTCCCATTTTTCTTGCCACTTTTTCTCTACTTCAAAAGGTGAATAATTCTCTAAAGATAATTGATCATTCATCTCTGTCATATGCAAATTTTATTTCAATAAACTTTTTGTTTATTTTATCTTGATAGCAGCCAATTAATGAAAATAATATTAGTTTGCAAAAAAAAGTTCATTTACTCTACAAAAGTTTGAAGCCAGAACCGCAGGAACAACGTTTTGCATTTTTTGGTGTTGAAATAAGAAATCCACCACCGCTTAAATCACCGTAATAATCTAATTTTAAATCTTTCAGTAAATTAAACTTTTTTACATCTGCGTATAAAGTGACTCCTTCCGTTCTTGAGATAGGGGATCCATTACATCTACCTGGCCTTAATTTAATATGCATCCATCCTTCGGAACAATTTTTATCCTCAACCAAATCAATTGACATTTCTCCAGGAGAACCTCCAAAAGAAGATTGCCTAAATAATTCTGAAGCAGCGCTTTGACTGATTGAAAGATTGACGATCTCAGTCATTAGAAAAATAATAAATGGGCGATCCAGGGTTCGAACCAGGGACATCCTGCTTGTAAGGCAGGCGCTCTACCGCTGAGCTAATCGCCCTTATAATAAACCATTCTAATGGATGAAGTTGAAATATTTATACTAAGTATTTAAATATTTCATGATTAAGGCAAAATTGAATTAATAAAATTTATCCTATGTCCTCAAACGATAAGTATAACTTGCAAAAAAATTCCGATTTAGAGACTTTAGAGAGCTTTAAAATTTTAATATCTAATGTCAAATTATTGAAAGATAAAACTTGGGGATGCCCATGGCAGAGAATACAGTCTCATAAATCATTGATCCCATTTTTAAATGAAGAAAGTAGTGAATTTATTGATGCGATATATGAAAAAAATG
>CACGAJ010000005.1 GCA_902570945.1 uncultured Synechococcaceae cyanobacterium
TTCTCCTAAGCTAAACCTTAAATCATCTTTCTCCTTTTCTCTGTTTAGGATAGATTCTATATTTGTATGTAAGTCATTAGATAAAATTTCGGGAATTTCATTTAAAAAATATTTTCCTTCTAATAGTCTTCCCTCCCAACGAAATAATCTTTTTGCAGTTGGATTTGTAAGAACAATCTTTCCTTGGGAATCTAGCAATATTGCACCATCAGCCATAGTAGCTATAAGAGATTGCTGCTTTATTTGAGCAGCTTTGAGTTCTTCAATGTTTGCCTCATCATAATTTTCTAACTGAGTGGCCATCCTGTTAAATCCATTTAGAAGTTCTCCCAGATCTCCTTTCATAGGAAGAGAAATTCTGGATTTAAAGTTTCCTCTTGAAATTTCCCTAACACCTCTTACTAACTCTCTAACAGGTCTTGTAATTGTAAGTGCATTGAATACAGCCCCAAGTATTACCAAAACCCAAATAGAGATAAAAACTGCTATGGTTACCTCCCTTGTAAGTGCTGCACTGGCTAAGGCTTTTTTATTAGGTGTAACTCCTAAAGCTAAAGTCCCAAGATATTTTCCTTTCCAAAGCATTGGTACAAAAACATCTGTTACTTGACCCTGAGGCGTAATATGCTGCCTGACTAAAGGGAATTGTGGTCTTTTCTTTAATTCTGATGGTAGTTTTAATCTTCTTGTAAGCTGGAACTGACTATCTGAACTTGTTGGGGTGGCACTTATAGGTATTCCAAGTTGGACAATGTCTTCAGCATCAGTAAAAAATATGTAACGTAGATTTCGACTTGACCTCCAAAACTTTTCAGCAACATTTGAAATCTCTTTTTTTTGGTTATTTGCAACTAATTCCGTAACATTTCCAGACAATAATAATCCAAGATCTCGAGCATATCTAGTATCATTCATTCCTGCATCTCTTTGGATACTATTTAAAGCAAAAAATGTTATTCCTGTCATTAGGAGACTAACTACAAGAGTAGCTATCGCTAACAATTTTGTTCTAAGACTAAATCCACTCCACCAATTAAGAAGTTGATCAACCCAATAGCTATTATTAATATCTTCAATCTCCGTGGTGTTATATTCTTTGTTTTCTCGATTATTGGTCTCTACCATAAGTCTAGTTCTCCTTAGAAAAGTTCTTTCTTACTTGATGACCTATGTCATTTCTATAGTAAATACCATCGTAATTAATTTCTTTTAGATTTTTGTATGCCTTTTCAAAAACCATATCGAAATCTTTATCTTGACATACAATGCTTAAGACTCTTCCGCCATCAGTTAATAATTCCCCATCTTTACTTAAAGTAGTGCCTGAGTCAAAAATTTGACAATCATTAAAGTCTATTTTTCCAATTTTGATAGGAAAGCCAGTTTTATACTTGTGGGGATAACCTTTTGAGGTAGCTATTACACAACCGCTAACCTTATCATAATTACTGATTATTTCTTTACCAGTTAAATTTCCCATCGCGCATTTTTCTAAAAGAAATACAAAATTTTGATCCATTAAAGGCATTATTGTTTGACATTCTGGATCTCCAAACCTGCAGTTATATTCTATAACTTTAGCCCCAGATTTTGTGATCATTAATCCAAAATAAATTACTCCTTTATAGTCAATATTTTTATTTTTAAGTTCTTTTATTGTTGGTTTGACAATCTCTCTTACAATTTTGTCAAGATAATTTTTTGTTAATAGTGGAGCAGGAGAATAAGCCCCCATTCCTCCTGTATTTGGTCCTTTATCATTCTCATTAAGACGTTTGTGATCTTGTGCTGTTGGAAGTAATATGAATTTCTCTCCATCACATAGAGCAAAAACTGAAACTTCTGGACCTTGAATTTTTTCTTCTAGAACTACCAGATTCCCAGAGTTCCCAAACTTACCATTGAAGATTAATTCTGCCGCCTTAAAACATTCATCTTTTGAATCAGGAACAAAAACACCTTTACCTGAAGCTAAACCATCCGCTTTCACTACTAATGGAACAGATGATGTATGGATAATTTTTTTTGCTTCCTCTAAAGAACTGACTTTCCAAAATTTAGCAGTTGGGATATTTGCGTCCTGCATAAATTCCTTGGCCCAAGATTTACTATATTCTAACTTTGCTCCATCTTTACCAGGTCCAAATACTTTAAACTTTTTTTTGCGAAGAAAATCAGCAAATCCATTTGCTAATGGGATTTCTGGTCCAATAATAATTAAATCTATTTTTAAAAGATTAAGCTTTTCGACTAATTCATTTTTATTGTTTATATCTATTTTTACTCTTTCACATTTATTTATTCTTTCTGATCCTGCGTTACCAGGAATTAGATAAACTTTTTTAATTAGTTCATTTTTTTGAATAGCCCAAGCCAGAGAATTTTCTCTCCCGCCATTTCCAATTATTAAAATATTTTCTAATTTACTTAAGCTTTTTGGACTTTTAGAATTAATACTCATAAATTTGTTTTTTGAAGGTTATGAGGTTTCAATGAATAATCAGTTAAAATAAAATTAATTATTTGTAAAGTTGATCTCCAATAAATATGTTAATTACAAATCGTACTTTTAGTAATCAAATGAGGTTCTAAATTAATGAATAATAAATATGAATTGATTTATGAAGGCAAGGCAAAAAAAGTGTATTCTCATGATGATGAAGATAAAGTAATAATTGTTTTTAAAGATGATGCTACTGCCTTTAATGCCTTGAAAAAAGCTAAATTTGAAGGCAAGGGCAAACTTAACTGCCTTATAAGCTCGAAAATTTTTGAAGTTTTAATTAATAATAATATTCCAACTCATTTTGTTGAACTTGAAAATGAGAATTCTTTTATAGCAAAAAAAATTAAAGTAATTCCTTTAGAAATAGTTCTCAGAAATATTGCTTATGGTTCTTTGTGTAAACAAACGACTATTAAATCTGGGACTGTTTTGGAAAACCCATTAATCGATATTTATCTTAAAAATGATGAACTTAATGATCCGCTAATTACAAAAGATAGAATTAAATTAATGAATATACTAAGCCCTCAAGATTTAGATTTGATAATAGATTTAACTTCGAAAATTAATGTAATCCTGAAAAGTTTTTTTAAAAATATTCAGCTTAAACTGGTAGATTTTAAGTTGGAATTTGGTTATGATTCCAAAAATAACATAATTCTTGGAGATGAAATAAGTCCCGATAATTGTAGATTGTGGGATCTCAATCAGAAAAATGATACAATAGTAAGCTTAGATAAAGACAGATTTAGAAATGATTTAGGTGGTCTTATTGAAGCTTATAGTGAAATTAACCGAAGAATTAAAAACTTCACCTAACACTTTCCAACAAATAATGCTTTATTTCCCTGAATAAAAAATTATGCATAAGCACCCTATAAAATTTAGAAAGGTTTTTACAAATATTGTTTGCTCACCTTTGCTTTTGATATCAAATAATTCAGAATTAGCGGCGAAGTATTTGCCGAATGATTCTAAGCAATCAATCACAACTTTAGAAATAAATAAAATTAATAATTTCTTATTTCAAGGATTTGATATCAAACAAGAGAAAAATTCATTAATTGCAGAAAATGATAATAATATTAACCAAGAAAGAGTACTCATCTCAGAAATAATTATTGAAGGTTGGGAAAATCATCCTGAGGGTAGGAAACTGGAGTTGGCCGCATATGATTCTATGAGTATTAAACCAGGAAGTTATGTTGATAATCAAATTTTAAACAAAGACCTTAATGCAATATATGCAAGTGGGTGGTTTTCAGGAGTTAAGATAAAGTCACAAGATGGTCCACTTGGAGTAAAACTAATTGTCGAAATAGTGCCAAATCCGATTTTGAGGAAGGTTGAGCTTAGACCAAAAAACTCTTTATTATCCGATGAATACGTCGATGATATTTTTAATAATTACTATGGAACAACTCTTAACCTAAATGAATTTCAAAATAAAATAAAAATAATAAAAAAACGTTATGAAGATGAAGGTTATTCTTTGGCGAGAATTTCAGGCCCAGATAGGATTTCTGAAAACGGAATAGTTATATTAAATGTTTCCGAAGGAATTATATCGGATGTAAAATTGAGATTTCCAGGAGCTGATGGTGAATCTTTAATCGATGGTGAACCTAGAAAAGGTAAAACAAAAGACTGGGTCATAAAAAGAGAGTTAAAAACACAACCTGGCACAATATTTAATCGAAAAATTTTAGAGGCTGATATTGGTAGACTCTATGCCACATCATTATTTGATGATGTAAAGGTATCTCTCGCTCCTGATAATTCAAATCCTGGTCAAGTCATAATTTTTTTAGATTTGAGCGAGCAACGAACAGGATCATTAACTGGTGGACTTGGTTATAGCAACAGTTCAGGAATCTTTGCCTCAATTGGTTTGCAGGAAACGAACGCATTTGGTAGAGCATGGTCTACTAACCTAAATTTAAATTTTGGAGAATATTCAACAACTTATAATTTTTCTTTAACTGACCCATGGATTAAAGGAGATAAACATAAGACTTCTTTTAGAACAAATATTTTTCTTAGTAGAGATTATCCACAAGAATTTAGAAGTGATGAAAATGGAAGAATATATGCCGTAGATGATACGACTACATCTAGTTCTGATGCTTTTTCCTCAATAGTTTTAGAAAAAACTGGGGGAGGATTTTCTTTTTCAAGGCCTCTTAATGGTGGAGATCCATTTAAGGAAGCTAAATGGAAAGTTCTTGCAGGCATGAATTTTAAGAAAGTAAAAATGATTGATGGTAGTGGTAATAAAAAACCTTATGGTGACATAACGCCAACCACAGGCAACATAAACGATATTATCTGTATTGGATTCACTCCAAATGATGGTTCATGTCCTGCGGAAAATACATTAGTAAGTTTTATTGCTAGTACATCTAGAAATAATTTAGATAATTATATAAACCCAACTTCAGGAAATAAATTAACATTTGGCACCGAACAGTTTATTTCAATGGGGAAAAACTCTCCAACCTTTAATAGAATGAAAGCCTCTTATTCTTATTTTATACCAACCAAATTTATAAAATTGACCAAAGATTGTAAATCTAATAAGTCTACTAGTGAAGACTGCCCTCAGACTATTGGTTTTCAGTTAAAGGCTGGAACTATTATTGGAGAATTGCCTCCTTATGAAGCTTTTTGTATGGGGGGAACATCATCTATTAGGGGCTGGGGATCTTGTGATTTAGCTGTAAGCAGAAGTTTTGTTGAGGGTACAGTGGAATATAGATTTCCTGTTTGGAGAATGATATCAGGAGCTTTATTCGTCGATGCTGGAAGTGATCTAGGTTCTCAAAACGAAGTCCCTGGAAAACCTGGTAAATTATTGCAGAAATCAGGTTCTGGTTATTCGCTTGGAGGGGGAGTTGGGGTTAAAACGCCGATTGGTCCATTGAGATTAGATGTCGCCAGTAAGGACCTAAGTGGGGATTGGAGATATACACTTGGGGTGGGATGGAAGTTTTAGGTGTTTTCTTGGTCAACTAATTATGATTCTTGTTATACCTTAGCTGGTGTTATTTCCAGAGAAGGCATAGGCCTGCATAGTGGAGAAAAGACACGAGTTAAAATTTCTTCTTATGACAAAGAAGGATATTTTATATCTTTTAGGGATAAACCTAATGAAATTTTTAAGCTAACTCAAGATTTAATTGGAAGTACGATGCTTTGTACGGCAGTTAAATTAGGAGGGAGAAATTTATACACTATTGAACATTTATTATCTTCAATGGCTGGGTGCGGATTAAGTTATATACATATTGAGGTTGAGGGGAAAGAGATCCCGCTTTTAGATGGATCGGCAATTCAGTGGGTTAGAGCTTTCGAAGAAGTAGGAATAAAAAAGGCTCCTAAACCAGATAATTTTTTTCAAAAGATTAATAGATCAATAATTCTGAACAAAGAAGGCTCAGTTATAGCTGCGACACCTTCAGAAAAAACTACAATTATCTCCACCATAAGTTTTTCTTATAAAGCAATTGGAAATCAAACTTTTGTAATTGATTTAAATCCAAAAAGTTTTGTTGAAATGATTGCTCCAGCAAGAACATTCGGTTTTAAGGACCAATTCCAAGAATTAAGTGAACTTGGATTAATAAAAGGAGGAAGTTTGGAAAATGCTCTTGTTTGTGATGGTGAGGAATGGGTTAATCCACCATTAAGATTTGATAATGAACCAATAAGACATAAAATTTTAGACCTTATTGGGGACTTGGCTTTGGTAGGGTTACCTAAGGCACAAATTTTAGTTTATAAAGGATCACATTCTTTAAATGCTTTATTGGCCTCAACACTAAAAAATGAACTTAATCTTTAATTGTTTTGGAAAAGAAATTATCCAGTGAAAACAACCAATTCTCCTCTGAGAATATACTAGGTTTATTACCTCACAGATATCCTTTTGCTCTTGTTGATAAAGTCATAGAGCATATTCCCGGGCAGCGGGCTGTCGCAATAAAGAATGTAACTATAAATGAGCCTCAATTTCAAGGACACTTTCCCGAAAGGCCACTAATGCCTGGAGTTCTTATTGTTGAATCAATGGCTCAAGTTGGGGGAATAATAGTAACTCAAATGCCCGAACTTCCTAAAGGACTTTTTGTCTTTGCGGGAATAAATAATGTTAAATTCAGAAAACCGGTTGTACCTGGAGATCAATTGATAATTTCTTGTGAGTTATTGAGTATTAAAAGACAAAGATTTGGCAAGGTTAAAGGCGAGGCACACGTCGATGGGCAGTTGGTTTGTGCTGGAGAATTAATGTTCTCATTAGTTGATTAAGAATATGGAGAATAAAAATACTGATTCAAAGGCAAGCTTTAGTGGTGCAAGAGTGCACCAAAATGCTTTCGTCGATCCCAATGCTGTATTACATGATGGAGTCATCATCTCTCAAGGGGCTATTGTCGGACCTAATGTGACTGTCGGGGAAGGTACTGTAATAGGACCGAATGCTGTCATAACAGGGAGAACCCAAATTGGTAGTAATAATAAAATTTTCCCAAATGTTTTTATAGGTCTCGATCCCCAAGATCTTAAATATAAAGGGGCCTCTACTGAAGTAATTATTGGAGACAATAATACCTTTAGAGAATGTGTAACTATTAATAAGGCAACTGATGAAGGGGAAAAAACTATTCTGGGCAATAATAATTTGTTAATGGCTTATACTCATATAGGCCATAATTGTGAACTTGGGAATAAGATAGTTTTATCAAATAGTGTGCAAGTTGCAGGCCATGTAAAGATAGAAGATAAAGCTATTATTGGCGGCTGTTTAGGTATTCATCAATTTGTACATATTGGATATTTAGCAATGATCGGAGGAATGACTAGAGTTGACAGAGATGTCCCCCCTTTTTGTTTAGCTGAAGGTCATCCAGGGAGATTGAGAGGTTTAAATAGGATTGGAATTAAAAGAAGTGGTTTAATGGAAAATAAGGATTTTGACTTAAAATTACTTCAAAATACTTGGAATTTTCTCTTTAAATCAAATGATACGATTTCCAATTCATTAGAAGAAGCGATGAAAGGAGAATTGGATATTTCATCTTCAAAATTATGTAGTTTTTTAAAAGAGTCAATATCTAAAGAAAGACGGGGACCAATGCCTGTAGTGAATTTATGAATAAAAAGATATTTATAAGTACTGGAGAAGTTTCTGGAGATTTGCACGGAAGTTTGTTATCAAAAGCATTATTAGATGAAGCTAAAAAAAAATCTATAGATTTAGAAATTTGCGGATTAGGGGGTGAAAGGATGAAGAAAGAAGGTGTAAAAATTCTTCAAGATACTACATCAATAAGTGCAATAGGGATTTGGGAGGCTTTACCTCTTATTCTTCCTACAATAAGAATTCAAAAAAGGTTCTATAAATTACTAAAAAATTATCCTCCAGATTGTTTAATTTTGATTGACTATATGGGTCCCAATATAAAAATTGGGACTAAATTAAAAAGATCGAAGACTAAAATTCCAATTTTTTACTATATTGCTCCTCAAGAGTGGGCTTGGAGAGTTGGTAATAATACTACAACAAATCTAATAAAATTTTCTGATAAAATTTTTGCGATTTTCAAGAAAGAAGCAGCGTTCTACAAAAAAAGGGGAGGAAATGTTTTGTGGGTTGGACATCCAATGATTGATTTAACAAAAAAACTCCCTCTAAAGACAGATGCTAGAACCATTCTAAATCTTCGTTCAGATCAAAACATCATTCTTTTAATGCCCGCATCAAGACCTCAAGAATTGCGATATTTATTACCTACTTTTATGAAAGTGGCTAAAAAATTACAACAAAAATATCCAAGCTTGGTTGTCTATATTCCCTCTTGTCGGAATGCTTTTGATGAAGTATTCAAAAAAGCCTTTAGAAAATATCAAGTTAAGGGACTTGTAATTTCTCAAAAAGATAGTGCAAAATTAAAGCCTCACATTTATTCGCTTACTAAAATTGCTCTTTGTAAATCTGGGACAGTTAATATGGAATTAGCTTTATATGGAATCCCACAGATTGTTGGTTATAGAGTTAGTAGGATAACTGCTTTTATTGCTAAAAGAATTCTCAATTTCAAAGTAAGATTTATTTCCCCTGTAAATTTATTAGTTAATAAATTAATAATCCCTGAGTTTGTACAGAGGGAGTTTGACGAAAAGAAAATTTTCTACAAATCTTGTAAGATTCTAGAGGGGAAGTCAGAAAAAATAAAAATTAAAAAAGGTTATGCTTTTTTAAAAAAAGAATTAGGAGAAGATGGCGTAGTCCAAAGAGCTGCTAAAGAGATTATTAATTCTATTATTTGAACTTTATAATAAAAAAATGAAATTTTTCTTACCTCTAATAATTGCTCTTTTAATATTTATTAATCCTGTAAATGCTTTTGCAGAGGAATTGATACTGGCAGGAGGTTGTTTTTGGTGTTTAGAACATGATTTAGAGTCATTGAAGGGGATAAATTTTGTGCAAAGTGGCTATTCAGGTGGAGATTTACAAAATCCCACATATGACAATCATGATGGACATCAGGAAGTGGTTTTGGTGGACTACGATTCCCAATTAGTAACTTTACCAGAGATACTTAGACTCTATTTGAGAAATATTGATCCTTTGGACGGTAAGGGTCAATTTTGTGATCGCGGGGATTCTTACAGGCCAGTGATCTTTTTCAAAGATGCAACTGAGGAAATTGATGCAAAAAATGCAATTTTTTCGGCTTCTAATGAGCTGCGAGTGCCATTAGAAAAAATATCTGTAGAACTAAAACCAAAAGGTCATTTTTGGTTGGCTGAAGAATATCATCAGGATTTTGCTGAGAGAAATGAAATAAAATATAAGTTTTATAGATTCTCATGTGGGAGAGATCAAAGGTTGGATAAATTATGGGGGGATAAAGCTAGATCAATAAATCTTTGGACTGAATGATTTTAAATATAGTTATTTATTTTTAATCCATTGTACAAGAGTTTTTACTCCAAAACCGGTTGCGCCTGATGGATTAATCCCCTTATTCTTATCAGTCCAACAAGTCCCAGCAATATCAATATGAGCCCATTTAATCTCCTTATCAAAGAATTCCTCTAAAAACAAAGCAGCAGTTATTGACCCACCTGCTCTAGGGCCTGTATTTTTCATATCAGCTATATGAGACTTTAACCCTTCTTTGTAAGATTTTTGTAACGGCATTTGCCATAGTTCTTCTCCAGACTGGGTTGATGCAACTTTTAGGTCATTTGCTAGATCATCATTATTGCTCCAGAATCCAGCTACATCATTCCCCAATGCAACAACAATAGCTCCTGTTAAAGTGGCGAGATCTATTATTGAATCTGGGTTTAAATGAGATGCATAAGTTAAAGCATCAGCTAATGTGAGCCTCCCCTCTGCATCAGTATTATTTATTTCAATTGTCTTACCATTAAATGCCTTAACTACATCTCCAGGATGTACTGCAGATCCATTTATCATGTTTTCGCAAGCTGCCACAATGAAATGAATTTCTAATCCCTTTGGTTTTATTGCTCCAAGTGCTTTTGCAGCTCCTAAAACTGCAGCGCTTCCACCCATATCATATTTCATCATTTCAATTTGAGAGGCTCCTACTTTCAGATTGTATCCTCCAGAATCAAAGGTTAAACCCTTCCCAACAAGCGCAATCTTTTCTTTTATAGGCCCCTCTGACTTTAAAGTAAGATGTATAAATTTAGGATCTAGATCAGAACCTTTTGCTACAGCTAAGTATGCACCCATTCCTAAATCTTCGCAATCTTTCGCTTCTAAAATTTTTACTTCCAAACCATGATCTTTAGCTATTTGAGAAGCTTGTATGGACATTTCCTGAGGTGTAAGACTATTTGGAGGGGCGGCTACAAGTCTTCTAGCTAGTTCTACGCCTTCACATAATTGTGCTGTCTCTTCAAAGCTAATATTCTCAAATTTTTTTAGATTCAAAAACTCTATTTCTTTAAGAACTTTCTCGTCATCTTTTTTCTTATTAAATCTATTGTCCTTATAGGCAGATAATCTGGCTGACTCTGCTAATTGATTTATTTCTACTTGTGAATTTATTAATTCCCAAGGGAGCAAGATACTGATCTTTTCATCTTTATCAACAGTTTTCCTAACTAGATTTCCTATAGAGTTTTCTATATCACTTTTATTTAGGTCTTTTGATTTGCCAAGGCCAACTATGATTAAAGTTTCTAATTTTTGATCTAAAAATTCAAAGCTTAAAGTTTTTCCTTTTTCTCCTTTGAATTTTTTTTGAGTAATTTTTTTTAGTAAAGATTTTGGGTCAACAACAAATTTTATGTTTTCAAGTTGGCTTGCAATTTCTTCCTCTAAAACTCCAAAAATTAATGAAGCACCTTGCCAGCTATTAAGATTTTTTTGGAATGTGGAAAATTGCATTTGTAAAATGGATTTAATTAACTTTTAGTTGTTTGTGAAAGTAGTTGCCCACCTATCTCGAGTTTCTTTATTAAAAGGTGGTAACCATAAATATATCAGTTGCTGTTCTAATTTACGTCTTAATTTTACTTCTTTAGGTACATCTAAGAAGAAACGAATATCTTGGTGACTTGAGAGTTTGTTATGAGCTAGGGCTTCTTTATAGTTCATGAGGTAATTTTTACAGTCATGTTCTCCTTTCCATCTCTTATTGGCTGAATTTGTTTCCCCTATATATAGGATTATTTCAGAATTCTCCATGGAGTCAATTACAAAATACATTGCTGGACCATTATGTATATATTGATTGGTTCTCCAAAAGTTCAATGATAATGGCTGCAGGGAAAATGGATCAATTTGTCTTTCATTGGAAATTGTATTTATAGGAAGACTTGTTTGGTGCAAATTTTTAGTGTGAGTATTGTTTGAAATTTTAAATTGGTGATTATGTATTCTATTTCTCCATTCAGTAAGGATTTCGCCTTTGATTTTTAGATTATTTGAGTGTTGAAAATTAATAGATGTATTTACATTTGAACCAAATAATTCAAATTGTCTATTTTGGGTTGAAATATTATTTACGTTGAATTTTTCCAATAATTATTAAATATGTCTACTAAATTTAATTATGAAAAAATATAAATCAAAGAATTATTTATAAACTAAAATTTATTAATGTTCTTAATAATTTAAAAGATTCTTGTTTTCTTGTAATTAAGCCTTAATCTTACGAAATAAAAAAATAGTAATGGGATTCTTTGAGTCAGAAAAAACCTCATAAATTAATCATAAAAAAATAATTTTGAATTTATATCCAAATTTTCATGTTTAAAAAATTTAGGTAGTATTTTCTACCTTTCAATTCTTGGTAAAATAGATTAGTTTAGAACAACATGAGTGCAACTCCACTTCAAATCCTTTGGTATCAGGAAGTGAAAAAAATTAAAAGTTGTACCGCACCAACTTTATTATTTATGATGCAAAATC
Organism: uncultured Synechococcaceae cyanobacterium; assembly: GCA_902570945.1. Taxonomy (GTDB): domain Bacteria; phylum Cyanobacteriota; class Cyanobacteriia; order PCC-6307; family Cyanobiaceae; genus Prochlorococcus_A. The sequence goes on from CACGAJ010000005.1 coordinate 11,967, forward strand.
ATCAAGTCAGTTATAATAATGTTTCTCAGAGATTAGAGGGAGGAATATAAGGATGGGATTCTTCGAGTCAGATATCGTCCAAGAAGAAGCTAAAAAGCTTTTTACTGATTACCAAGAACTTATGAAGCTTGGTTCTGATTATGGGAAATTTGATAGAGAAGGAAAAAAAATGTTTATAAAAAAAATGGAATCTCTTATGGATCGTTATAAAGTTTTTATGAAGAGATTTGAATTGTCTGAAGATTTTCAAGCAAAAATGACAGTAGAACAATTAAAGACACAGTTAAGTCAATTTGGAATTACCCCGGATCAAATGTTCGATCAGATGAATAAAACCTTAATAAGAATGAAGGATGAACTTGATAAAACTTCTTAAATTTAACGGTTAAAGCTTTATGTCAGATGATTTAATATTGCCATCATGGCTTTCAAGAGGAATAGAAGAATATTTTCCAGTTAAGGGAACAAATCAAACTTTCTCGGAGATAATTGATTATGCAAAAAAAAATAATAAAAAATTAAGGGTTAAACTCGGAATTGATCCAACTGGAACAGATATTCATCTTGGGCACAGCATATTGTTTAAAAAACTTAGGGCATTCCAAGATAATGGACATGTTGCAGTTTTAATTATTGGGGATTTTACTGCTCAAATTGGAGACCCAACCGGAAAAAACAAAACAAGAGTGCAGTTATCGGAAAAACAAGTTAAGGATAATGCAAAAACATACTTAACCCAACTAGGAATGGGTAAGCCAGCTAATGAATCCATCTTAGATTTTGATTCAAAAGATAAAATAGAAATTAGATATAACAGTGAATGGTTAAAAGAATTAAATCTTAATTCTATAATTGAATTAATGGGGATTGCAACAGTCAGTCAAATGTTGGCTAAGGAGGAATTTAATAAAAGGTACACTTCGCAAGTTCCAATTGCTTTACATGAATTCTTATATCCACTATTACAAGGTTACGATTCGGTAATTGTTCAATCAGATATTGAACTTGGAGGTACAGATCAGAAATTTAATATTGCAATAGGAAGAGATCTTCAAAGGCATTTTAAACAAGAACCTCAATTTGGTGTTCTGTTGCCAATTTTGACAGGTTTAGATGGAATTAAGAAGATGAGTAAATCTGAATTTAACACCGTAGGTTTGACTGATGATGCTCTTTCAATGTATTCAAAATTAGAAAAAGTACCAGATAATTTAATACCTAGCTATTTTGAATTACTTACTGAATTAGATTTAAGTTTTCTTAAAAACTCAAATCCTCGTGAACTACAAAGAAGAATGGCTTTAGAAGTTACTACTTTATTCCATGGGAGTGAAGAAGCATTAAAGGCGCAGTCAAACTGCGAAAAATTATTCCTTGGACACAAAGAAGAAGTTGGAGAAATTCCAGAGATTTCATTAAGAGAAATAGTTTTTCCGGTTAAATTTTTTTACTTGCTAAGTGCACTAAAACTTTTCGCATCTAGCAGCGAATCCAAAAGATCTATTAAAGGTGGGGGTGTAAAAATTGATAGTCAGAAAGTAATAAATCCTGATTTAGTTTTTGATTCAAAAAATGATTTGGAAGGGAAAATTTTGCAAATTGGGAAAAAAATAATTAAGAGGTTTGAAAACTGAATATTGATGAATAACAAATTTAATACAGAAGATAAAATAATATTGGCAATTGATGGACTAGATTTAAGTCAAGCTAAATTACTTCTAGAAAAATGTCCTAATATTAAATGGGTTAAAGTTGGTTTAGAGCTTTTTGTTAGGGAGGGTCCAAGAGTTATTGAAATATTAAAAAGTTTAAATAAAAAAATTTTTTTAGACTTAAAATTTCATGATATTCCAAATACTATGAGTGCAGCATGTTACCAAGTTTCAAAATTAGGGGCTGATATAATTTCTATTCATGCTTCAGCAGGTCTAAAAGCTCTTAAGGAGTCTAAAAAAGCTTCGTTAGAAGGAGCAACCTCAGTTAGTGTAAAACCTCCATTTGTTGTAGGAATAACTGTTTTAACAAGCTTTTCTCTTAAAGATTTTCAAACAGATCTTAACAGGAATAATTCAATTGAAGAAAATGTATTGAGACTTGCAAAGTTGTCTTTTGATGCTGGATTAGATGGATGTGTGTGTTCCCCTTTGGAAGTAAAAATGTTGAGATCTATTTACAAGGATAATTTTGAACTAATTACACCAGGTATCAGGTTAAAGATTGAAAATAAAGATGATCAAAATAGAATTATGGCTCCCCATGAAGCTATAGATAATGGCGCTTCTAAATTAGTCATTGGTAGATCAATATCAAAAGCTATAGATCCTAATAAAGCTCTAATAGAAATATTTAAATCTATTAATTCTGGTTAATTTTGGATTCTTCTCCCTTGAGCAATCTTGTTATGTTTGTTCTATGTTTCCAGATTACTAATATTGCCACAATTAAACTTATAAAAAAATAGGGGTCCATAAAATTATCCAGGTAAAAAAACATTAAAATAGGAAGTAAGACTGCAGCTGAAATACTGGATAAAGAAACAAATTTAGTTATTGCTAGGACTATTAAAAAAATGCCAAGAGATGCTAGCCCAACTTTCCAAGAAAGAGCCAAAAACATACCTAATCCAGTAGCAACAGCTTTCCCTCCTTTACCTCTAAGCCATATTGGCCAAATATGTCCTGAGATAGCGGATATGCCTGCTATAACTTCTATTAATGCTTGATCTGAGTAATATTCAGCAAGTTTTACTGCAATTAGGCCTTTCCCAACGTCAATAATAAATACAAAAAGTGCTGGCCATTTCCCAACATTTCTTAAGACATTTGTGGCACCTGTAGATCCAGAACCTATAGTTCTTAGATCTATATTTTTGAGATATTTTCCAATTAAAAAACCTGTCGGGAGTGATCCTAAAAGATAACTTGTAAAGATGATTAAGATATTCATAGAGATTAGTTTAGTTCAAGATCATCGTAAATTTCATTATCTGAACCAGCAAATGCAACCCATAATGGGAATTGAAGTATTGGAATTTCAACAGAGGTTTCTGCCGCATCAATGATAATAAATGGCAATTCTTCATTGGCTTCTAATCTATCTGCTCTTTCGATGACACCTTCAGGCCTTTCGAAAAGAACAATCCCACTATTAGGCCCAAAGTCATCCCTTGTGAGACCAAGTGAATCTTGAAGAATTCTTCTCCATTCACCTAGTCGTTCAGGTTGCGAAGCTAATATCAGAGTCTGAAACTGATCCCCATATAATTCCCCAAGAATAGATATTAAACCTGCTGATAACAAGGCATTTTTTTGTCTAGATCCTCTACTTTCAAGAGAACCTCTCCCGCCCATGTTAAAGAACCAATCATTCATAATTTCTATATCTGATGAATCAAGACTCCGTCTTAATTTCCAAGGTTCAGCATAAAAATCAGGTTGTTCTGCGAAACTTGAAAAGCAACTTTTTATAATCTCTTCATCTGGCTTAAATGTTTCAGAAAGAGCAGGAACATTAACCACATTATTAGTGCTTTTATCTTGCTTTTTCTCATCAAGGGGAGATGGCTTTACGATTATTGGTTGAGAAACTAATTCAAGTTTTTCTACGTTTTGTGAAAGATTCTGCAAAGCTCCAGTTAAGTACTCTTGAAAGCCTTTAACTCTTTTAGCGATATTATCTGACTGTCCCTTAAAATTCGACTCAATATCTTTTTCTATTTCATTTTTTTTTGTTTCTAACTCTTTTATTTCTTTAACTAAAGAGTCTTTTTTTGAAACGAGATCACTTAAAATTTCATTAGAAATTTCATCGAAAGATTTTATTGATTTTTCATTTTTTGGTGAGTTTTTTTTATTTTGCGTTGTATTTTTCTTGCCAATTTGTTTGGTTTTATCATCTGAAATTGACTTATTTATTATTAATTCCTTCTCAGGATTATTTTCGGAAATTTCTTTATTGGTCATTTAAATAATTTTGATGATTAGGCGAAGTCTGATTTTAAGAATTTTTAATTTCTAGGGAGTCAACTTTTTTTTTGAGCTCTTCTTTTAATTGCTTTGGATTAAATAATATTGGTAATAAATGAGGACTGGACTTTTCTCTAAAATAAAAAATACCTGGGATTATAGGTAAAAAGAATTTCCAAGATATCCAGTTTTTGAATGGAAAAGTTCTAATCTCTTTCCCTAATTGTAAAACGATGAAATCATCATTTGTTATTTTTATTCTTAAGGTAAATGACTGAAGCAACAAAAAAAAGCTAAAAGATGCAAAAACTATTGTCGGCAAAGAACCAATATTCAGAAATAACAGCATAAAGCTTAAAACTATTAAAATGATTGGCAATTGAAATGATGGTGATATTATGACTGGTTCTTCTTTTTTTGATTTAGTGTTAAACATAGAATTATCCAAATAAAATTTGAGTAAGTAATACATCCATTAAAGATACAGTAACAAGAGTCATTACAACTGCGCCTGTTGTACTTGTTCCAACTTCTTTCGGACCACCTTTGGTGGTGAGTCCATATCCACAAGCAATAATTGAAATAAGTAAACCGAACACTACAGATTTTATTAACATTGAAGTTAAGTCTGCACTGGTTAAACTCACGTTACCTGATCTTACAGATGTCCAAAAAACTATTGGAGGAACTTTATAAAAAATTGTGCTCCAAATTTGTCCACTCCACAATGCTACAGATAAAAACAAAAGACATTGTATTGGAGACATTATTACCATCGATAGTAGCCTTGGAACTACCAGATATTGGACCGGTTCGGTTCTTAACATAGTTATAGCCTCTATTTGTTCAGTAACTTTCATAGTACCCAGTTGGGCAGCATAAGCGGTAGCAACCTTTCCAGTCATCAAAGTTGCAGTTAGAAGAGGAGCCATTTCTCTCGCCATTCCTACCGCTAATAAACCTCCTATTTCACTTGATACCCCCATACTTGTCAGTTGTGAGGCAACTTGAATATTAAAAACTGTACCTGCTGCTATTCCTGTAATTAGTACAATTAACAAACTACCAGGACCTGATTCCATTAGTTGGTCAAAGAGATCATTTTTGGAAATTTTACCTCTAAAGATATAATTAATCGCTTGCCCGCCTATAATTAAACTGCTTAAAAGTCTTTTAAAAAAATTAGGGTAATACATATTGTTATTTTAGTTTGTAATTAATTCTTGATCCCAATTTCTCATAATTAATAGGCCCCAGTAAACAAGCATAGAGGGTATTAAACCCATACAAATTCTTACTGTTATTAATGCAGAATTTGGTTGAGTGATATCAATAATCCCCTGACAGGCTGCTTGCTTGAACCCAGTAAGGGTTAGAAGATAACCAAATAATCCTACGCTTAAAGCAATACCTAATTTTTGACATAAAACCATCCAAGCAGTGTAGATTCCAGCAGCTTTCTCTGGGTCATGATCAATAGCATCTGGTAGTAAAGACCAAGGTATTAAATATGCTGTTGATGCGCCAAAACCAACAAATAATATTGTTAGAAATAAAGTTAACATTTTTATAGAATCTATATTGAAATTAGTAACTTCAAAATTATTTGACAAGGGAGGTAATATCATTGCAATCAAGCAACCACTAATCCATATAAGTCCACCTATTTTTAATGCTTTAACTCTTCCATATTTATTAGAATAAAAGCTCCAGACTTGCAATCCCAAGAGAGCACTTATTTGAAAAGGTATTATAATCCAAAAAGAAATTCCTCTTGGCACATTCATGACTTGTTGTAAATATATTAATGAAACTGTTTGCATTAACTGAAGTCCACACCAGAGAAGTAAATATAGATATATCACTTTTATAAATATTTTATTTTTTAAAATACGCTTAAATTGATTTTTTAAAGGCTGTTTTTTATTGATAGGTTTTCTTGCGATCTTTGCATATGGAGCTAGACCCCAAGTAGAAAGCAAAGTTATTAATATAACTATCGCGCCAGATATTCTTCCCATAGTTAAATAACCTGAATCTCCTTTTGTTAGGAATATTGCACCTACAGTTAACCCTGTTAAAGAAGCTAATATTGACCCAGTAAATCTAGCGGCGTTAAGTCTTGTTCTTATATTTTCATCTTCACTAATTTCTGTGGATAATGCTCCGTAAGGAAGATTTACAGATGTATATGCTGTCATATATAAAATTGATGTGCATATGTAATAAAAAGTTTTTTCTTTGATGCTGTAATCATTGGGTATCCACCACATTGCCGCTAAAAAAATACCCAGAGGAACTGATGCTCCAATCATCCAAGGTAGTCTCGGACCCCATCTTGATTGGGTATGGTCGCTCATCCAGCCAATCAAAGGATCATTAATTGCATCCCAGAGCTTTATTATCATCAAGATAGAACTTGCTATCCAGGGGGGCAATCCAGCTACACAAGTAAAGAATGGGAAAAGGTAAAAACCAAATTGAGCATTAGCAAGCCCTGTTCCAGCATCTCCAAGTCCGTAGGAAAGCATTAATCTTGTTCTTGATCCGGATATATTTTTTGAGTGTGAATTTTCCAATCTTTTTACTTTGTTGATTGTTTGATAATGTATTATTGCAATGGTAATTCTATTACTTATCGCGGGCGTGGTTTAGTGGTAAAACCTCAGCCTTCCAAGCTGAAGATGCGGGTTCGATTCCCGCCGCCCGCTTCTAGGATATATTATTTTTTGCTCCAAATACTTCTTCTGAAATGATTAATAAAGAGCTTCTACTCTTTATTGAAACAGATTTTTCATTAATAGTTAAGGGTTTAAAAATCTTAGGCATGCTAGTGTCAATAACTTTTAACCAATTATATTTACATTTCGGCAAAGGGAAATCGATAGTTTTTGAATATGCATTTAAACCTATCCAGACCAGCGGATTAGTATTGCCTTTGTTAATGCTAAAGGCAACAGTGTGAGACCAACTACTCCAATCGGGGCTATCTAGCTTTGTACCATGCCAATGATATGTTGGAAAATTTTCATTGGTTTGATTATTAGAGAAGAATGATGGATTAAAAATGTTTATTAGTTTTTTTCGGATTTTTATAACATATTTAAAATATTCAAATAATTCTAAATCTTGTTGATATTCTTCCCAATTCATCCAGCCCAATAAATTATTTTGGCACCAAGAATTATTGTTGCCGCCTTGTGACCTCCCTATCTCATCACCCATAAGTATCATTGGAACACCTCTAGAGATAAGTAAACTAAGAATAAGATTTTTTTGTTGTCTTTTTCTTAAATCATTGATTAATAAGTTTGTAGTTGGTCCCTCTGTACCATGATTCCAAGAATTGTTATGGTTATCACCATCTCTGTTTTGTTCTCTATTGGCAAAATTATGCTTTCTATTGAAAGTGACTAAATCTCTCAGAGTGAATCCATCATGGGAAGTAATAAAATTTATTGATTTTGGAAAAATATTATCCTCTTTATAAATCGATGGAGTACCTTTAATTTTATCGCTCATATTCCAAGCTGTATCTTTATCCCCCTTCCAAAATCTTCGTAAGTCATCCCTAAAATGACCATTCCAAGTAAAAGTATTCTTAGATGGGAAATCACCTAATTTATATAAACCCCCACAATCCCATGGCTCACTTATAAACTTTATATCAACAAGTTCTGGTTCACATTCTATATCTTCAAAAATTGGAGGATTATCTAGTGGCGAGAGATTTTCTCCTCTTGATAAGGCAATACCTAAATCAAATCTAAAACCATCTACGCCAAATTCATTCGCCCAACACTTTAATGATTCAATTATTAGTTTTCTAACTAATCCTCTGTTTGCTGCAATAGTATTCCCACAACCAGATACGTCCTGATAATTTTTATCTTTTCCAATAAAGTAATAAAGATTTTCATCTATGCCTTTCCAAGATATCGCCGGCCCTTTGGAATCTCCTTCAGAAGTATGATTGTATACGACATCTAATATAACTTCAATGTCTGCCTTATGGCATTCCTCAACTAATTTTCTAAATTCTTCTCTGTTCTTTTTAGCTGATTCATTCGAAAGGTATTCAAAATGAGGAGTAAACCAATTTATTGGACTATAACCCCAAAAGTTATCTAAACCATTTGGTGCATCTGTTGGATCAAAACAAAAAATTGGAAGTAATTCAATTGTTGTAATACCCAGTTCTTTGAGATACGGAATTTTTTTTAAAAATTTCTTAAAACAGCTTTCATCTTTATCAGTTGATTCAGTGAAAGCTTTGATATGGAGTTCATAAATAATTGTTTCTTCCCAAGAATGTTTCGGTCTTGGATAATCCTTAAAATTAAATAATTTTCTATCGCAAACAACGCTTTTAAGACAAGAATTAGTATTCTCTTGCGTTTTTAATGCATTTTCTCTTTTATAGCTTCCCCATCCGGTAATACCCCTTGAACATGGATCAAGTAATACTTTTTGTTCATAGTTATTATTAATTTCATTATTTTTTTGTTTTACTCTAAAAGCATAAATACAACCTTCATCTAGATTTTTTATTTCCGCATGCCAGTAAGGACCTTTATTATGAGTCTGATCTAATTTGAATATACTTTTTGGGGAAATAGAGTCCTCTTTCTCAAACAATAAGATTTCTATATATTCTGCATTTGTGGCTATTAAGGAAAAATTAACCCCTTGTGAAGTTAGAGAACTCCCTAAAGGAAACGGTTTACCTTTATTAAGTTGAATCACTTTCTCTTTATCATTGATTAGTTAAATATTGAGATAATTTGTTTAAATTACTGATATTTGAATAATAGATGCAAAATTAAAAAAAAGACTCAAATTTAAGGCTTCACTAATTAACTTTATTAGATCTTGGAGAGTATTAATTTTCTAATTAATTACAATTTCTTTATCCATCTGATCAGTGCATAAAACGATTTAGAGAGAAAGTTTAATCAATGAGAAAACCAGATTTTTCTTGATTTCAAAATACAAATTATGCTTTTTCATGTGATGAGAAGGAAATATATCTGAAAATTAATAAAACATAATAAATAGCTCAAATTCTTAAATTCACCTCCCTTTGACATTTTTCCCCTTTGCTAAATGTAGTTAGATTTTTTAAAGATAAATCCAGTTACACCAATGCTTTTAGCTGTTCTCTAAATGAAGAGGCTATTTTTTATAAATAAAAAAACGCGGCTATAAAAATTAAATAATGTTGCTAAAAATGTCCCTAAAATTTGTATAAAGCTTTGCGCCGCCGGCATTTTCGGTTGCCGTATTTGTATTTGCTCCATATGATGTGGAAGTTCGAGGTTTAAAACTCGATTTAAATCTTTTTTTTTAAACCTTTGCTTTAATTTAAATTTCAATGAACAAAGCTGATTTAGTAAATCTTGTTGCTGCTCGTACAGAGCTAACAAAAACTGATGTTTCTTTAGTTGTTGATGCAGCTATTGAAACTATTGTTGATTCAGTAGTGGAAGGCAAAAAAGTCTCTATACTAGGATTTGGTTCTTTCGAACCAAGAGATCGTTCTGCAAGACAGGGATTAAACCCTAAGACAGGCGAAAAAATAGCAATACCTGCTAAAAGAGTTCCAACATTCTCTGCAGGTAAACTTTTTAAGGATAGAGTTCAAGGGTAATCTTTTTAACCTATTTCTTCCCTAAATTATAAGGTGCTCTTTTAGAGCATCTTTTTTTTTAATCGCAATAAAATGCAATTAGCAAAATGACCAAAACTCATTCCGAAATATTCAAATTTTTGAAATCTTAAAAAGTAATGAAATTTTTAACTATTTTATTCTTAAAAATTTTATTATCATCAAATTTCCTTATGGCAGAAACAATACCAAGAAAGTCTAAGATTTTAAAACAATCTAGTGATTGTTTTAAAGATTCTGGAACCCAAGTATGTAGAGAATTAGTTTCTGAAATAGAAAAACTTCAATTAGAAGTATTTGACCAAAATAGATTCAAATGTCAATCTAGTTTATTGGGGCTGCAAACGGAAATTATTGAAGCTAATTTTTTTAATAATTCCTCAAATGAGAGAAATTCATTAATGATCCCATATGTGATTAAAAATTGTTAATTATTAAAATAATTTATTTTTTTGGAATATTATAAATTTGTTATTTAATTTGTAATGGTAAAAGGTTTTTCTGATAATGAAGTTAAGAATAGTACTCAAAATACTCAAATAAAAGAAACAAATAAAGAAAAAAAAGGCTTAGCTGGTTTTCTTAAAGGCAAGAAATTTACTTACACTTTGCCAGGTAAAAAACAAATAAATATTTTTGGATCAATAGTAATAGGCTTAAATATTATTTTAGTATTGCTAGTCATCCTGTATTTAAAGAATCAAGAGTTCCATGACTTCGTATTTAATGTTGGTCGTTAGCTATATTTTTAGATCGAAAAATTTTATTAGATGATATATTTAAATTTTAGAATATCTTATGAAGATAGTTAATTTAGTTTCTCAAGTATTTTTTTTATTAATAACTGTTCTATTTTTGATATATTTTCTAACAGGCTATGACTCTGCTTTTGAGGCAGACCAAAATTGTCATTCATATCTCTCAAGTTACGGTAATCTATCTGGAAATTATGGCTGTGATCATGATACTGAGACACATCAGTGGATACTTTACGAGTCCAATGAAAGTAAAGAACCAGCAAAAATTATTAAGAAATTTAGGTACAAGTTTTTATAAATCAATTTTCTTATAAAAAAACTTTGCAGATATAAAAGAAATAATCGCTGTAACTGTGAAAGTAAGATATTGATATATGCTTCCTTCTAAGTAGATTTTATTTTTATATAGAGGAAAATCGATCAAAGACCCTAAAGTGCCCCAAATAATTACCCATAAAGATATGTATAAGAATACTTTTATTGGATTAGATTTTTTTGCTTCCATTTTTAATTAATACCAAAAATTGAAGAAGTAACAGGTCTGCCGCTAAAAACTAACTCGGTTAATATGAGCATTAAGAATCCGATCATTGCTGCTCTACCATTTACAAGTTCAGCACTGCTATTAAATCCAAAAACATTCTTTACTTCATCTCCCTGATTGTCTACCCATTTTGAGTATTCATTATCAGTTGAAGATGTATTAGTAAAATCATCATTTTGATTTTCTGCTGGAGAGCCGTTTTCTTGCATAGAGTTTTTTCAGTATATTTTAGTTATTTTAAAACTAATTTATTATTAAATTAAAGTTGAAATTATAAAAAAAATTAAGAAAAAAATTATTATCCACAAAAATTGTAATCTCAAAACTAATTGACAAATTAAATTAATTTTCTCTCCAGTGCAATTATCTCCATTCGCATTGATAATTGGCTTTTCAATAATCTCATTTTTATATTTACTTTTTCCACCCAATTTTATCCCAGATATATAAGCAAATATAGCTTCTGAAATCCCAGCATTAGGCGAATCATATTTTTTACCATCAAGATAGCTTTTTTTTATGATTGATCCATACTCATTAATTTTGGGACTAACTAAAGGTAATGTGATTAAAACTAATCTTGAAGGAATAAACGTAAAAATATCTTCGATTTTTGCACTGAAAAAACCTAAATATCTAAAATAATCATATTTGTAACCTATCATTGAATCTAAAGTACTTATGGCTTTATAAGAAAAACCAAGTGATAAAGGCCCTGGCAGAAAAATTGAAAATTTCATAAAAAAAATTCCAATAATAATCCAAAATAATGGCCCAAATATTCCATCAACAGAATTTTCGGCAAGACTCTCTGTACTTGATCTCAAAAGATGTTCTAAAGAAGATGAACTTACATCCCTACTTACTATCCTTTGTACCTTCTCTTTAATTATTCTTTTATTTTGGTCACTAATTTCTTCGCTTTCTATTAGCTCTGCAATCTCTTTCACACTTGAAATAAGTCCCTTAGTCGCAATACAACTTGAAAGTCCAAAAAGAATTAACAATCCACCAAAAAAATTATTTCTTGATTGAACATAACTGAGTTCTATCAATTTTCCTAAACCAAAACTTATTCCAATGGTGGATATAGCGACAAAGAAACCGCCCCAGAATAATAGATTTTTATTTTCTCCAAAATTATTTATGAGGTAATCAGATATTTTTTTTATGTAAAATCCAATTATTTGAACAGGGTGGATTAAGAATCTTGGATCGCCGATCAATAAATCAAGACCAATCGATCCAAGGAATATAAAAAATAAATTTATTTCAGCCAACTGAACATCGAGCGCAGACCTTTACCTACTTTCTCAATTTCATGTTTTGAGTTCTCTTCTCTTAATTTTGTCATTAAGGGTTTGTTTTTATCGCATTCTTCCACAAAATTCTTAGCGAAAGTTCCATCTTGAATATCTTTTAGAATTTTCTGCATTTCTTTCTTTGTATCACTATTGATAAGTCTTTTACCACTTACATAATCTCCATATTCTGCAGTATTTGAAATGGAATCTCTCATTTGAGATAAGCCTCCCTTTACCATTAAATCAACAATAAGTTTAACTTCATGTAAGCATTCAAAGTAAGCAAGTTCGGGCTGATATCCTGCCTCTACAAGAGTTTCGAAGCCTGATTTGACTAGTTCTGATAATCCTCCGCACAAAACCGCTTGTTCGCCAAATAAATCAGTTTCTGTTTCTTCTTTAAAGTTTGTTTCAAGAATCCCAGCTCTCGTTCCGCCAATCCCTTTAGCGTAAGCCATTGCCAATGATCTTGCACTTCCGGAAGAATCCTGCTCAACTGCAAACAGTGCTGGAACTCCTTGACCATTCTGATATTCCCAACGAACAGTGTGTCCAGGTCCTTTTGGGGCAATCATTACAACATCCACAAAACTAGGAGGTTTGATAAGTCCGAATCTTATATTAAAACCATGAGCAAAACTTAGTATCTTTCCTTCTTTTAAGTTTGGTTCTATTTCTTTAAGGTAAACATCTTTCTGAAACTCATCGGGGAGGAGAATCATAATCCAGTCTGCTTTTTCGCAAGCTTCAGAAACGCTAAAGACTTGTAGACCATCGCTAATAGCTTTGCTTTCAGACTTACTTCCTTTATATAATCCAACAATCACATCCATACCGCTATCTTTAAGGTTTAGGGCATGTGCATGGCCTTGTGATCCATATCCAATAATCGCTATTTTTTTATTATTTAAAAGACTTAGATCTGCATCTGTGTCGTAAAAGAGTTGGGTCATTAGTTGTAGCTTCTTTGCATTTTATAGTTATTATTTTAGACATTAAGGTGACAATAAACCAAAAAAATTATTAATTTAAAAATTAAAAGTAAAATATTAATTTTGGAAAGTTTAAGACTGATTTGCTTCGCTTGGATGTGTAATTACTCTATCGATTAATCCATAATTTTTTGCTTCTTCCGCACTTAGAAAATAATCTCTATCCGTATCCTTTTCAATTTTCTCAAATGATTGCCCTGTCATATCTGCCATAGACATGTTTAACATATCTTTAATTCTTAAAATTTCCTTAGCTTCTATTTCAATATCACTTGCTTGGCGTTGAGATGTCCCTCCTAAGGGTTGATGAATCATTATTCTGCTGTGGGGCAAAGCAACTCTTTTGCCTTTAGTACCAGCGGCCAATAGGAACGCTCCCATGGAGGCTGCGAGGCCTACGCATATGGTGACTACATCACTTTTTACATATTTAATAGTGTCATATATAGCTAAGCCAGCAGTTACTGATCCTCCTGGGCTATTTATATAAAGATAGATAGGTTTGGAATTATCATCAGAATCTAAGTAAAGCATTTGTGCAACAAGGCTATTAGCAATACCATCATTCACTTCTTGTCCAAGAAAAAGAATTCTTTCAACACCTAGCCTTGTATAAATGTCGACCCATCTTTCGTATTGACTTCCTGGAAGTCTGTAAGGCACGCTTGGAGTTCCTATTGGCATGATTTTAAAATAGTTTTGTGAGTGTTAAATTTTATTTGGTAGATCTTTTTGACTTGTAAGTATTCTATCGATAACTCCATAATCTAGGGCTTCTTGGGGGTTGAGATAACTCATCCTGTCAGAGTCTTTTGAAAGTTCTTCGATAGTCTTTCCAGTATTACGAGATAAAATCTCCAGCATTGATTTTTTATTTTTCAAAACTTCCTCAGCTCTTATTTGGATATCGGTTGCTTGGCCTCTTGCTCCGCTTATAGGTTGATGCAAAACAATAGAAGCATGTGGGAGAGCGGCTCTTTGCCCCTTAGTGCCAGATGAAAGAATAACTGCAGCAGTCCCCATTGCTTGTCCGATACATATTGTGTGGACTGGAGGCTTAATGTAACTTATTGTATCGCAGATAGCGAAAGCTTCTGTTTCAAAACCAACTGCGTCTCCAGTGTACCAACTTGTCCCAGTTGAATTGATATAAAAATAGATTGGTTTTTCTGGATCTTCAAACTCCAAATAAAGAAGTTGAGCAATGATTAGCTCAGTAACATCCATTCCTAATTGTCTTTTCGCATCATCATCAGAAAATAATGGTAAACCAAGGTAAACAATTCGCTCTTTCAGTAAAAGAGAAGGAAGATCAGGGGGCGGGGTCCTCATAACGGTATTTTCACCGTAATAAGGAGCAGATACAGTCATTTGTATCACGAAATTAAGATTGATTTGATTCTAGCTAGATTTAGCCCTGTGTCGCTGGTGATTTAAAAGATTTGTTTGACTCAGGATCATTTATTAGTTTTCCAAAGACCATTCTTCCAGTGGGAGTTTGTAATGCTCCTGTGATGACAATATCTAATCTGCTCCCCACAAAATTCTTTGCCTCATCAATAACTACCATTGTTCCGTCATCTAAATATCCAATACCTTGCATTTTTTCTTTACCTTCTCTCACGATTTTTATATTAAGCGACTCTCCTGGTTGTACTTCTGGCCTTAAAGCAATAACCAAATCACTCAAATTCATAACTTTTAATTCTTTAACTTCAGCTATCTGAGAAAGATTATAATCAGCCGTAATTAAAGTTCCAGTCATATCCTCAGTAATTTTTAAGAGTTTTTCATCTACCCCATTACCTTCATACTTTGTTGGGTTTATTACAAGTCTTCTACCATATAAATCTCTTAATTCTTTTAATAACTTGAGACCTCTTCTTCCTTTCGACCTTTTTTCATTACTGCTTGAGTCAGCTAAAGTTTGTAATTCGTTAATTACACTTTGAGAAACAATTAACTGCCCTTCCAATAATCCGCAACTTAATAGTCCATTGATTCTTCCATCAATAATTACGCTGGTATCTAGAATTTTTGGACTTGCAGCAGGGAGGATTCCTTCATTGACTAGATATGCATCAGTATTATTTGGATTGAATAATCTCAATAATGTCCTTCCATGGGTATCTGCCAACTTATAACCAAGCGCGCCAAAGAAAATATTGCTTAATATAGCTGCTAAGGGTTTTGCGAAAAAAACCTCTCTAGGGAAGGGAATTAGTAGTATTGGAGCAAGTAAGAGATTCGCAACAAGTAATCCTAAAATTAATCCAACTGACCTACTTATTAGTAAGTCTGTAGGCATTGTTCTTATTTGATCAAGAAACGTTTTTCTAAGTTGAAGGAATACAAAACCAGCTGCTAATCCTATAAAAAGACCTATTATTGCTAAAACAATTCTAAAACCTTCTACATTAGATACCTGTTTAAGTATGTCTACTGGCAATAAATCAACACCAAGCCATCCTGAAGCAGCTCCAGACAATACAAATAAAATTAATACTAAGATATCTGTCATATCTATAATCTACTAGGATTTATTAATTGAGTAAATAAGGATTTACTTTTTTTCGATCCTTAATACTTTTTTGGAGCTTAAAAATGAATTTAGACTATGAATAAGGTTCCAAGAAGTGCCTATGTTCACATTCCTTTTTGCCATAGAAGGTGTTTTTATTGTGATTTTGCAGTTATTCCATTAGGAAACAAAGTTGAAACTTTACAAGGTTATGGAAGTAAAACTGTTAAAGAATATTTGCACATTTTATATAGAGAAATATTGTCAATTAAGCATAAAGCACCTCTCTCGACAATTTATATAGGCGGCGGTACACCATCAATTTTGGATCCAAAACAAATTAAAGAGTTAATTGATCTTTTTAAAAAAAATTATGGAGTTAATTATGGTGCTGAAATTACTATGGAGGTTGATCCAGCTAGTTTTACTCAAGATGATCTTTATGGATTTATAAATGCTGGGATAAATAGATTTAGTCTCGGAGTGCAAAGTTTTAATACTCAGATACTTCAAAAGTCTGGAAGGAGGCATTTGAGAGAAGATGCTGAAAAATCTTGTTTGTGGTTGAAGAGAGTATATGATTCTGGATTAATAAAAAGCTGGAGCTTAGATTTAATTCAAAACTTACCACTAAGTGGATTTAAAGAATGGCAAGATGACTTAAAAAAAGCAATAGCGTTTTCACCACCACATATGTCCATTTACGATTTAAATATTGAAAATGGAACTGTTTTTAAAAAATTAGTCAATTTAGGAAAATTAGAACTTCCAAGTGATGAAGAAGCTTTTAGAAATAGTGAATCAACTCATTTAATTTTAAAAAACTCAGGGTACTCAAGATATGAAATCTCAAACTATTGTCTCCCAAGGCATCAATCGAGACATAATAGAGTTTATTGGAGTGGTTTAGGCTGGTGGAGTTTTGGTCAAGGTTCCACTAGTTCACCTTGGGGGGAAAAGTTTACGAGACCAAGAGTTAGTAAAGAATATAAAGAATGGGTTATTAGACAATACGAATTTGATTTAGATTCATCCCTTATTAATAAAGATTATGTCTATAAAGAACTTGATGAGAAGATAATGTTGGGATTAAGACTTAAGGAGGGTATAGATATTTATGAGGCTTTTAAAGAACAAAACTGGGAAAACAATAAATTTGAAAGTAACTTTAGTAAATTGCTTGAAGAATGGGAAACATTCCTTGAAAGTGGACTATTGGTTAAAAAGGGCAATAGATTCTTTTTAAGTGAACCTAAAGGGATGGAACTAAGCAATCAAATTCTTATTTCAATGTTTAAGTGGTGGGAAGATATTAATTAAGACTAACCATACCCTCTTTGTCATGGCTAAAACCACTGCCATCACTTGATCTACGAGAATTGTAGATAATAAAATAAATTCCTTCGGAAACTTCTTTAACAAAAGGTGAAGCAAATTTTAAAAATATAAAATAATTGACAGTCGAATTAAAATAAAGGGCAATTAGCTCTTTTTTTTATGACTAAAAAGTGGAAACAATCTGAATTAAATAGAATCTACAGAGATAATCCAGAATTAAAGAAAGCCCCCTTAGTGGGTATAGATGTAATAGTTGTTGAGTTTTTAAAATTACATGATGTAGAAGCAAGACCACCGAAAGATACAAGCAGGCGAGATGGAGCTATTGCTGGAGCTATTACTGGTGCATTTGGTGCTGATGTAGGAGGAGATGCTTTTTTAATACAAGGTCAAAAAACACAAACCCAACAGCAAGAATGGACATCATGGAAACAATGGGCTTTAAGTCATAAAGATTTCCCAGAATATAAAGCCAAGTTTAATGGTGAAGCAGAAGCAAAAAATAAGGAAATTGATAAGACATTGGCTGACCCTGCTTTTATAGAAAAATGGGAAGCTTATTTTAAAGAAGCTCGTGATAAAGAATTCGTGAAAAAACAAAAAGCTATGAAAGGAAGAGCTTATGCGTTGATAGCATTATTCGTAATTATTGGAACGTTGATTGGTATTGGAAACTCACCAGAAGCCCAAAAGTTTTTAAATATAGAAGGTACTGAATATAAAAAATAATAATTAATAAAACGCTTACTAGATACTCAATATCCTTATAAACTATTGCAAATACAACGTTCTCAGCAAATCTCTACTTATGACAAAATGTAGGTGATTAATTAAGTTTCACAGAGTCTACCCATTCTTTTAATTTATCTTTAAATAATTTCTTACCTTGAATAATCGGTTGGCAAAATGGTGGTTGATCATCATTAAGGCCTAACAAATCTGCAGTAACTCTTATTTGCCCATCGCAATAATTACCTGCACCAATACCTATAGTGGGAATTGTTAAGTTATTTTGTATTTCTTTAGCAAGCATCTCAGGAATATGTTCAAGAACTATCGAAAAACAACCTAATTTTTCAAGGATAGAAGCCTCTCTCTTAATTTTTTCTTGGCTTTCTAAGCTTTCTCCTTGTTTCTTTAATCCAAGATTTAAATAGCTTTGTGGTGTAAGCCCTATATGACCCATAACAGGGATTCCCATTCTTATTAATCTAGAAATAACTCTTTGTATTTCTGGTTCAGCTCCTTCGACCTTTACAGCTTTTGCATAAGTGCTTTGAATGATTTTCCCTGCGTACTCCACAGCCTTATCCTCTCCACATTGGTAAGTCAGAAAAGGCATGTCGGAAACTAGCAAAGGTTGTTCTTCAATTTTATTTTTAAAACCTCTAGAAACAGCGTTAGTATGATAAATTATGTTTTCTAAAGTTAATGGCAATGTAGATTTGTATCCTAAACAGACCATTGCTAAGGAATCTCCTACCAAAACGAGATCAACATTAGCCTGTTCTGCAATGGATCCTGATATTGAGTCCCATGCAGTTAATGCAATAATTTTTTGAGAATTTTCTTTATATTTAACGAGTTCAGAAGGTAACATAAGTATTTATGTATCTTTTTTAATCAAGAATTGCTAATATATCACTGACTCGGCCTTTCGCGGTTTTAACGCCTAAACCTGGTCAGGACCGGAAGGTAGCAGCCACAAGGGATGCTTGAGGCAGGCGAGATAACCGAGTCACCTTATTTTAACTATTAATTAATATCTTTTTTATTTTGCCTTAATCTTAAAAAGTCGGGAATATTAGCACCAGTATCTTTATTATCGGAAACATTATAAAAAGATTGATTAGATAATCTGTTTCTAATCCTTTGTTGGTTCAAATCCTGATTAGTTTCAAAACCTGTTGCAATAACAGTAACTTGTATCTCACCATCCATGGCTTCGTTGACTGCTTGACCAACGATTATATTCGCATCATCATCTACTACACTACTAATCACTTCTCCAACAGAGTTCACATCGTCAAGAGTTAAGTCTCTTCCTCCAGTGATATTTACTAGGCAACCTTTTGCTCCATCAATTCTTCCTGCTTCTAGCAATGGACTGTTGATTGCTGCTTGAGCAGCCTCTATTGCTCTAGATCGACCAGATCCAATACCCATACCAAGAAGTGCGGTACCTGCTTCAGTCATAACTGATCTAACATCAGCAAAGTCAAGATTAACATCACCTGGACGAGTAATTACTTCACTAATACCTTGGACTCCCATTCTTAAAACATCATCTGCATTCCTGAATGCTTCTTGGATAGAGGCACCTGCAGAAACTTCTTTTAACCGATCATTTGGTATGACAATAAGAGTATCAACATTTTCTGCCAATCTCGCAATACCTTCTTCAGCTTGACGCATTCTTCTTTTCCCTTCAAAAGAAAAAGGTTTAGTTACTATACCTATTGTTAATGCACCGCTCTGCTTTGCGACTTCTGCCACAACTGGAGCTGCTCCTGTGCCAGTACCTCCTCCCATTCCTGCAGCTATAAAAACCAAGTCGGATCCCTCTAGTGATTGTTGAAGCTCATCTCTAGATTCTTCTGCAGCTTTTTGACCAATACTTGGATTACCTCCAGCTCCAAGACCTCTTGTTAAGTTCTGACCTATTTGAACCCTACGATCTGCAGAGGATTGAAGCAAGGCTTGTGCATCAGTATTTAGAACTCTGAATGAAACTCCTTCGAGATTGCTATCAATCATCCTGTTTATAGCATTACTTCCACCACCCCCAACGCCAATAACTTCAATTTTGGCATTTTGACTGGGAAGGATGTCTTTTGATTGATCAAAGTTTGGATTGTTACCGAAGCTCATCTCTAAATAAGGATCTAATACTAGTATTGGGTGCATTATGAACTCACTAAGCTCATATGTAGGAAATTGTTGAGGAAAATCCTTAAAATATTTACTTAATAAATATTTTGTTTTGAATGCCAAACCCTTAATAACACTACAATAATTAAAAAAAATTATATAAAATCGTTTTCCAAATATTAGGGTTTGAACACTTTTATTTTTGGTTTATTTGGATCAGTAAGATCAATGTTATCTATTTTTTGGGGAAAGTTATTTTTCTTAAATTCATTTTTAAGGTTATTAATTATTTGTAATTGATAGTTGATTAAATCTGGATTAAATCCTAGAAAGATTGTTTTTAAATCTTTTTCTTCAACAGTTAGAAATCCATTTTGCGAAAAAGAAATTTTAATTAACTCAAATTTATAATTATCTTGAGCAATTAAAATTTCAGATAATATTTTTTTAAATTTTTCTTGCCAACCAAAAACTTGTATATTCAATTTATTCAAAAATTTTTCGTCTACATTTTGTTTATTAATAAACATTCCATCTTTATCAACGAAGCCTAATATCTTTTCTTCATTTAATATTTTTTCAGCGTAAGCTATTGGGGTTCTAGTATTAACAAATATTTTCAAACCAAAAGGAAATATTTGCCTGCTTACTGAAACATTCTTAAGTGATAAATTTTGTTTTAACTCATTTTCTAACAATTTAGTCTTAACAAAAAATAATCGGATCGGTAATTTTAAAGATGAATTATTTACAATATCATTCTGCGAAAATAATTCACTACCAGAAATCTGAATATGCTGAATTTCAACTTTTTTAAGAGTTTTTATGCTTAAAAAGCTTGTTAAAAATAAAAATGAAATTTGAAAAAGAAAGTCTCTTTTATTGATTCTTTTTTGGCTTTTCACAAATCACATCGAGCTTTTTCCATTAATTTGTCCATCCAATCTCTTGCTAGCTCTGCATCTGAAAATGGTACATCCATTTCTTTCCCATCACCTACTAATCTCAACCTGCACTTACCTTGAGATTCTCTTGTTAAAGGAGCTTCTCCTGAAGTTAGTGCCATTAATTCAACTAATTCTAGTTTCTTGATTGTAAAACTATCTTTTTCTTCAAATTTACCAGCTTCAAATGCGCTCCACTTTAACTCCCCATTTTTTAAGGATGCTGCACCTGAACTATCTAACTTGCACAGTTCAGAATCACTTGCCCAACTTCTAAAAAGGTTTTGCCTTCTTCTCTCTAACCATCCAAGTGCAGTTAATAAAATGAAGATTAAAAGTAATGGTAACCAAAGAAGTCCATGCAACATTTGATTTAAACTACAAATTTAGAGATATATCTACCAGTTTAGCCACAAGTTGTTCAATTTTTAAACCTGAAGCTTTCCAGAGCAAAGGGAACATACTGTTTTTTGTAAAACCAGGTATTGTATTTATTTCATTTAACAAGACTTTGTTTGAAGATTTTTCTAAAAAGAAATCCACCCTTGCAAAACCAAAAATATTTAGTGCTTTACAGCTTTGAATGGCTATTTCTTTAATTTGTTTGGTGATTTTAGAATCTATTTCGGCGGGGATAGTTATTTTGTTATTAGAGTTATATTTCGAATTGTAATCATACCAATCAGCTTCGTATATTACTTCTCCAACCTCAGAGGTTAAGAGTTTGGAATTCCCCATTATTCCGCATTCAATTTCTCTTACATCTAAACCTTCTTCTACTAAAATTCTTGGATCTATTTCATAAGCCTTTTTTAAGGCTTGTAATATTTCGGATTCATTTTTAGCTTTAGAGATGCCAAGAGATGATCCAGAGTTAGATGGTTTAACAAAAACAGGAAAATTTAATTTTTTTAAAATCTGACTTATTAACTTATTTTGTACTTTTTTATCATCGAGGTCTTCATTTTGAAAAACTAGATAATTAACTTGTGGAAGTTTGAGATTTGAGAAAATTGTTTTCATCAATATTTTATCCATCCCTAGAGCAGAACCTATAATTCCACATCCGACCAAAGGTTTCTTTGTAAATTTAAGCAAGCCATGAATTGATCCATCTTCACCATTAAATCCATGTAAAAGAGGAAACCAAACATCAACGTTTTGAAATTCAATTCCGTCAAGGAAGTTAATTTTTTTTTGATTAAAAATTCCTTGTTTTTTTGTTTTATTGTTTTCAATTTCACCAATTAAGACCTTTTCTGAGAGATCACTATCAAGCCAATCTCCATATTTGTTTATGTAAAAGGCTTTAACTGTAAAGCGTTCTTTGTTTTTTTCCGAATTAAATGCTTGATAAACTGTTTTCGCAGAGGATATCGATATCTCATGTTCATTGGAATTCCCGCCAAATATTAACCCAATACATTTTTTCTTACCTCCGATCATTTAGAAAAAAATCATAAATAAAGTTCACCTGTTAAAGAAAAAGGTCTTGCTTCATTTATTCTGACTTCTATCTCATCTCCCAATGAAAAATTAAAGTTAATGTTTTTGGGAATCTCTACGAAAGTTAATCTATTTGTTCTAGTTCTACCCATAAGTTGCGAAGAATTTTTTGGATTTAAACCCTCAATTAAAACGCTTTCTATATTATTTATATATCTTTGATTTCTACTCCTAGCAGTTTTCTCGACCAAATCATTAATTTCCTGCAATCTAGCTTTTTTAACCTCTTCCGAAAGTTGATTCGGCCAAACTGCTGCAGGCGTGTTCGGTCTTGGAGAGTATGCTGCTGTATTCACTTGATCAAAGCCAATTTCTGATATTAGCTTTAATGTATCTTGATATTGTTCTTGGGTTTCTCCTGGGAAAGCAACTATTGCGTCAGCTGTGATTGATGCATTTGGCATTAATGATCTTATATTCTCGATAATATTTTTATACTTTTTGATAGTGTATCCTCTGGACATTTGCTTTAAAATTTCATCATTTCCACTTTGGAAGGGAATATGGAAATGTTCACAGACCTTATCAAGTTCATAACAAGCTTGAATCAATCTTTTTGAAAAATATCTTGGATGACTAGTAGCAAATCTTATCCTGCTAATTCCTTTAACATCATGTATGTAATATAAAAGATCTGTTAAGGTATTCTCTTTCCTTCCCCCTTTTGTTGTTCCTGGAAGGTCTCTACCATAAGCATCAATGTTCTGACCCAAAAGAGTAATTTCTTTAAAATTATCATCAGCTAATTTTTGGATCTCACTTTTTATCGCTTTTGGATATCTTGATTGCTCTTTTCCTCTGACAGAGGGGACTACACAATATGAACACCTTTCATTACATCCATAAATTATATTTACCCAGCCACAAATAGAGCTTTCTCTTCTGGCACTTGTTATGTCTTCAGAAATAAAGGTTTCTTCTGTCGCAGCAACTTGATTTCCTAAATCAACTTTCCCAAGTAGATTCTCAAGATTATTTACGTGTTGAGGCCCCATAACTAAGTCAAGTTCTGGGACTCTTCTTAGTAAAGACGCTCCCTCTTGCTGAGCAAGGCAACCCGCAACAACAAGTTTTAAGCTAGGTGTTTTGTGCTTTCTTTTTGCTTGTCTTCCTAGAAAGCTATAAACTTTTTGCTCCGCATTATCTCTGATCGTACATGTATTGTACAAGACCAAATCGGCATTTAATTCATTATCTGCTCTGGTATATCCCATTTTTTCTAATGTCCCAGCCATTCTCTCAGAATCAGCCTTGTTCATTTGGCATCCAAATGTGGTTATCCAATATCTGCCAGTAGTTGAATCCTTTTGAAATTTTTTTTCGTCTGGTTTTGTTTTTGTTAGCACTTTGCTAGGAATTTTTTATGATTATTTAATTCAAGATTACAATTTAAAAAATTTTGCTGCAATTTTTTTGAGGGCGAGCGAGGGGATTCGAACCCCCGAATAGCGGCGCCACAAGCCGCTGCCTTAACCACTTGGCGACGCCCGCCGCACATTTATAAATTTAACAACTCATGGGTAATTTTTCATAGTTATTTTCTCTTTTAGCTAAATTTGAATTATTTTCTAATTCATTAAAGTTTTCTAATGTTTTAAAATAAAAGAAAATTTTAAAAAATTTGAGTAATTCCGGCACAGCTGAGGTTCTTATTCCCAGAAGCCTTTTTTTAATAGAAGATTTTGATAACCTCATTATTGATGAGGAGGATTTATGCTCAGTTTCCATTAGTTGGGAAAATGGACTTGTCTCTCAGTTAAAGCCTTTAGAAAATAAAGTTGCAAAACCAAAAAATATTTTATTCCCAAGATTTGTTGAAACGCATTCGCATTTTGACAAATCATTTACATGGGCAGACTTTCCTAATCAGGAATCAAACTATGGAGGAGCATTATCAGTAAATCTTGAAGAACATAAAACTAGAACTACAGATAAGGTTCTAGAGAGAGTTGAGAAATCATTAAAACTTGCTATACAAAATGGATATCGAGCTATTAGAAGTCATATTGATACATACAAAAGTCAATCAATGGATATTTGGATTGAACTATTTAATTTACAAAAAAAATTTTCATCTGAGTTGACTTTACAATTCGTTGCTCTAGCTCCGTTGGAGTTCTGGGATACAGCTAATGGAGAAGATTTGGCAAAAATATTTTCCTCTTATGGAGGCATTTTAGGAGGTGTTATTGTTCCCCCTTTTAATAAAAAAGATACAAGTAAATTTCTCTCAAAGATGCTTCTTCTCGCGAGTAAATATAAATTAGAAATTGATTTGCATATAGACGAATCAATTATTGAGCCTGGAGCGGGAATAAAAGTTTTATTAGAAACAATCGAAAATTTAAAAATTAATAGTATTCCGATCACTTGTAGTCATTTGAGTAGTCTTATTTCTCTAAGTCATAGAGAGATTTTAAATTTAGGAGAAAAAATGGCTGAGAGAAATATTAAGGTTATTGCTTTACCTCTAACAAATTTTTGGCTGCTCAATCGAAGTACTAAAACTACATCATTAAAAAGACCAGTTGCCCCAATAAAGCAATTACAAAAATCACATGTGGATGTATCTCTGGGTAGTGATAATGTTCAAGATCCTTGGTACCCATTTGGTAATTTTGACCCTTTTTATATGTTGTCTTGCTCGATACCTATGCTTCAACTAAATCCCTGGGAGAGAATGACTCTATCTTCTATTTTTTTAGCTCCAAGCAGATTATTAAATTTAAAATGGGATGGTTTAATTAAAAAAGGTTGTCCTGCTGATTTTGTGATTTTAGATGCACAAAGATGGGCAGATGTTTTTTCGACTACTTTAAAGAGAAAAGTATATATAAAAGGCGATTTATATTGCTAATCGACTAATTTATATATAAAACTAAAGAAATTTATTAATGACGTCAAATAGTCTTAAATTTTTAAACAAATTTAGGGAAGTCAAAAACTTAGAGATTATTGAAAGCCAATCTGATGTAAAAAGACTTTCAAAAGATTTTTATAACTACTCTCCAATCCTCACTGAAAGATTAGACGAATGTATCGCTGATTTGGTGGTAAGACCTAGTGATCATAACGCTGTGAAGAAAGTAGCAAAAATTTGTTGGGAATTTTCTATCCCTCTTACTTTACGGGGTTCAGGTACAGGCAATTATGGACAAGCTGTTCCTTTGTTCAAAGGAGTTGTAATGCAGATGAGTCACTTTAATAAGTTAGAAGAATTTGATCCAGATACAGGTTTTGTGAAAGTACAATCTGGATGTGTAATGGGAGATTTGAATAAACAACTAGAAAAATATGGAAGGGAATTAAGGTTGCTTCCTAGTACTTGGAAAACAGCTACAATTGGAGGCTTTATTGCAGGTGGGTCAGGAGGTATTGGGTCCATTAGGTGGGGATTTTTAAGAGATCCAGGTAATCTTATTGGTTTAGAGGCAGTGACTATCAATGAAAAACCTGATTTATTAAAATTTGATGCTAAAGAATCCGAACCTCTAAATCATGCATATGGGACTAATGGAATAATTACTTCTTTATTACTTTCTACTGATATCAAACGTAAGTGGTATTCAATAGTTATCGACTGTATTGAATTTGAAAAAACAATAGAAATATTAAAAACTCTTACAAGCGCCGCAATTGATCTGAAACTAGGAGCAATTCTTGAAGAAGAAATTGTAGATCAAATGCCAAAATGGTTTAAAAGTAATTCAAGAAGTCACAAGATATTAATTCAATCTACTCTTGGAGGAACTAAAACGATCGAGTTGATTTGCAAAAAATTCAAAGTTGAATTTACCCTCCTTGGCGAAGAAGAAAAACTAGTTAATGGAATTTCTGAAGTCGTATGGAATCATACAACTCTTCATATGAGGTCTAGGGATAAAAATTGGACTTATTTACAGATGCTTTTGCCACTTAATAATGAACTAAAGTTAATTAATTTTTTAAGAAAAAAATGGGGTAAAAAAGTTCTTTGGCATTTAGAGGCAGTTTCTCAAGAAGGATCACCGCGATTAGCCGCTTTGCCTGTATTAAAGTGGAATGGTATAGATGAATTAAATGAAATAATGGAAGATTGTAAGAAACTTGGTGCGTTTATTTTTAATCCCCATGTCTTAACTGTCGAAGGCGGAGGCCTAGGAGTGGTTGACGCAGATCAAGTAAGAGCGAAATTAAAGTTTGATCCTAAAGGGATTTTAAATCCAGGAAAATTAGAAGGGTGGGAAGTAAAGGAACAATTTAATATTTAACATTTTTGTTTATTTGCAAATTTAATAAATTCAGCAACTAAAAAAATAGAACCTGTCAAGACAGGATGATTAGTTGGCCATTTTTCCAGGGAAAATAAATACTCAATGGCAAGTTCAAATGTTTTAAATTCAATTGCTTTTTGAAAGTCAATTTCTTTAATCTGTGAGAGATCGTTTAATTGCCAACTAGGTTGTTTTGGAACTGGCACAAGTAATAAGTGATCATTTTTCTTTAGAATTGTTTTTAATATTGCGTAAATATCTTTTTGTCTTTGGACACCTAAAATCCAATAAATTCCTTTATCTTCATTCTCCCAATTGCTTCGCTCATGAGAGAGTGCTTTCGCAGCAGGATAATTATGCGCACAATCTACAAGTATTTCTTTGTTCAAATAATTTATTATTTCTAGCCTTCCGTTCCAAGCTGTCTT
The DNA here is from genome assembly GCA_902570945.1 of uncultured Synechococcaceae cyanobacterium. Taxonomy (GTDB): domain Bacteria; phylum Cyanobacteriota; class Cyanobacteriia; order PCC-6307; family Cyanobiaceae; genus Prochlorococcus_A. The sequence goes on from CACGAJ010000005.1 coordinate 39,059, forward strand.
TCTAAGACCTTCAGATATGTGTTGTTCTTTAATATTAAATCCCAAATTATTCAGCGCTTCAATTGCTCCAACAGCTACTGAAGCATTTTGCTTTTGGAAAATCCCTTTTAATCCAAGCTCATAGCTGTTTGAAATTGAATCTTTCCAGATAATTTCTGCTCCAACTTCTTTAACTTTTTTGGTTATTAAATTTTCAACTTGAATATTTTGGTTGCATGAGATGACAATTGAGTTTTTTTCAATAACTGCTAATTTTTCTTTGGCAATTTTTTCAATAGTATCTCCAAGAAATTCTTTATGGTCAAAGCCAATATTCCCAATAGCAATTATTGGTCTAGATTTATGGGCTGTTGTCGCGTCTAATCGTCCCCCTAAGCCAGCTTCAAGAATGAGCAATTCAACTTTTTTTTTGTCAAAATAATTTAGTGCGCAGCAAATGATTTTTTCAAAAGGAGTTAATTCAAAAGTTGAAAAATTTTTTTCTATTAATCTATAGATTTTTTTAAAATCAGTTTTGTTAATATTTGTTTTATTAATTCTAATCCTCTCGCATACGTCCAAAAGATGAGGAGATGTAGTTACACCAAAATTCCTTTTAGCTTCAAAAAGTATACTTTCTAAATATGCCGCGATTGATCCTTTCCCATTGGTTCCAATAATTTGTATCGCGGGGATATTCTCGCAAGGATTACCAAGTTCTTGAAGTGCTTTTTTTATTCTTGATAAACCTAACTTGATATTATCCCTTTCATATTTAGGGGATAATAATTCAAAAAATTTTAAATTTGCATTTTTCAAAATTTAAATTGCTATAACTCTTCAAAAATTGAATTAAGCTTATCCAAAAGAATATTAATTTCTCTTCGAGATATAACTAATGGTGGGACAATCCTTACTACGTTTCCTCCAGCAGGAACTACCAGTAATCCTTTATCAAAAGCTTTTAATGTAATTTTTTTTGCATCAGTATGATCATCATTGATCACAAGACCTTGAATTAAACCTAAACCTCTTTTCCCGGTAATAATATTTGGAAATTTTTTTGACAATTCTTCAAATCCAGCACTTAATTGTTCCCCTCTTAGATAAACATTATTGATAAGGTTCCTTCTATTGATTTCTTCTAATACAGTTAGGGCAGCTTTACAGGCGAAAGGGTTCCCCCCAAAAGTGCTTGCATGATCTCCTGGAGAAAAAATGTTGGCTTTTTCTTTTACTAATAATGCTCCAATTGCATGGCCTCCGCCTAATCCTTTAGCAAGGGTGAATCCATCAGGTTCAATTCCCAAATTCTCATAACCCCACATTTTTCCAGTTCGACCTACTCCACTTTGGACCTCATCTAAAATGAGAAGAGAATTATATTTATCACATATATCTCTCAGGCTTTTAAAAAATGTTTTACTTCCAGGAATTACACCTCCTTCTCCTTGTATTGGCTCAACTAAAACGCCGGAAATTTTTTGATCAGTATTTTCACACTCCTCAAATAATTTTTTTACCGAATCAAAATTGTTAAATTTAAAAAATTTGAACCCTTGCATCATTGGCTCGAAACCTTTTTGATATTTGGGCTGTCCAGTAGCACTCAAGGCTGCCAGCGTCCTTCCATGAAAGCTAGATTCTGCTGCGAGAATAATTGATTCTTTATCTTTATTTGTTGTATTACCATATTTTTTAATTAATTTAATTGCTGATTCATTTGCTTCCGCACCACTGTTGCAGAAGAAGACGCTTTTGGCACAACTCATATTCGTTAAAGTTCTGCTTAATTGTTCTTGTTCTTCAATGTTGTAAAGATTGGAAATGTGTTGAATCTTTTTTAGTTGACTTGATAACCTTCTTTCTAAAACTCTATCGCTATGTCCAAGACTGCAAGTTGCTATTCCAGCTACTGCATCAAGATACTTTTTACCTGTTTTGTCCCAAAGCCAACAACCTTTCCCTTTTTTGAAAGATATATCGAATCTATTATAAGTATTCATCAAAGTAGGAGCGGTCGGACTTGAACCGACATACCCGAAGGTGCCGCATTTTGAGTGCGGTGCGTCTACCAATTCCACCACGCTCCCAAGGCTTTTGAAAAAATGAACTTTTTTATTATAACAAAATTCAACTTATTGACTATTGTTTTGGTCAAGGAACAGTGATCAAGATAACGTTTGTTAATAGTTAATCTTTTCGATAAAAACATAGAATTATATTTATTGCATTTGCTGACAAGAAACAAGGTAAAAAAGAAAACTTAAACATTTATGATACATTTTTGTAATTTAATATGAGTAAAAGTCCTTTCTAAAAGGAAATAGCTTCATAATTAGTAATATTGTGTTATATTTAATAAAAAAACAAATGTCTAAAAAACAAGCAAAAAATTTATCTTTAAAATTTGTCCCTTATCTTTTTATTGCAGTGACTATATTTACAACATTTGGATCTAATAGTGGAACTTGGGCATGAATGAATTTAAATTTAATGGTTTAAATAAAATTTGGTCTAATCGCTTTCTAGTTTTGTTTATATTATTTTTGGGTTGTATTTCTCTAATCAATATTGCTTTCGTTTGAGTAAACTTTCTTTGTTTTAAAATATTTTTGGGAAAAGACTAAGCTGCTTCGAGTTTTGAAAGATTTTCAGATTTAGGTTCAATTTGATATCCGTTTTCCGATAAAATATGTTTATTAAAGTTTCTTGTTATTTTAATCCCTAATTTTTTTAGTTTTAATTCAAAATTTTCATAACCTCTATCCAAATGTTCTAAACCATAGATATTACTACTACCTTTTGCGATAATTCCAGCAATTATTAATGCAGCTGATGACCTTAAATCTGAACCAACTAGATCCATCCCATTAATTGTTTTAACACCTTCAATATAAGCTACGTTTTTATTTAATTTTATACGGGCACCCATTTTCTTAAGTAAATGAATATGGTTCATTCTGTTTTCGAAAATAGTTTCGGTTATCTTTGATTCACCATTTGCAATTGTCATTAGAACTGTAAATGGTGCTTGCAAATCAGTAGGAAATCCTGGGAAAGGGGCTGTTTCAATATCTACACCTTTAATCTCTCTACTTTTGATTGAAATTGAATTACCTCTAACTGTAATTTTACTTCCACTTTCTTGAAGCTTATTAGTAACAGCTTCGAGATGATGAGGTATCACAGGAGAAATTGTTATTGAAGAGGAAGTTGCGGCAGCAGCTATTAGAAAAGTTCCAGCTTCTATTCGGTCCGGAATTACTTTATGCGTACAACCACCTAGCTTATTAACACCATCAATAATTATTGTTTCTTTACCAGAGTCGTAAATTTTTGCCCCCATTTTATTAAGCATTTGGCATAAATCCTGAATTTCAGGCTCTCTAGCAGCATTTTTAATAGTTGTTCTTCCTTTGGCTAGAGATGCTGCCATTATTAGAGTCTCAGTTGCACCTACGCTTGGACACTTTAAATTAATACGAGTGCCATGAAGTTTGTTTTTGTTTTTCCTTATCTTTGCCTTCACAATTCCATCTTCAATAATAATTTCTGCTCCTAATGCGATTAGTCCATTAATATGTTCGTCTATTGGCCTTGAGCCAATATTGCATCCACCTGGTAAGGGTACTTGAGCTTCTCCAAATTTAGTTAATAGTGCACCTATGCAAAAGAAACTAGCTCTTAATCCGTTAACGAGTTCATATGGAAGTTCTTTCATAGAAATATTTGTTGGATCTATTTCTAGTTGGTTGTTTTTATGAACTAAATTAACTCCTAAATTTTTTAGGATATTACCCATTTTCTCAATATCAGTGAGAAAAGGAACATTTTCAAGAATTATTTTTTCATTAGTTAGTAATGAAGACGCCAATAAAACTAAGGCCGAATTCTTCGCACCACTTATCTCAACTATTCCATTTAACTTGCCTTGGCCAAGAATCTTTAAATTTTGCGATTTAAGATATGCTTTCTTTTTGCTTCCGCAAATCATTAAGACTTAATTTATTAAATTCATCATGACAAACTAATAATGTTAAGTCCACCCCATGTAACGTCATGAATATTAATTAAAAGTGAAAATGTATTTTTTTGATTTCTTGGGAAATAAAAATTAAAAAAATAATTGATCAAAATATTTATGTAATTAAAATATAGTTGATAACAAATTTTTCAAATTAATCATAGAAAATACTTTTTTAAAAATAACTAGTAAAAACAATAATCTAGTTAAAAGATTTAGATCATTTAAAAGAGGATCATCTCCAAAAGATCAAGACTTTTTTTGCATAGAGGGTACACATCTCATTGAAGAGTTGCTGAAGTCTGGAAAAAATCCCTCTAAGATTTTAGTTACCGAAAAATGGCTAAGAAAGAATCAAAATCTAAGCAAAAAATTTCATCAGTCATTAATAAATATTGTCTCAGAGGAAGTCTTGGCATCTGCGATTTCAACAATTAATCCTGATGGGATAGCAGCTTTAATAGAGATTTCAGCGATTCCTAATTATCAATTTAATATTAAAGATGATTTTGTTCTTGTTCTAGACAGGATTCAAGATCCTGGGAATATGGGTAATCTATTTAGAACTGCTTTAGCTGCGGGTGTTGATGCAATTTTTTTAGCTGGAGGGGCGCACCCATTGGGCCAAAAAGTATTAAGAGCATCCTCAGGTGCAGTTTTTCATCTGCCATTTTTAAGATTTGATGGAATTGAAGAAGAAATATTAAATTCTTTACTTAAGTCTTTGTCTGAATTATCAAATGTAGGATTTAAGATTTTCTCTACTAGTAGCCATAATAAGAGTTCAAAAAAAACCTCAAAACCTTACTGGGAAGTTGATTGGTCTAGACGTACCGCATTAATTTTGGGTAATGAAGGTCAAGGTATTCATAAAAAAATTCAAGAAGCTTTTGATGAAACAATTACAATTCCGCATAGTGAGCTTGTAGAATCATTGAATGTGGCTTGTGTTGCAGTTCCGTTATTACTAGAACGAAAAAGAGTCGCATACACCTCTAAATAAATAAATAAAAAGTGACTGATTCAATTTTTGATTTTGATTTAATTGTAATAGGAGCAGGATATGGAGGTTTTGATGCCGCTAAACATGCTGCTGGTAAGGGACTGAAAGTTGCAATAGTAGAATCTTCTGATATGGGAGGCACTTGTGTTAACAAGGGTTGTGTTCCATCTAAAGCTCTTTTGGCTGCAAGTGGAAAAGTTAGAGAAATAGCTGATTATGAACATTTAGCTAAATTTGGTATACATGCTTCACCAGTAAGGTTCGAGAGATCAAAAATTGCAGATCATGCAAATAATTTAGTGTTAAATGTTAGAGAAAATTTAACAAAAACTCTTAAAAGGAGTGGAGTTGAAATTATTTTCGGCATTGGAAGAATTGAAGGAAATCAAAAAGTAGGTGTAAGAGATAAAAACGGAATTGATAAAATTTTCACATGTAAGAATATTGTTATAGCAACAGGTTCTTCTCCTTTTGTGCCCCGTGGAATAACTTTGGATAATAGAACCGTATTTACTAGTGATGATGCGGTTAAACTTGAGTGGCTTCCAAGATGGATAGCGATTATTGGAAGCGGATATATAGGTCTAGAATTTGCTGATGTTTATACCGCGCTTGGTTGTGAAGTTACCATGATTGAGGCTTTGGAAAATATTATGCCAACATTTGATCCAGACATAACTAAAATTGCTAAGAAGAATCTTATTCAAGCAAGAGATATAGAAACAAAATCAAATGTCTTTGCTACAAAAATAATACCTGGATGCCCTGTAAAAATAGAACTAACGGATGCAAAATCTAAGGAAATTGTAGAAACTTTAGAAGTTGACGCTGTACTAGTTGCAACTGGCAGAAGTCCTAATAGTAATAACTTAAATCTTGATTCGGTTGGTATCGAAACAGTAAAAGGCTTCATTCCTGTAGATGATCAAATGAGAGTTAAGAATGGTAATGAAATAATACCTAACATTTGGGCGGTTGGAGATGTAACGGGCAAACTAATGCTTGCCCATACAGCAGCAGCGCAGGGTACTATTGCTGTTGATAATATTTGCGGTGGTAATGTCGAAATCAACTATAAAAGTATCCCTGCAGCAACCTTTACTCACCCAGAGATAAGTTCAGTTGGTCTCTCTGAAGTTGAAGCTAAAGAGAAATCTGCAAAAGAAAATTTTACTTTGGGAGTTGTTAAAAGTTTCTTTAAAGCTAATTCAAAAGCATTGGCTGAATTGGAGAGTGATGGATTGTTAAAGTTGATTTTCAATAAAGATAATGGGAAAGTATTAGGTGCGCATATTTTTGGGTTACATGCAGCTGATTTAATTCAAGAAATTTCGAACGCTATTTCAAGGAACCAAGATGTAATTGAATTATCTAAAGAAGTTCATACTCATCCCACTCTTAGTGAAGTAGTTGAGGTCGCATATAAACAAGCGGCTTCTCAAATAAAATAATATCTAAAATTAATGGAGATAAGACGCAGGCCACCTAACCCAACAGTAAGGGTAGAAAATTTAGAATATGCTGTACCTCATAGAGAAGCACAAGCAAAAAATATTCTGGAAGAAATTGTATGGCACAAGGATATTGAAATTAAGAATTTTAAAAAAATAGTGTCTTTAGAAGATCTCATCAGAAAGATTGAAAAACTTCCTACTCCCAAAGATTTTTATAAAAATATTTTGGAGTCAAAAATAAAACCAGGAGTTATTGCTGAAATAAAAAAAGCTAGTCCGAGTAAAGGAGTCATTAGAAAAGATTTTAACCCTGAAAACATTGCAATTTGTTATGAAGGATTAGGTGCATCATGTATCTCAGTACTTACCGATAAAAGGTTTTTTCAAGGTAGTTATGAAATACTCGAAACTGTAAGGAGATCAACTAATCTCCCTCTACTCTGCAAAGATTTTATTATTTCTGCTTATCAGATTTATAAAGCAAGGGCATCTGGTGCTGATGCAATATTATTAATCGCTGCGATTTTAAGTGATGACGATTTAATTTATTTAAAGAAAATAGCTGATAATTTAAAGATGAGTGTTCTTGTTGAAGTCCATAACTCTAGTGAACTAGAAAGGATTCTAAAGTTAAAATCTTTTAATTTGATTGGAATAAATAATAGGGACTTAAAGACTTTTAAAACGGATTTAAAAACATCAATAGAATTGATGCATACATTTGCAGATATATTTTTAAAACAAAATATTATTCCTATAAGTGAATCTGGAATTAATTGTGCCAAAGATTTAGAATCGCTTAGATCTATTGGAATCAAGGGAGTATTAATTGGTGAAACTTTTATGAGAGAAACTGATATTGAACAATCGTTCAAGAAATTATTTAACTCAATTTAATATTGACTTCAAATCGTGCTATGAATAAAAAGAGTTGTACTAAATATATATGCAGGCTGTAATTTTAACAGGTATAGTTGCAGGATTTGTGCATGTAGTTAGTGGTGCTGATCATCTAATTGCAATGGTACCAGCAGCGATTAATAATCCCCAAAAAGCTCTTAAAAATAGTTTCTCATGGGGCTTAGGACACTCCTCAGGTATCCTTTTGTTAGCTTTTCTAGCGATTTTTATTAAGGATCTCACGCCATTAAACAAATTTTCTAATTTCGCCGAATTCCTAGTTGGAATTTCTCTTCTAATTGTTGGATTATTTGCTATAAAAAATTCTTTTCAATTAAGTATCCACTCGCACTCGCATAAGCATGCCAATGGAATTGCCCATCGTCACTTTCACTTTCATGTTAAGGAACAAAAAAATAATATTAAGCACTCACATGCTTTGACTGGTTTAGGCTTGCTACACGGTATAGCTGGAGGCTCACATTTTCTTGCAGTTCTTCCTGCTTTAGCACTACCTTTAACAAGTGCTAGTTTGTATTTGATTTCATATTTGATGGGTTCACTAATAAGTATGAATCTTTTTACTTGTTTAATATCTTTTACCACCTTTAAAGCAAGTCAAAAATTTATTAAAAGATTAATAGCTTTAGCAGGAGGGCTTTCCTTTTCTTTGGGATTATTTTGGATTCAAAGAAGTGCTTCTGTTTTTCTGAATTAAAAAATTTTTCAATTTAGGAGCAATTAATTTAGATGTGACAATCCCAATTATTTTATCGTTAGGGATTAATCCAAATTTATTACTATCTTCGCTAAATTCAATATTGTCGCCAATAACTTCAATATTATTTTGATTTACTGAATTTATCCTTTTTATTAGGTTTTTATTTTTAAGTGGATGATTAAAAATAACTATTTGTCGATTTTTAAGTATTGATTTATTCTTTTTATATTTTTTAAAAAATACAATATCCCCTTCCTTTAGGTAAGGTAACATCGATTCACCACTAATGATGGCAGTTTTTCTTAAACCTAAAAAAAATAAAATAAAATCAAAAAAACTTTTGAAAATAATTTTGATTAACTAGCTTTTACAAAAGCATCTGATCTTCCTTTTGAAGCCCAGAAAATACTATGAATCTTTTCTACATAAGTCATTAGTTCTTCAGCTTGAGCTAAGTCAATATTAACTTTGCATGCACTGCATAATTTGGCCGCCTTCCAGATGGTTTCATGTAAGTCTGGATAAGTTTCTAAGTGAACTGGTTTAAAATAATCTGTCCATAAAATTAGAATTTCTTTCTTTGTTTCTTTTGCTTGCTCTTCTTTAACTGCAACATATCTCGAAAATGTATTACTGTATGCCGCCCACTCTGCTGAATCAGTGCTAGAAGGAGCTTCTAGTGCAATAAGTTTTTTTGTCATTGATAAAACTGCTTCAGCTGCAACCCTCGTAGATGCTGGGTCGTAAACACCACAAGGACCATCACAGTGAGCATGAACTGTCATTGGGGATTTTTTATTTAGAAAAGAATTGAGGAATTTACTTAGCATTTCAAATATTTGATGTTGTACATATACTACTTGGAGATCAACTAAATTGAAAAGTCTTAGATATTTTTCTTACTTAATTTAATTGACTTTTAATAATTCAACTTCAAATATTAAAGTCGCATTAGCAGGTATTACATTTCCTGCTCCTCTAGATCCGTATCCTAGTTCAGGAGGAATTGTTAATCTTCTTATACCTCCAACCTTCATACCTGCAACACCTTCGTCCCAACCTTTTATTACTCTTCCAGCACCTAAGGGAAAGCTGAATGGAGCTCTACCGATACTCGTATCAAATTGTGTTCCATCTTCTAAAGTTCCTGTGTAATTTACAGTTACTGTTTTCCCAGCAATGGCTTCATCTCCTTGCCCATATGCTATTTCTTCAATAATTAGACCACTTTCTGTAGTCCTTGAATCGATGTCTGATCTGATTTCTTCTGCCATAGCGAAAAGTATAGGATTTGGATCTGATGGGTCTAGTTCAAATAAATTATTATTTGAAACATTTGATGATTTTGCAACAGGTGTTATTTGAACTGGCTGAATTTCTGATTCGGCAGCATTAACAACTTGTGGTGAATTAAATTGACTGAAAAGAGTTAATGAAACGCAAAAAACAAAAACTGCAAAACTAATAAAGACTTCTTTCACTTAAATTTTTGAAGTTACTAAAACCAAGTTTACAGAATAAAGGTACAATAAATGGGTGATTATAAATTTAATTTCGTAATCTTAGATTGTTAATCCCGACTCAAATTAAAAGTTTAAGACAATATTTTTACCCTTGCTTAGGAGGAATTTTAGGAGGAATTTCTGTTTCAACTCACTTTTGGCTGATTTTTATGCCGATATCTTTATTTATTTTATGGAAGGTAAGTGAGAGAAAAATAGCAAATTTTTGGTGGGGGTTTTTCTTCGTTTTGATAAGTCATTCATGGTTATATGATCTTCATCCATTGACATGGCTTGGTTTCTCATGGCTTGCAAGTTTAATAATTACCATTTCTATATTATTATTTTGTGCTTTTTTGGGTGGTTTATTAGTTTATTTATGGGGTTTGTTGGTTGAAATAATTCTCTGGAAAGAGGATGTCTTTAAAATGAATAAATTACTTTTAACAGTAAAAGTATTTTTTTTATCTTTGACTTGGGGAATTGGTGAATTTATACTTTCTCAAACACCACTTTTTTGGATAGGTATAGGAGAGAGTCTTGTTCCAGGTGATATTTATCTTGCTGGTTTGGCAAGATGGATTGGAGCAAGTGGTTTGTGCGTAGTACAACTATTGATTGGGTTTTGGATTTTTTATAGTCACGGTAGCTGGAGAAGAAAACTTCAATTTAGAAAAACACTTCTTTTAGGACTTTTGGTTATTATTTTCTTACATTTATTTGGAGGTTCAATAACTCCAATAAAAAGAAATTATGAATATCCAGTAGCTATTTGGCAAACTAATATACCAACAAGAGAAAAATTAAAAATAGATTATAAATTCATTAAACAAAAACTTTCTATCGCTCAAAAATATGCTTTATCTAACAAAGCAAAACTTCTTGTTGCACCTGAAGGAACTTTATCTAATAATTTCTATTTATCTAAAGGCATTAAGGTTAATACGTTGGCAGGAGGTTTCAGAAATTCCAATAATGAGTTAAGAAGTTCTTTACTCGGATTTCAAATTGGAGATAAATCTTTTACCTCTTTTATAGATAAAAATAGACTTGTTCCATTAGGCGAAAAAATACCTAAATTTCTAGAAAGTTTTTCAAGAGGATTATCTGCATTAGGAGGAATTCAACCAGGCTCTGATTCAAGACTTTATGATCCTAAATTTACACCCCCACTAGCAGTAGCCATCTGTTATGAAATTAGTGATGGATTGAAAATAAGAAAGGCTATTAATAACGGTGCAAAACTAATAATAACTGCAGCAAATTTAGATCCATATCCTACTAAGCTTTATGATCAATTCCTGTCGTTGGCTAGATTAAGGAGTATTGAAAATAAGAAAGACAATTTACTTGTATCAAACACCGGCCCTTCGGGATTAGTTCAGGATGATGGAAAAATTGTTCAACTTCTAGATTTTAATATTGAGCAAAATGAAATAGTATACCCTAATTTTTCATCTGAAAAGACTTTCTATACAAAATTTGGAGAAAAACCTATTTTGCTACTGTTTATATTTTTTATGGGATTAAATTTCTTTGGAAAAATTAATTAATTTTTCCACCTCCTAATAAGATTTCCCCTTTATAAAAAACTGCGGCTTGTCCAGGTGTTACCGAACTTTGACTTTCTTCAAAAATTAATTTAAAAGTTTTAGTTGGATTATCTAAATTTTTCATAGGGATTAAAGTTCCTTTTACTGGATGACTTCTATATCTGATTTGGGCTTCTACTTCTATATCTCGCTTAGGTTCTTCGATTGAAACCCAGTTAACCTTGCTAATTATTGCTTCTCTATTAAATAAATTACTTTTATCTGCGACGTATACAATGTTTTTTTCTTTATCTAAACTTTTTACATATAATGGTTCAGGCCACGCAATGCCCAAACCTTTTCTTTGACCTACCGTAAAGTGATGAATACCATTGTGGTGTCCTAAGACTTTACCAGTTACATGAATAATTTCTCCTTCTTTGGGTTCAATGTGTTTATCGATAAATGTCTGCATTGATCCATAATGCTCAACTAAACATAGATCTTGACTTTCTGGTTTTTGAGCAGTTCTAAGCCCTAGTCTAAGTGCTTCTTTTCTAGTTTCTTCTTTTTTCATTTCACCAAGAGGAAATTTCAATCTGCTCAGTACTTCTTGTGAAAGACAATAAAGAAAATAGCTTTGGTCTTTGTTCTCATCAGCGCCTCTAAGAAGTAGGAAATCCTTAAATTTAAAGCCCTTATAAACAAGTTTCTCAGCATTAGATGATTTTTTTATCCTTGCGTAATGTCCGGTCGCAATATAAGTAAAGTCTTTTTTGTTCATTGCGTAATTAAGCATCTCCTCAAACTTCACATTCTTGTTGCACATCGAACATGGAAGTGGAGTAAATCCATTCTCATAGCTTTCAGTAGTTTTTTTTATTACTTCTCTTTCGAATATTTCTCTTGAATCTATTATTTTATGATTAATACCTAAATCTTCACAAAGGCCCGCGGCATCTACCAATCCTTCGGAACAACAGGAGCCTTGCCCTTTCATTAACCAAAGAGTTAGTCCCTCAACATTCCAGCCTCTTTCTACAAGAAGAGCAGCTGAAAGGGAACTATCTACCCCACCAGAAAGACCTACAATAATATTTTTCTTCTTTTTAGTTTTATTATTAGTAGAAAAATAGTTCTCTAATTTTTTATCCTTTTTTGTCTTTAACATGGGAGTTTAAATTTTTGAACGGTACTTAAATTACTTTGTACTAATTATGAACGAAATTGTATGGCCAACAATTGACTCTAAACATTTAATTGTTGATTCCAAGCAAATGTTGATATTAGAGAAAGAAATGTTTTCTGATGGGATGCCACAAGAAGCATTGATGGAAAAAGCTGGTATTCAAATTAGTAGATGGCTCTTAAAAAGGAAATCTCTTCTAAAGCATGGAATAATTGTTTTAATAGGTCCTGGGCATAATGGTGGTGATGGTGCTGTAATAGCTAGAGAGCTTTTTCTGAGAGGTTTTTTAGTCCAGGTATGGTGCCCATTCCCGACAAAAAAAACATTAACAAATAACCACCTTAAATATCTTACATCTATTGGTGTCACAAAATTAATAGAGCCCCCTGATGCTAATGGTAAAGAACTTTGGATTGATGCGGTTTTTGGTAATAAACAAACAAGAAAAGTTGATGATAAATTAATTAAATTACTAAATCAAAAATTTCATAACGAATATGGCAAGGTAATAAGTATTGATATTCCAACAGGATTATGCCCTGATAAAGGAGAGCCTTTTTTAGATAACGCAGTAAAAGCAAACTATACCTTGGTCATTGGTCTTCATAAGATTGGGTTAATGCAAGATTCTGCTTTACCTTTTATTGGAGAATTGCATCATATCAATATTGGTGTGCCTACTTATAAGTTATCTAAGGTTGAAAAAAAAGTTTTTAAGGTTACTTACGAAGATTTAAAAAATATTGATTTACCTTCCCTACCAAAAAATTCCAACAAATACAAAAGAGGTAGAACATTACTAATAGCTGGAAGTGAAAAATATCCCGGCGCTGCATATTTAGCAATTAAAGGTGCCATATCAAGTGGGGCAGGCTTTATATCTGCGGCCCTGCCTGGGATAGTTGCTGAATCGATTTGGCAAGTTGCCCCAGAAATAGTTTTAAAAGAAACTATGCAATCTAATCAAAATGGAAATGCTTCTTTATTTAGTGCATTAAAGAATATTGATTTAAGTGCATTTGACTCATTAGCTGTGGGGCCAGGAATAGGAATTGATAATGATGATTGGCAAAAATCAAAAGATTTCCTTATTGGTTTTGAAGGATTATTGATCTTGGATGCAGATGCACTAAATAGAATTTCAGAATCTAAATTAGGATCAAAATTTTTCTTAGAGAGAAAATATAAAACATGGATTACACCTCATATCAAAGAATTCTCAAGGTTATTTCCTCATATAAAATCTGAGACCAATGTAGGGCTAGCTCGTAATGTAGCGAAAGAATTTAATATTAGTGTTTTGTTAAAGGGAGCTAACAGCATAGTCGCCGACAATAAAAAAGCGTGGCAACTTTTTGCGACCGATTCTCAGACAGCTAGAGCTGGATTGGGTGATCTTTTATGTGGATTTGTAGCTGGTAGTTCTGCGATTGATTTAAACATTTGTAGAAATATAAAAACTGATCTTTTTGCTAAATACGTCCTCTTACATTCATTTGCTGCATCAAGATGTAAAAGGGGGTCAAATGCATCTGCTATTGGTGATGAATTATCAAAATTAATGCGAAATAGAAAATTGAGACAAATATCTTGAAAGAAACAATTTAAGAGGGTTATTTCTAGTTTTAAACACAAAAATATACAAATATTAGGTGAAATCTGAAGCGCGCATTAAATATTTGCCTATTTCTAAAAAAATGTAGGAGAGTTTTAATACCTTTATTGGGTTAAAAATGGTCTCATCTATACCAGCACAAGCAGAACCACAAAAAAGAAGAGGCAATGATCCAATAAGTTGGTATTTGCAAAACATAGGGAGAGTACCTTTATTAACTCCTGCTGAAGAAATTGAATTGGGTAATCAAGTCCAGAAAATGATGATACTTACCGAAGATGGCCAATTAAATGAAAAGAATAAAGAATTCACAACCCAGCAAAAAAGAATAATAAAAATTGGTAGAAGAGCTAAGGACAGAATGATGAAAGCTAATTTAAGGTTAGTTGTTAGCGTTGCAAAAAAATATCAAGGTAAAGGACTTGAACTTCTTGATTTAGTGCAAGAGGGCTCTCTAGGTTTGGAAAGAGCTGTTGAAAAATTTGATCCTACTAGAGGATACAAGTTTTCTACTTATGCTTTTTGGTGGATTAGACAAAGTATGACAAGAGCAATTGCTTGTCAATCACGAACTATCCGTTTACCAGTTCACTTAAGTGAAAGGTTAGCTTCAATAAGAAAAGTTAGTAGAGATTTAGCACACAAACTTGGTGCGATGCCAAGCAGAATTGAAATTGCAGAAGCAATGGAAATTGATGTAGAAGAATTAGACTCTGTTTTAAGACAAGCGTTATCAACAAGTAGTCTAGATGCTCCAGTGAATGGGGATGATGGGAGGAGTTTTTTAGGTGAGTTAATTGCAGATAGCACCAACGAAGAGCCTTTAGATCAAGTTGAGCAAAAAATGCATCAAGAGCAACTTGGAAAGTGGTTAAGCCATTTAAGTGAACAAGAGCAACATGTTCTTAAATTAAGATTTGGTCTAGAAGGAAATGAAAGACATACACTAGCTGAAATAGGAAGATTATTAGAAGTTTCAAGGGAAAGAGTAAGACAAGTTGAACTTAAGGCCTTAAGAAAATTGAGAAATTTAACTAGAAAATTACCCAGCGGTATTTAATCTAATCTTCGGCCCAAATATATTTAGTTAATTCTTTTGAAGGTGGTTCAGGTGCTTCTAAAGCATTTTTAACAGACTCTGAAATCTCAAGATCAATTTTCTGTTCAATGTTTTTTAATTCTTCTTCTGTTGCGAATTTGCCATCAATAATTTCTTTGGACAATTTCTTAATAGGATCTCTTTTTCCCCAAAACTCCTTCTCTTTCTCAGACCTTAACTCATCTGGATCGGCAAGAGAATGTCCTCTGTATCTATAAGTTAAGCATTCTAAAAGTGTGGGCCCTTCACCTGCTCTAGCTCGCTCAATCGCTCTTTGTGATGCTCCTCTTACTGCTAATACATCCATCCCATCAACTTCCTCACCATGCATCCCAAAAGCAGATGCTTTTCTCCAGATTTCAGGATTGCTGGTTGCTCTATCATGAGCCATACCAATAGCCCATTTGTTATTTTCAACAACAAAAATTATTGGTAATTTCCATAATTGGGCCATATTTAAACATTCATAAAACTGTCCATTATTGCAAGTCCCATCTCCAAAGAATGCTGCAGTTACTGCATCACTACAATTATTACCCGCAACTTCCTTTTTATATTTACTTGAAAATGCTGCCCCTAAAGCAACTGGAATTCCTTCCCCAATGAATGCGTATCCTCCAAGTAAGTGGTGCTCTCTTGAAAATAAGTGCATTGATCCTCCTCGGCCTTTACTACAACCTGTAGCTTTACCAAAAAGCTCACTCATTACTTCGAAGGAGGGAACACCAGCACTTAAAGCATGAACATGATCGCGATAAGTACTACAAAACCAATCATGTTTCTTTTTCATGGCACCAATTACCCCAGTGCTTATAGCTTCCTGACCGTTGTATAGATGAACGAAACCAAACATTTTCCCCCTATAGTACATTTCTGCACATTTATCTTCGAATCTTCGACCAAGTATCATATCCTCATAAAGAAATAATCCGGTTTCTCGATCTAATTTGGCTTTTTTTATATCTTGAAGATTTGAGATTCTCTCTACGTGTGTTTCCAAGAAATTACCTTTATGAAGTTTTGATTTGTTAACATTCTAGGGCGTGACGGTCGAATTTCATAAATTTTTTTAATAACTCTGTAAGACCTTGTGAAAAAAATTTTTAACTTGATAAGATTTGTCTAAGAAATTTCAATAGGATATTTGCTTGGAACTTCCTTTAGACCATTTTCGTTTAATTGGCGTAAGCCCCTCTGCAACATCCGAGGAAATTTTAAGGGCGTTTCAATTACGGTTAGATAAAACACCTGATGAAGGTTTTACTTATGAGGTTTTAACTCAAAGATCAGAGTTACTTCGTTTGACTGCTGATTTGCTCACAGATCCAGAAAGTAGGCGAGAATATGAAAATTTGTTACTCGATGGATCATCTCAATTGGAGTTCCCCTCGAATAGAGAAGTGGCAGGATTAATATTGCTTTGGGAATCAGGTTCTCCGAAAGAAGCTTTTAAAATTACAAGGAAAGCTTTGCAGCCCCCACAAACTCCAGCCTTAGGAAGTACTAGAGAAGCTGATTTAACTTTATTAGCAGCTTTAACTGCTAGAGATTCTGCAATTCAAGAACAACAGATTAGATGCTATTCAAATGCTGCAGATTTTTTGCATGAAGGGATACAACTACTTCAAAGGATGGGAAAGCTTGGAGAATTAAGGAAAGAACTTGAAGAAGACTTGGTTTCTTTGCTTCCTTACAGGATCTTAGATCTACTTAGTAGGGATTTCAATGATCAGGAGTCTCATAAAAAAGGTTTAGGCATGTTAGAAAATTTAATAATAAAAAGAGGTGGTTTGGAAGGAAATAATAAATCTGAATATGGAAATTATCTAAATCAGAGAGAGTTTGAAGCTTTTTTCCAACAAATAAAACCATATTTGACAGTTCAAGAACAGATAGATTTATTTCTTGAATTACACAAAAGAGGATCATTTGAAGCAGGATTTTTAGCTTTTCTATCTTTGACTGCAATTGGTTTCTCAAGAAGAAAGCCAGATAAGTTATTTGAAGCTAAGAAAATTTTAAGGAAACTAAATGTATCAGGTCTTGATTCAATGCCTCTTGTTGGTTGTTTAGACTTGCTTTTGGCAGATATTGAACAGGCCACAGCAAGGTTTTCTAGTAGTTCTGATGAAAATTTACGAGATTGGCTTAATTTTTATCCAGGAAATAAATTAGAAGCTATATGTATTTTCTGCAAAAATTGGTTAGAGAATGATGTTTTAGTCGGTTACAGAGACATTGACTTAAAAGAAGTAGATTTAGATTCTTGGTTTGAAGATAGGGAAATTCAAGAATTTATTGAAAAATTAGAAAAGAAATCAAATAAACCTGTAACCAAATCAAATCTACAGAACCACAATACTTTAAAAGAATCATCGACACGAATAAATGAAGATTTCGAAAGTAACTCGGGAAATGTTAATGAGAGGAAATTGCCTTGGCCAGGAGGCATAAAAGAAGAATATGAAGAATTTGATAGGCAAGAGAACAAATTCAATGATCAATTCTTTGAGAATAAACCATCTGAAGTTTATAAGTATTTTATTGAAAAAGTAGCTGAATTAAAATTTAGTTTTGGGGAATTTTTGAAAGATAAAAAGAGCATTAGTCGTTCACCTTATTTAATTTATGTATATGCTTTTTTGATCTTATTTGCATTCGGAATTGGCATTGGATTTCTAAAAAATAATTTTAAAAAATCAATCCAAGATGAAGCTTTTTCAGATAAAACTCTAATAACTTTAGATGAAAATCCAAAGGGTATTGAGAAAGATATTGCTCAAGAAATTAAAAAAAATCTTTTAAATGAACTGGAGCCTAATACGGGTGACATAACTTCAAATAATACACCTATATTCGAAGAAATCACTAAAGCCTCGCCTTCTTTAGAAGAGTTAAAAAATTTAATAAATTTTTGGCTTACAAATAAACATAATTATTTAGCAGGAAGAAGTGAAATTAATCTTTCTAAAGTTGCTCGAGAAAATTTAATTAAAAGAACAATTAAAGAGAGAGAAAAATATTTAAAGGAAGGCGTCGTAACTGAAAGAAACGCTAAAATTGAAAAAATAGAATTAGAATCACAGACTTCATCAAGGATTGTTGTTTTTGTAGATTTAATCTTTTCAGAAAAATTGATAAAAGAATCTGGAGAATTAATTTCTGACACATCTGAACCTTTGAGGGTAAAGTATACTCTTGGTTTCCAAGATGGATCATGGAAATTGGTTAATTTCGCTCCTAGCTTGTAGGTATAAACTTCGAGATCATCTATAATAGTTGAAATTACTTTTTAATGATGTTTGATGAACTCTCATCACGCTTTGAAGACGCAGTAAAGGGTTTAAGAGGCGAAGCAAAAATTAGTGAAAATAACATAAACGATGCCTTGAAGGAGGTGAAAAGAGCACTCCTAGATGCCGATGTTAGCTTGTCTGTAGTTAAAGAGTTTATTGAGGATGTTAAAGTTAAAGCTATCGGAGAAGAAGTAGTTAGGGGTGTAAACCCAGGTCAAAAATTTATAGAAGTTGTAAATAAAGAATTGATTAATATTATGGGGAATGAAAATTCTCCCTTAAACGAAAATCAAAATAGTCCTACTGTTATTTTAATGGCAGGACTACAGGGGGCTGGCAAAACAACTGCAACAGGAAAATTAGGCCTTTATTTGAAGGAAAAAGAAAAAAAAGTCCTTTTGGTTGCTGCAGATATTTATCGACCAGCAGCTGTAGAGCAACTTAAAACATTAGGGAGTCAACATGACTTGGAAGTCTTTTCAGCGATAGAAAAAAATAGCAAACCAGAAGAGATAGCAAAGGATGCTTTGAATTATGCAAGTGAGAATAATTTTAATTCGATAATTATTGACACTGCAGGAAGATTGCAAATTGATAATTCAATGATGAGTGAAATGGTTCGAATAAAAGAGGTTTCTAATCCTGATGAAGTTTTACTTGTTGTTGATTCTATGATTGGGCAAGAAGCAGCTGATTTGACAAAGTCATTTCATGAGAAAGTAGGAATTTCAGGCGCGATACTGACTAAGTTGGATGGAGACTCAAGAGGAGGTGCTGCACTATCTATAAGAAAAATAAGTGGTAAACCCATAAAATTTATTGGTGTAGGTGAAAAAATTGAGGCACTGCAACCATTCCATCCAGAGAGAATGGCTAGCAGAATCTTAGGAATGGGTGATGTATTAACACTTGTTGAAAAGGCACAAAAAGAAGTTGAGCTTGCTGATGCAGAGGCAATGCAAAAGAAACTTCAAGAAGCGACTTTCGATTTTAATGACTTTGTAAAGCAAATGAGATTAATTAAGAGAATGGGATCACTCGGGGGATTGATTAAATTGATTCCTGGAATGAATAAAATTGATGAAGGGATGATAAAAGATGGAGAAGATCAACTTAAGAAAATAGAATCTATGATCT